>JBBRCA010000006.1:0-41866 GCA_038205325.1 Terriglobales bacterium | reverse complement strand
CGTGCTCGGCTGGGGCGTCGGTGGCATCGAGGCGGAGGCGGCAATGCTCGGCCAGCCAGTGTCCATGCTGGTTCCGCAAGTTGTCGGGTTCCGGCTGACGGGCAAGTTGAAAGAAGGCTCTACCGCGACCGATCTCGTCCTGACCGTGACCGAGGCACTGCGCAAACAGGGCGTCGTCGGCAAGTTCGTCGAGTTCTATGGGCCGGGCGTGAGCGAGTTGCCACTGGCCGACCGCGCGACGATTGCGAATATGGCTCCGGAGTATGGGGCGACCTGCGGGATTTTTCCGGTGGACAAGGAGACGCTGAAGTATCTGCGCCTGACCGGACGCAGCGAAGAGCAGATTGCGTTGTGCGAAGCGTACTACCGCGCGCAGGGTTTGTTTCATACACCCAACGCGGTGGAAGCCGAGTACTCGGCGACGCTATCGCTGGATTTGGCCACGGTGGAGCCGAGCGTCGCGGGACCGAAGCGTCCGCAGGACCGCGTGCTGCTGTCGAAAACGCCGGAGAGTTTTGCGCAGCAGCTTCCGTCGCTGCTGGGGCCAAACGGAAACAAGAACGCCTCGCGGCAGATGGTGCGCTGGGAAGGTGAGGGCGGTCATGCTTCGGCGACCGGGGATGTGACCAGCGCGGTGGGCGCGCCTGCGCCGATGGTGCCGGAGTCTGTCGTGGTGCTCAGCACGACTCATGCAGCGAAGAGCGAATCTGGAGCGACGGTCGCAATTGCCGAGACGGTAAACTCGGTTGAAGCGCGCTTTGGGGTGCAGCCGGAGAAGTATCTGAACAACGGCTCGATTGTGATCGCGGCGATTACGAGCTGCACGAATACGTCGAACCCGTACGTCATGGTCGCCGCTGGACTGCTGGCGAAGAAAGCGGTGGAGGCGGGGTTGACAACGCCGCCATGGGTGAAGACGTCGCTCGCGCCGGGGTCGCGCGTGGTGACGGATTACTACACGCGCGCGGGGCTGCTGCAGTATCTCGACGCGCTGCGGTTTCAGGTGGTGGGGTATGGATGCACGACGTGCATTGGCAACTCCGGCCCGCTGCCGACCGATGTCTCAAAAGCGATTGAGGACAATGGCTTGGTTGCGGTGTCGGTGCTGTCGGGGAATCGAAACTTTGAGGGCCGCATTTCGCCGGAGGTGCGGGCGAATTACTTGATGAGCCCGCCGCTGGTGGTCGCGTATGCGTTGGCAGGGCATATTTCGCATAACTTCGACAGCGATCCGCTGGGATACGGCAAAGATCAGAAGCCCGTGTTTTTGAAAGATATCTGGCCATCGCAACAGGAGGTTTCCGATACCGTCGCTTCGTGCATCGACTCGGAGATGTTCCGGCATCAATACTCGACGGTGTCCGAAGGCGATTCGAATTGGCAGAATCTGAAGTTTCCCTCAGGCGACACGTATGGATGGGAAGCGGACTCGACATACATTCGCAAGGCGCCGTACTTCGATGGAATGCCGGCGGTGCCTGCGGAGGTCAAGGACATTTCAGGCGCACGGGTGCTGGCGGTCTTGGGTGATTCGGTGACGACTGATCACATTTCTCCAGCGGGGTCGATCAAGCTGAATGGCCCCGCGGGCAAGTATCTCGTCGAACACGGCGTGAAGCCGTCGGATTTCAACTCTTATGGCTCGCGGCGTGGGAATCACGAGGTCATGGTGCGCGGGACGTTTGCGAATGTGCGTTTGCGCAACAAGCTCGCGCCCGGAACCGAGGGCGGCGTCACAAGACTGCTGCCCGAAGGCGAAGGGATGAGCATCTACGACGCGAGCGTGAAGTATGCCGAGCGCGGCGTGGCTTTAGGCGTGTTGGCGGGCAAAGAGTACGGCTCGGGGTCGTCACGCGACTGGGCGGCAAAAGGCCCGCGGTTACTAGGGATTCGCTTCGTCATCGCGGAAAGCTATGAGCGGATTCATCGCTCCAACCTGGTGGGTATGGGCATTCTTCCGTTGCAGTTTCAAGCGGGTGAGAACGTTGAATCGCTTGGGTTGACGGGGGAAGAAACGTTCACGCTGGGCTGCGCGCCGGGCGAGTTGAAGGCGATGCTGGACGACAAATTTTCCAGCGGCAAGAATATGACGGTCGTCGCGACTGCGCCAGACGGCGAGGTGACGGAGTTTCCGGCAACGGTGCGGATCGATACGCCGCAGGAAATTCTTTACTATCAGCATGGCGGGATCTTGCAGTACGTGCTGCGGCAGTTGGCGGGGAAGGCGTAGGGGCAGCGAACCAGAAAACAAGGAAACAGGGAAATTTAGAAGTGGTTCGGCCGTTTGCCGTCTGCTTAGATCAAGCTGCTGGCGGCGCGGTGCTCGCTTTGACGTGTGCTGCACGTATGGCGCGGAGGCGTCTGGAAACGATTGCCAGGACTGAGAGTGGCAACCATATCCATTGGAGAGGCAAGAAACGGGCGGCTATGGTGCCGCAGGCCATCGCGGCGCACGTGGTGAAGAGACGCACTCGGAGGTCGGTCGGGTCGACTCCGGGACGAAGATGTCCGTGGGTGCGCGCCAGTTCCAGCTTCACGGTGAGTGCAACAGCGATCGCCAGTTGATTTAGGAAGTACAGCGTAAACGCGAGCGGGGCACGAATGTACGCTCCGAGAATGTGAGTGGTGAAAGGTAGAATTGCGATGAAAAACAAAAAGACGAAAGTGGGCACGAGGGTCGCGTGATTGACACGCTCCATCAGGTCGAAGACGCGATGCTGTAGTGTCCAGAAGATGGAGGCGATGCAAAAGGTGACCAGGAAACTGAACCAGGCGTGGCCTCCATGCCTGATGGCCGCGCCCAGCAGGTAAGGCGCTGTCGCGTCCGGGACCTTGAGGTCGAGCACCAGCAAGGTCATGGTGATCGCGAAAACTCCATCGCTAAGCGCTTCGATTCGATTCTTGGTGAACATGGTTCCTCGCGTTCGCGCCCGCGGTTTTGAGAGCCGTTCGATTCGGCAAAGGTGTCTGCCGTAGCATGGTAGACGATGGCGCAGACAGTTGCAGAAAAAACGATGTACCTGGCGGAGATTTTGGCGCATACGCGGAGGGTTGTCGCCGAGCGTAGGGCAGCCGCTGATCTTCGCGTGCTGAAGCAGGCGGCGGCGGAGCATGTGCCGCGCGGGTTTGCGCGGGCGTTGCGTGCGAAGGCACAGCACGGTGCGGCGGTGATTGCGGAGTTGAAGAAGGCTTCGCCGTCGAAGGGGTTGATTCGCGCGGAGTTCGATGCGGCGGCGCTGGCGGCGCAGATGGAGGTGGGTGGGGCGGCGGCGCTTTCGGTGTTGACCGACGAGAAGTTCTTTCAGGGGTCGCTGGATAACCTGCGCCGAGCTTCGGCGGCGGTGACCATTCCCTGTTTGCGCAAAGACTTCATGGTGGATGAGTTTCAAGTCCTTGAAGCGCGGGCGAATTGTGCGGATGCGATTCTGCTGATTGTCGCGGCGTTGACCGATGCCGAGTTGCGAACGCTGCGCGATGCGGCAAAGACGCATGAACTCGATGTGCTATGCGAGGTGCATAATGCGGAGGAGTTGCAGCGAGCTTTGGTGTTGGACTGCGAATGCATCGGCGTGAACAGCCGCGATTTGAAGACGTTTGAGGTGTCGCTGGAGCGCGCGGTAGAGCTTGCTTCGTGGTTGCCGAAGAATGCGGTGCGTGTGGCCGAGAGCGGGATCCATATGGCGGCTGATATTGACCGACTGCGGGGAGCGGGATATACGGCGTTTCTGATTGGCGAGTCCCTGATGCGGAAGGCGGGGCCGGGTGAGGCGCTTGCGGACTTGTTGCGCGGCGCTGGGAGTCGTGGCGACCCACCCACCGCGCGATAAAACTGTGCGATGAATGGCACCCAGCACACAGCACCCGCATCAGTTTTGAGTTTTGAGTTGTGGAGAGTTGGCATGTGGATCAAGATTTGTGGGACTACGAATGTCGACGATGCTCTGCTTGCTGTAGCCTCCGGGGCGGACGCGGTGGGGTTTGTTTTCGCGCCGAGTTCGCGGCAGGTGATGGCGCAGCAGGTTGCGGAAATCACGCCGCGTCTTCCGGCGGAGATTGAGAAGATTGGCGTCTTCACGACGCAGGATGCGAAGGAGATTCTGGGCGCGGTTACGCTGGCGGGGCTTACGGGGGTGCAGTTGCACGGAGACTTCAACCCGACGCTGATCGCGGCTTTGAAGGATGGAACAAGAGGCCGCTTGAGAGTGCTGCAAGTTGTTTCGTTTGCCCGTGAAGGCGGCTCGGAAGCCGAGCGGCAGTTCGAAGTAACTCTGAGAAATGTTTTTGTGGATGGGAAGGTCGATGCGGTGCTGCTCGATACGGCGAAGAGTGGCATCTCGGGGGGTACGGGGTTGACGTTCAACTGGCCGCGGGCGGCGGAGATTATCCGGCGAGTGTGGCCGCGAGAGTCGCATTGTCGTTTGATTGTTGCGGGTGGCTTGCGACCGGAAAACGTGACTGCGGCCATAGCACAGCTTCACCCCTGGGGCGTGGATGTGGTTAGCGGAGTGGAAGCTTCACCGGGGGCAAAAGATTCGGCGCGAGTGCGAGACTTTATCGACGCTGCACGCCGCTCATGAAAGAGAATCAGCGTGGCCCTTCGCGCAGAAATTGAGATGCGAACATGCTCAATTTCAGATGGACTCAATCAACAACGTGGAGGCCAACCCTTGCCCGAAGTTCGCGCCCGGTGTAAGGTAAACATTATGAGTTCGTTCTGCACCTCGTTCCGCTTTACGTTCCGCTATTGGCCCGCAGTAGCGGCCGCGGCGGACTGAGCCTCGCTGAAAGTTCAGCAGATTCTCAACCAACCCACCGAGCCGCGACAGAAATGTCGGGGCTTTTCTGTTTTGCGAGATGTCTTCTTTTGGATGGAGAGCCGATGAGTTTGAGTCAACTGGTCAGTCCTAGGGTCACGCCGAGCGTCGTAACTCCCGGACGCTTCGGCGTGTACGGCGGGCGCTATGTGCCGGAAACGCTGATGGCGGCGCTGCTGGAGCTCGATGCAGCGTATGCGGACGCGCAGGCGGATGCGGCGTTTCATGCCGAGCTTGACGGGCTGCTGAAGGATTATGTGGGCCGTCCGACTCCGCTGTACTATGCAAAGCGGCTGACGGAAACGCTGGGCGGCGCGAAGATTTATCTCAAGCGCGAAGACCTGCTGCACACTGGAGCGCACAAGATCAATAACGCTTTAGGTCAGGCATTGTTAGCACGGCGAATGGGTAAGCAGCGCATCATCGCCGAGACTGGCGCTGGGCAGCACGGCGTTGCAACGGCCACTGTTTGCGCGCTTTTCGGGCTCGAGTGCGTGGTGTACATGGGCGAGGAGGACATGCGGCGGCAGGAGTTGAATGTGTTCCGCATGAGGCTGCTGGGTGCGGAGGTGCGCGGCGTTTCGTCGGGGTCGGCGACGCTCAAAGACGCGATCAACGAGGCGATGCGCGACTGGGTGACGAATGTACGGTCGACGTATTACATTCTCGGCTCGGCGCTGGGGTCGCATCCGTATCCGACCATTGTGCGCGATTTTCAGCGCGTCATTTCAAAGGAATCGAAGCGGCAGATTCTCGAACATGAGGGCCGGTTGCCGGATGCGATTGTGGCGTGCGTGGGCGGTGGGTCGAATGCGATTGGAGCCTTCTACGAGTATCTCGCCGATAAGAATGTGCGCTTGATCGGCGTCGAAGCGGGCGGGCGTGGAACGGCGCTGGGCGAGCACGCGGCGCGGTTCGCGAAGAACGGAGGGGGGACACCCGGCGTGTTGCAGGGGACGTACTCCTACGTGTTGCAGAACGATGCGGGGCAGGTTGCGGCGACGCACTCGGTGAGCGCGGGGCTGGACTACGCCAGCGTAGGGCCGGAACATGCGATGCTGCACGATTCGGGACGCGCGACGTATACCTCCGCCACCGATGCGGAGGCGCTCGATGCGACGAAAGTGTTGTCGCGGACGGAGGGGATTATTCCGGCGCTGGAGTCGGCACATGCTGTTGCAGAGGCGATCAAGATGGCTCCGAAGATGGGCAAGGATCAGATTTTGATGGTGAACGTGAGTGGGCGTGGGGACAAGGACATTGGGATTCTGACTAGAGAGTTGGCGCTTTGAGGGATCATGAAACACTTTGTTTTCTGGACGGGCATCCTGGACATTCTCGCGGGGCTGGGCTGCCAGATCTCGCAGGCCTTCGCGTTGGTAGTGCAGTCCGAGCCTGTGGGCCTGACGACGCATCTGTTCGGGCTGGTTGCAATCTTTCTCGGCATCATGCTGATACTTTGCGCGCGCGATTTGCAGCGTCGTGGAACGTTTGTGGTTTGGGAAGGCCTGCTGCGGGTCGCGGGGTTTGCGGTGTTCGCGGGTTACGGAATTCTTGGGAAGGGTGGAGTCGGCGCAACGCTTTGCGGCGTAGCCGACCTGGCGATCGGAATGGTGTATCTCGTCTGGTTGCCACGCTATCTCGCCATTCCGCTGAAGCGGTTGCTGATGGACGCCCCTGCGGAGGCTGGCTGTAGATGATTGCCTTCAACAACAAGCCGGGGCTGGTGATTTATTTCACGGCGGGCGATCCTGACCTGCCTACGACGCGCGATATGGCGATTGTCGCGATCGATAACGGCGCAGATGTGATCGAGTTGGGCGTGCCGTTCAGCGATCCGTTGGCGGATGGGCCGGTGATTCAGCGGGCTTCGGAGCGGGCGGTGGCGCGGGGAACGCGGCTTACGGATGTGCTCGGCATCTGCAAAGAGATTCGCGCTGCGAGGCCGGACGCGGGCATTATTTTGTTCAGTTATTTGAACCCAGTGGTGCGGATGGGGATGGATGCCTTTGCGAAGGCTGCGAAGGACGCCGGCGCGGATGGTGTGCTGTTGACGGACATGATCGTTGAAGAGGCTGCGGAGTATCTTGCGGCGATGCAGGCGAACGGTCTTGCGCCGGTGTTTCTGGCCGCTCCGACGTCGCCTGATGAACGGTTGGAAGCTATCGCCGAAAATTCGCGAGGGTTTGTCTACGCGATTTCGCGCGTGGGCATTACGGGCACGCAGACGGAGCTTACCGGCGATGCGAAGACGCTGGTAAAGCGGTTGCGGAAGTTTACCAAACTGCCGATTGCACTAGGCTTCGGCGTTTCGACCGCCGAGCATGTGCGCGCGGTCGCAGAGTTTGCCGATGCGGCGGTGGTTGGCAGCGCGATTGTGGGATTGATCGAGAAGACCCCGGCGGACGAGGTCGTTGAGGCTGTTGGTAAATTCGTTGTGGAGTTGCGGGGAGCATGAACGGACCGCTCACCGCGTATCATCGACTTAGGCCCGCGACCGCGCAATTGCGGCGCACCCACACTTCGCGCGGCGTGCTTGCACGAGCGCTTGACGAGGCACTATGGAGATCGCCGACTGGCGTACAAAAATCGACTCGCTGGATGAAGACATCGTTCGCTTGCTTTCGGAACGGGCGGCCGCAGCCATCGCCATCGGCGACGCCAAGCGCCGCAGCAATGGACCGATTTACGAGCCGGACCGCGAACGCGCCGTCTATGAGCATGTACGCGCAGCCAACCCCGGGCCGCTCACTCCGGCGCAGGTCCAGGACATTTACGAACGCGTGATGGATGTCATGCGTTCGCTACAGCGGCCGCAGCAGTAGCGGCCTCGGCAATAGCGCCATCAGCGGCGACAATTTCAACCGCGCAGCCCAAGCGCTCGCGGCGCAGTCAAGATTCGAGGAAGCGAAGTGATGATCGTTGCCATGCAGTCCCACGCCACCGATGAGCAGATCCAGAATGTGATCGAGCGGATGGTGGAACTTGGGTTCAATGTCCACCGCTCCAGCGGCGATATTCACACCATTCTCGCCGGCGTGGGCACGCCTGCGCACTTTGAGGTGACCGAATTTCAGGTGCTCTCGGGCGTACACCAGGCGTACCGGATTTCCTCGCAGTACAAGCTCGCTGGGCGCGGCTTCAATCCTGAAGGCACGCGCATTACGTTTCCGAACGGGGTTGTGGTGGGCGGCGATGAGGTGGTCATCATGGCCGGGCCGTGCTCTGTCGAGAGCCGCGACCAGATTCAGTTGAGCGCGAAGCAGGTCGCAGCGGCAGGCGCGCAATTCCTGCGCGGAGGCGCGTTCAAGCCGCGCAGTTCGCCGTACAGCTTTCAGGGCATGGGCGTCGAGGGCTAGAAGATCATGCGCGCCGCCGCCGACGAGTTCGGCCTGCTGGTTATTACCGAGGTCATGGAGATTTCGCAGATCGAGCCGATGCTGCCCTACATCGACTGCTTCCAGGTGGGAGCGCGCAATATGCAGAACTTCAATCTGCTGCGCGAGCTGGGCCACGTACGCAAACCGGTGCTGCTGAAGCGCGGCATCGCGGCGACCATCGAAGAGGTGTTGCTGTCCGCCGAGTACATTCTGTCCGGCGGCAACTACGACCTGATGCTGTGCGAGCGCGGCATTCGCACCTTTGAAACCTATACGCGCAACACGATGGACATTTCGGCGATTCCAGTGCTCAAACATCTGACCCATCTACCCGTGTTGGGCGACCCGTCGCATGGGGTGGGCAAGCGCGATCTGGTGGCGCCGATGGCTCTGGCGTCGGTCGCCGCAGGGGCGGACGGACTGTTGATGGAGATGCATCCGAACCCCGACAAGGCGCTGTCCGACGGCGCGCAGTCGCTGTTCCCAGAGCAGCTTCAGAAGCTCGTCGAGCAGTTGCGCAGACTGGCACCGATTGTGGACCGTCGCATCGCACCCGCCATCGTTGCGGCCAATGCGGGCGCGGCGGCTTAGGACACTCAGGCGTGCGTCGCATCGCGATTGTCGGGACCGGCTTGATGGGCGCTTCGGTGGGTCTGGCGCTTAAGGCCGCAGGTTTCAACGGTGAGCTTCTGGGCTGGGACGCGAATGCTGCCGAGCTTGCGACGGCGCGTGAACTTGGGGCCATCGACCATGCGCTGGCGTCTCGTGAGGCCGTGCTGGAGTGCGGCGCGGACTTATATCTGCTGGCGACTCCGGTGCTGCCGATTCTGGACTGGATGCAGCGGCTGGCACCCGCGCTCGGCGAAGGGCAGCTTGTGACCGACGTGGGCAGCACCAAGCGCGAGATTTCGGCGCTGGCTGCGCGCGTGTACAACGGAGCCGGGCAAGCGGCGTTCCTTCCCGGCCATCCGATGGCGGGTAAGGAACGGGGGAGCGCGGCGCTGGCCGAAGCGACGCTCTTCCGGGGCGCGACCTGGCTATTTACGCCCGTGGGCGAGAAGAAATCCGCGCTAGAAACCGAGTGGCGCGGATGGGTCCGAAGCATCGGCGCTATCGCCCACGACATGGAGTCGGAAGCGCACGACGAGGTGTGCGCGTGGGTATCGCATCTGCCGCAGATGGTTTCGACCGCGCTGGCGGCACTGCTCGAAGACACCTTTGCGGGCGATGCGGAGCGGCTGGCGGCGGTGCAGGCCATCGGCGGCCGCGCGCTATCTGAGACGACACGGCTGGGCGCAAGTCCCTACAGCATGTGGCGTGATGTTGCGCTGACCAACACGGAACCGATCGCGGCGAGCCTGCACGCTTTGGAGCTGCGGCTGGCCCATTTGCGCGAGAACCTGCGGACGCCGGAGCTGCGCGAGGAGTTCGCTTTGGCGAACCGTTTCCGGGCGAAAGGGTAATGGCCGTCGAGTTCGGTGGAAACGACCTTCCAAAGAGAACATCCGCTTTCCTCGGAAATGACAGAAAGAAAAGCAAAAGCGGGTCTCTTGGAGAATGACAGTAAAAATGGCCCCTCCGCTGCGCTCCAGAGACTGAAAAAAATAAAGCTTGCGCAAGTTGACAGCGTGGGATTACAGTCTGACCACGCGCTCTTTTTACCTGGCCGTTGATGCACGTGCCGGGACATGCTTTTCCCTTAACGACCCAGTCTGATCCGAGGAGTTTCTATGCGCCTTACCGCACTTGCAACAATTGTGCTTCTTGCCGCTCCGTTAGCCATGAGCGGTCAATCCACGCCGGACGATCAGCTCCCGACGAGTTTCGTCCACAATATGCCGATCCACATGCACGCGAGCAAGACCGCCAATGCTGGCGGCGGTTCTCTCGGCAGCAAGACGAACGGCGCCGTTCTGGGAGTGGATTCCCTTCCGAACTGGAGCAGCTACTTCTATTACCCCGGCGTCGATTCCAATGGCGGCCCGCAATACACCTGGCAGTACACGATGGCGGGCAATGCGCCCACAGCGCGGAACGGCGTGGACCAGGGAGGGGACGTGCAATTCTCCGGGGCGACGACGCGCATTGGAGCGCCTGTGATTCCGGTGAACGTCGACCTCCGAAATTTTGACGGAACTCCGCGCTATGTGAATGGGCACCGTCTGTATTCCTCGGCCACCCAGTTTGTGCAACCGGTGCTAAACTCGCCGGTTTACTCGACAAGCATCTTCGACTCGGGCTCGCAGCCGACGCAGTTCGCCGATGCGGTGCACAAGGCGGAATTCTTCGGCAAAGCGCCGGACGACTGGCACACGCTGCTGCTGCCGCGCGTGAAGGCTGCGCAGACGATGGTGTTGATCCGGGGAAACTACCGTTTTGCGCTGAATAGCGACGGGACGTGCTGCTTCTATATCTTGATCGACGAGAACGCTTTCATCAACGCGTTTTTCCCGTCGTCGCCGACCGACACATCGACCCCGATCGGCGCGGCCGAGCATTCGGGCGACATTCGCACCCGGGACATGTCGAGCTTCCTGTTCAACAACGCGCTTCTGTATGTCGGCAGTCCGTCAAACTGCTGCATCGTGGGTTTTCACACCTATGATGTGGAGCCGGGCAGTGCCGCCAATGGATTTCGCGAGAAACGTTATGTGCTGAACTATTCGAGTTGGGTGACGCCAGGACTGCTGGGCCCCGATTTCTCTGACATCACAGCGCTGAGTCATGAACTGAGCGAGACGTACGACGATCCGTTCGTGAACAACGCAACACCCTGGTGGCTGTCGCCGAATGGCAACTGTCAGAACAACCTGGAGAATGGCGACGTGGTCGAGGGACTTCCGAACTCGACGTACCCGATCACGCTGAGTGGGACAACCTACCATCCGCAGAATGAGTCGTTGCTGCAGTGGTTTGCGGGAGTGACACCTTCGTCGGCCGTCGATCAGGCGTATAGCTATCCGAATACGTCGGTGTTGACGTCTGCCAGCGTTTCGCAGCAAGTGCATTGCGCGGGTCCGCTACCGTAGTTGATGTTCAGCGCGGAAGCGGTCGTGGCCCGGTGGGCTGCGACCGCTTTTCTGCGTCAGGGAGTGGGAAAGTTTTCTCCTTCAGGGCCACGAGACTGCCGACAACTCGACGGGCGAGCAACAGCAGGCCGATGGCTGCGATGCACGGGACAATCATCGCGACGTGCAGGGAGTGCGCCCGGGCCGAAAGCGTTCCGGTGAGCCAGGGCAAGAGAGCGCTGCCGACGCCGCCCATTAGGAAGATGACGTTTCCCCGAACTCTGGGAAGGGTGAGGGCGAGCAGCAGCGGATAAATCGGGCCCACGCCAAAGCCGATGAGAAATGCTCCGGGGAGCAGTAGCATGGGTAGGTGGTTCACGATGATCAAGAGTGATCCGCAAGTGGCGATCCAGGCCCCGCTGCGAAGCAGCACGCGCTCTGAGAATCGTTGCGGCAGCGCGGTCGAATGCAAGGCACGGCTGGCCAGCAGGCCGAACCAGAAGAGGGTCGTAGCTTCGATCCCGATGCCTCCGCGAAGCCTGCCAGCGTAAGTACCGATCCAGGCACCGGTGCAGCTTTCGAGGCCGGTCGCGAGCAGCGCCGCGATGGCAATCGCCAAAGGCAGCCTGAAGGCCGGCGAAGCCGCTAACGCCAGTGGGAGTTGCGGCGAGGGGAGATGTCTTACTTCGGCGGCGAGCGTCCAAATTGCAAAGAGACAGAAGGCCGCTCCAACCGCGAGGAAGAGGGTTTCCACGTTGGCGAGTTGAAGGATGCGGTTGGCGAGCCAGGGGCAGAGAAAGGCCCCCGCGACCCAGATAAGATTGAGACGGTTCAACTCTCTCGCGCGCCGCGCGTGAAGGCGTTGCGACCGGACTAGGCTGATCGAGGTGATCGTGATTCCGAGGCCTAGTCCGTAAAGAAAGCACAGCGGAAAGATTGCAAATCCCCGCGCGAAGGCCAGCGCGAAGCAGATGGGCGCGATCAGGCAGGCGCCGCGAGCGAGCGAGTGCGAGGCGCGACCGACGCTCGCCAGCGCTCCCAGCGATGAGCCGAGGAACAGCACCAGGAAAAGGACGCCGGCGCTGCGGTCGGTCAACGACCAGTGCACCCGCAGGACCGGAAGCGTGGCCCCGAGAAGCGCGGTCGCAAAGCCAGTCAGAGCGAAGGCGGCGTTCAGCGCGATGCTGGAGGAGACTTCGAGAGAGGGTGTTCGCGGCTGGCGGATTGGGGATGGCAACATTTCGATTTTCGTTTAGGGTCTCATCATTTGCCAATGCAGAAGATGGAGAAGGGGTCCTCGGCGCCGGTTCCATCGGACAAGCTATCGCACGTTGCGTCAGCAATGTTGGATTTACCTGCGATGACCGGCATTACCAGGATTTCTCACACCTGTTTCACCAGACGTAAGTGGCGACAGCGCCCGGTCCGAGTACGCCTTGCGCCAGTTGATCGAAGTAGAGGATGTGGATTGGCTGCTCGCTCGTGCCGGTGTTGCTAACGATCAGAACATGCCCGCCGGACGGTGTCCGGAAAGCGACGTGCGGAACACTTGGTTCCGAGGAGGAAGACGCAATGCGGACCGATCCGGGCGGAACGAACTTCGAGGCGTGTGCGACGGTGTAGTAGGCGGGCAGCCGGGTGACGTGGTCGCCGTCGAGAGTGAGGGCTCCAGTGCATCCTGGACAACCGCCGTTTGATGTGTGTGGCCCGCTGAGGGGATCGGCGGCAAGATTCCAGAGCAGGACGTTGCGGCTCCAGTTCGCGGGCGCTCCGATGATCAGGCCCGCGACAGCCTCGGCGATGGATTTCTTCGCTGGGTCGTCGTTCGGGACGACTGTCTGCTCAGTGAAGTAGATGTTCTTGTTGGGGAATTTATTATGCACCTCCGTAAGCGCGGTGATCTCGCCGTAATAGAGATGAAAGCCGGAGCCGTCGGTGTATTGACTCGCCACGGGGTTACTAAGGATCGTCTCAGTGTAGATGGGGTGGTCGCAGTTGTGATCGAAGTCGATGATCTTCGTCTTGAGACCGGCGGCGGCGAGAGACGGCCCCAGATAGTTGCCGATGAAGGTTGCCTCCTGCAGAGCGGTCATGACCATGCTGGGCGTGTTATCTGGGTTCTCGGGCTCATTTTGGGGGGTGAGCGCGGCGATGGCGATGCCGCGGGCCTGCATTCCTTTGAGGTACAGAATCCAGTAGTCCGCGTACGTCTTGTAATACTCCTGCTTCAGCTCGCCGCCTTTGACGTTGCCGTTGGTCTTCATCCAAGACGGCGCTGTCCATGGGGACGCAAGGATTTGAAGTGTGGGCTGGATGGCGAGAATCTCTTTGAGCACGGGGATGACGTACTTCTGATCCTCTGCCAAGGTGAAGCGTTTAAGGGTAGGGTCCGTCGCGCCAGCCGGGAGGTCGTCGTAGGTGTAGACGTGGTCATTCATATCGGACGCGCCGACTGTGACACGCAGGTAGCTGGTGTTGATGTCGTTCGGGCCGCTGCCAAAGAGCTCCGTCAGCAAGGCCTTTCTAACTTTCGGGGACATTTTCATCAGCAACTGGGCTGACCCGCCGGTGAGCGCATGCCCAAATCCCAGCATGGACTGGTAGGTGGTTTTGTCGTCGATGATGATCCCGGTCTGACCAGCGGGTATTTTTTGCCACCGAAGCGCGGGCTGAGGCTGTAGCTTTACGCTGCCATCCGCGCTGCTGAGCCAGACTGCGACGGGCTGCTGCGCACACACCGTAGAAGCAAAGAGCCAAGCCACCGCCAGCAGCGAAGCGAGTCCTGCGCCGAGCCGGCGCGAGAAGCAAATCCCCATCGTGAATCCTCCGGGCAGAGATGGCTTGACGTTGGCCGGGGCTCCGCGATGGCATCCATTCGGCTCTCTCCGCAGACTGGTTGTCAACCAGCTTCTACTTTAGGCAAAGGATGTTGTCGTTCGTCATGGTATTGGATAGACTTCTCGCGAACGGAGCCCTCATGTTCAGCCGTCGTGAGTTTTAGAGTACTCCGTCAGTCATTTCCAGCGCGGACGTTCGGCGGCGAAATCACTGGACAGATGGGAAACGATGATGCTGGAAGACCGGAGCCGTGTAGCCTTCGACTAGGCTGATGCAGAGCGCGTGTTCTGTCGCAAGATACTGGAGACTTTATGCCGAAGCAATTACGATTCCGCCCAATCCCGCTCTGTGGTCTGCTGCTTCTCTTGGCGTTTGCTCAGTCGATCACCGCAAGAGCACAGCAGGGTGACCCTGCCACGCAGTTTGCCGACCGCCTGCTGGCGCAGATGACTCTCGCCGAAAAAGTGGAACAGATGGAACAAGTTGCCGCACAACCCGATGTGACGCCGCCAGCAAAGGCGGAAGAACTCGCGCGTAATGGGGTGGGAAGCTTCCTATTCCTGACCGATCCGGTTCGCATGAATCAACTTCAACGAATAGCCGTCACTCAGTCGCGGCTGCATATCCCGCTGCTGTTTGGCTACGATGTGATTCATGGGTTTCGTACAATTGGCCCCATTCCGCTGGCGATGGCTTCGTCCTGGGACCCGGCGCTTGTAGAGCAGACGCAATCGATGGCGGCACGTGAGGCTCGCGCAGCTGGAGTGCAGTGGGCGTTTGCGCCGATGGTCGATATCGCCCGCGACGCACGATGGGGGCGCATCATGGAATCGGCTGGGGAAGACCCTTATCTGGGCGAGCAGATGGCGGCGGCCCAGGTGCGTGGTTTTCAAGGTCCGTCGGTCGGCGCACCGGATCATATTCTGGCTTCTGTCAAGCACTTTGCCGGCTATGGCGCGGCGGAGGGAGGACGCGACTACGACAGCTCCGATATCTCGGACGAACTGCTGTATAACGTATACCTCCGGCCGTTCCACGCGGCGGCGAATGCGGGCGCGGCGACCTTCATGTCCGCTTACATGGACCTGAACGGCGTGCCGGCCACGGGTAACCGATGGCTGCTGCATGACGTGCTGCGCGAGGACTGGGGTTTTAAAGGTTTTGTCGTAAGCGATTGGGACGCGGTGCGCAGCCTGACCGCGCACGGCTTCAGCTCCGGACCGACCGATGCCGCGGTTCGGGCCGCCACCGCAGGCGTCAACATGGAAATGACGAGTTCGCTCTACCGCGAGACACTGCCGGAGGCCGTCAAGTCAGGTCGGATCAGCGAATCGAAGATCGACGACCTGGTACGACCTATTCTGGAGATGAAGTATCGGTTGGGCCTGTTTACGTATCCCTACGCCGACCTGGACAAGTTTCATCGCGAGACATTGGCGCCCGCGCAGCGTGAAGCGGTGCGGAAGGCCGCGGAACAAACCGCTGTCCTGCTGAAGAACGAAGGGCATACGCTGCCGCTCAGCAAGGGCGTGCATTCGATTGCGCTGCTGGGGCCACTTGCCGACAGTAAGCTGGACACATTGGGATCGTGGGCGATACACGGCGACCGGCGTGATACGGTGACGATCGCAGAAGGACTGCGTGAGGCGTTTCCGAACGCCCGCCTGGACGTGGCCACAGGGGTTGAGATCTCCCGCGGCTCTGCCACGATCTTCGACTCGCAGGTAGCACCCGATGCGCCGCGGCTGACGACGGATGATGCACGTCACGCGGAGTTTGATCGTGCGGTGGCGTTAGCTCGGGCGGCCGATGTGGCGGTGCTGGTGCTGGGCGAGGCTCAGACGATGAGCGGAGAAAACGCCTCGCGCGGGTCGCTGACGCTGCCCGGCGAACAGGAGCGGCTGCTGGAGGCCGTGACCGCGCTGGGCAAGCCGACGGTGCTCATCCTGATGACAGGACGTCCCCTGGACATTACGTGGGCCGCGGAACACGTAAAGGCCATTTTGAATGTCTGGTATCCAGGCACCGAGGGCGGGCACGCCGTGGCTCGGCTGTTGCTGGGCGAGGCTAACCCCAGCGGCCACCTTCCTGTGACGTGGCCGCGAAGCGTGGGGCAAGAGCCAATGTTTTATAACCACATGATTCCGCAAAATTCGGATAACGTCGCGCATCGCTATTGGGATATCACGAGCTCGCCTCTCTATCCTTTCGGCTACGGCCTGAGCTATGCAGACTTTGAGTTCAGCGGTCTGACCTCCTCATCCACCGAGGTTGGCCTGGATGGAACAGTGCAGATTTCCGTGCAGCTGAAGAACAAATCAAATGTGGCCGGAACACAGGTGGTGCAGCTGTACACGCATCAGCGGGCAGGCAGTACCTCTCGACCGGTACGAGAGCTCAAAGCGTTTCGCAAGATAACCCTTGCCGGGGGAGAGACGCGGACGGTGCAGATCGCGCTTCCGGCAGAGGAGCTTTCCTACTGGGCTTCCGCACTCCATCGGCGAGTGCTGGAGCCTGGGATGTTCGACGTATGGGTAGGCGGCGACTCAGACGCGAGCTTGCACACAACGTTCGAGCTGACCGGGAAGGCGAATGCCACATCTGCTGTGCGCTAAGCTATCAGCACGATGAGGACGTACGCCCTGACGTGGAAAGTGCTGGCATGGATGCTGGGTGCCAGTGCGTGCGTGGGCGCAGTCTGCGGGCAACCGAGTGACGATCTTCTACAGCGTGGCACGCAGCTCTTCAAGGCACACGATCTGGAGCAGGCGGAAGCAGTGACGCGGCGCTTGCTGACCGTCGAACCGAAATCGGCGCGGGCCATGTACCTGCTGGGCACAATTCTGGAAGCGGAGAAAAAGCCGAAGGAGTCTCTGGAGTGGTTTACACGCGCCGCCGCCATGCTGCCGCCTCAGGGGGAGGATCTGCGCGTGGTGGCGATGGATTACGTTTTGCTGAATGCCTATACGGATGCGCTGCGTTGGCTGAACGAGAGCGTGAAGCTGGATCCGGGCAACGCGGAGGCCTGGTACGACCTGGGCCGTACACGCATGATGCAAGGCGATCTGCACGGAGCACGCCAGCCGCTCTTGCAGGCGCAAATGCTCAAGCCCGGACAGGCAAAGGTCGCCAACAATCTGGGCGTTGTGGCCGCGGGGGAGAATCAGCCCGGGCAGGCTGCAATGCTTTACAGGGAGGCGATCCGCCTTCAGGCCAAGGACGCGCATCCCAGCGAGCAGCCGCTCTTGAACTTGGGAGTGCTGCTGCTGCAGGAAAGTAGGCCCGCCGAGGCGCTTCCTTTGCTGCTCGAAGCGATGCACGACGCGCCCCGGAATGCCAAGTGCAGAGAAGAATTGGCGCGCGCCGAAGAACAACAGGGCCAGCGCAAGGACGCAATTGAGCAGCTGGAGCGTGCGGTCGAACTGGAACCGAAGAGCGCATCGCTGCACTTCCAGCTCGGGCAGATGTATCGTCGAGCGGGCCTGGGGGAGAAAGCGAAGGCTGAACTGAAGCTGAGCGGAAACCTATACGGAACTCGATCCTCCGGGGACGGGCCTTAAAGTCTGTGCCTTTTTTTGGGTTAGCTCGCGTCGCAGGTCGGAAAACTGACATCTCAGTATTTGAAAGCTTTAGATATTTGCTGTCGGCCATGTCGATGTACAGAAACGTTTGAGCGGGTCAGGCAAACGTTTACATCGACTCGTTTCTCAATAAGCGGCTCTCCAGAAAGAAAGGATTGCTGCAACGTTCGCAGTACTTTTTGGAGCCAAAGATGCCACTACGTACATTCCCTTATCTTCTTCTGACAATTTTCATGATCGTCCTGTGCGTTCCCGGCACACAAGCGCAGAGCGCCGGTGGTACGATCGCCGGCACCGTGACCGACACGACCGGAGCGCTGGTTGCCAACGCTACCGTGACAGCCACCGGGGCCGATACCGGCACCATTTACTCCACGGTTTCTACTGCCGGGGGAGAGTTCCGATTCCCGCAAATGCAGCTTGGCCGCTACAACGTCAAGGTGACCGCGACCGGGTTTCAGAGCCTGACGTTGAACGGAATTCTGGTGACGGCCGGAACTGTGGCTCCCGCCGAAGCTCACCTTACGAACGGCACTGAAACGACAACGGTCACGGTGGACTCGGATGCTCCGGTTGTCGAGTCGGAGAGTTCGTCGGTCACTAATACGATCTCTTCCCGTCAGATCATCGATCTCCCGCTGAACCTTAGCGGCCAGAGCGCGATGCGCTCGGTTGAAGCTTTTGTCTTCCTGACACCCGGCACGGTCGGGCCGGGAACGGCCGGTTCCACCTCAGGCGCGTTCCAAGCGAAGACGGCGGGCGGGCAGAACTTTGGCACCGAAGAGTTGCTGGACGGCATTAGCGTTCGTCGCGAAGACAGCAACTCGGCCTTTGACGAGCACGCGCCTTCGGTCGAAGCCCTGACCGAGATCTCGGTGACTACGTCGATTATCCCCTCGACGCAGGGCCGCACGACGGGGGGCGTCGAGAGCTTCTCCACCAAGAGCGGCACCAATAAGTATCATGGCACGGTGTTCGATATCTTTCAGAACGAGGTTCTGAATGCGAATGACTACTTCAACAAACTGCGTATCGCTCAAAATCCGGGCAACGCCGACGTCTTTGCGACCAATCAACGCCCGCTCGACAAGAAGAACGATTATGGTGGGTCCGTTGGCGGACCCCTGTCGATTCCTCACCTTTATAACGGCCACGACCGAACCTTTGGCTTCTTCTCGTGGGAGCAGTTCCGCCAGTCGCAGTCCGGCGTTGCGGTGAGCTCAATCCCCACCGCAGCAGTGCATGGAGGCGACTTTTCACAACAGCTTACGACGAAGGCTGACGGCCTTAACATTGATTGCAATGGCAACCAGGCCTTCATCGGTGAGATCTTCGATCCCGCGACGACATCTACGGTGTTCAACCCGAAGCTGCCCATCCCGGCCATCGTGCCGTGCCGGCTCCCGTTCGCTGGAAACAAGATTCCTGCATCGCGCTTCAGCGCAACGGCGCTGAAGGTGCTCGCATTCTATCCGCTGCCAAACCAGGGTGCGGCGAATCAGACGACGAATAATTACAGCTTCTCGTCCAGTTTCCCCACGCTCAATACCAACTACAGTGTTCGCGTAGATCACAACCTCACCCAGAAGTCGAAGATCTTCGTGACCTATACGGACCGCGATAACGATATCACCAACGGGCATCCGCCCTACCCGGGTCTGGGTGGTGCGGTGCAGGTGCAGTCTGCATATGCCAAGTACCTGCGCGTCGGCAACGATTACGCGGTTTCGCCGACCTCGTTCAACCACTTCATCACCGGATTTACGCGACTTTTCCAGTTCAACCGCGACATCTCGGTCGGAAAGTCTCCAGACTTTAATGCGCTGCTTGGCATCACGGGTCTGAGCGGTCCGGCGTTCCCGTCGATCTCGTTTGCGAGTACCGTGACCAACTACAACGGCCTTGGCTTCAACAACGACTCGATTCAGCCGGTGAATGCCTTTGAGATTGCGGATACTTACACGAAGGTGCTGGGCCGGCATTCGCTTAGCCTCGGTGTGGACTTCCGCAAGGATCAATTCACGAACGAGGATAAGGGAGGCAACTCCGGCAGCTTTTCCTTCGCGCAATTCCAGACCGCGGTAACGGGCAACGACACACAAACGGGCGATGGATTTGCGAGCTTCCTGCTGGGTAACGTGGATACCGCGAGCGCCACGGTTCAGAGTCGCGCACCGCGTATCGGCCAAAATTATTATGCGGTATTTATCCAGGATGACTTCAAGGTAGCCCACAATTTGCTGCTCAATCTTGGCTTGCGGTATGACATTGACAAGCCGCGCAGCGAAGCCCACGGACAGTTTTCGAACTTCAGCCCTACTCTTCCTAATGCGGGGGCCGGTGGCCTTCCGGGTGCGCTCTACTTCGCCGGTACGGGCGCGGGACGCATCGGCGGCACCGGTCAGTTTGCCAAGACCTATAAGAAAGATTTTTCGCCGCGTATCGGATTTGCCTACACTCCCGATAATTCAGGCGGTAAGACAGCGATTCGGGGAGGCTTTGGAATTTACTACGGACCGCTGGATTATTCGGACTTCGGTTCGGCCAACCAACTGGGCTTTACGGCGAACCCAAGCTTCCACAACGGCGATAACTTCTCCCAGGCGTACTGCAATGGCGTGCAGACCGTGGGAACCACGACGGCCTGCAGCAATGTGAGTGGGTTCGACCAACGGTTCCCAAGCTTCACGCCTCCTCCAAACCTTGACCCAACGCAAGCCAACAATCAGGATCTGGGCAACCAGCTCGCCGGCGAATACATTGCGCCCGGCTATGGACGTCCGGCGGCCATCTACAACTACGGGCTGCAGGTGCAGCAAGAGTTCGCTCGCGACCTCATTTTCACGCTGGGCTATATCGGTACGGTCGGCACGCATCTGCACTCTGACCTGGCGCAGATCAACGATCTCAATCCGAAGTTCTTCGGCCTTGGTGCGGCGCTTGGACAACCCTTGGCCCCTGGAGCGACGGCGCCTTACCCCGGCTTCTCGGGATCACTGGCGCAGTCGCTGCGTCCTTTCCCTCAGTATTTCAATATCTTTTCTGGCGGCGGCATTGAAAACCTGGGGCACTCCAGCTACAACGCTCTCACCGCAAAAATGGAACGCCGCTTCAGCAACGGGCTAAATCTGCTGGCCTCCTACACATGGTCCAAAACGTTGACGGACGCCGACTCGGTGATGCCGGCCTTCTCCGCGTTCGATGGCGGCGCGGGTAGCGTCCAGAACCCGTATAACCTGAAGGGCGAAAAAGCGGTCAGCTTCCAGGATGTTCCGCAGAATTTCGTCGTGAGCTATATCTACGAGCTCCCGATCGGCAAGGGCAAAAAGTTTCTGGGCGACAGCCGTGTGGCTACCGCCTTGCTCGGTGGCTTCCAGATTGGCGGCATCAACCGGTACGTGAGCGGAACACCCACGGCGTTTGCGTGTACGCAGACCTCGATCGGCGCTTCCCTCGCTTGCCTCAGATATAACATTGATCCCAATTTTGTAAATAACTCCCCCGCCGCAAACAGCGGCGATCCGACGCGGCGCAAAGTCTTCAACATCGCAGCGTTCACCGACCCAAGCACGCCCTCAGCCATCGTGCTGGGTACTTCGCCCCGCGTGAATTCCGCTTACCGCTCTCCTCTGTATGCGAACGAGGACTTTTCCCTGACGAAACACCTCGTACACTTCGAACATTACGGGGACCTGCAACTGCATGTCGACATCTTCAACGCGTTCAACCGAGTACACCTGAGCGGCCTGAACACCGATCCCAATAGCGGGAGATTAGACCCCACCCCCCAACCCGGCACGTTCGGCTCTTACAACAGTGACTTCGGCCAACCAACCATACGACAATTCATCTTGCGCTATTCCTTCTAAACTTCTAAGAAGGGAGTAGAGCAGCTTGGCAAGAAAAGAGTGAACGGTGCTTCCCACCGGTCACTCTCTTCTTTTGCCCTGAGTCTTGTCCCGTTTAATGAGGGAACACTAGAGATGAAGATCATGCGCCGAACGTCTATGTCCAGATCGATCGGGGCCGTTTTGTGTGTGCTGGTCTGTTGCACTGCCGGAGTCGCTCAGAAGACGGCGTCCCGCTCCACGGCACCCCTGCCCGAGGACGTGCTCATGCTGCTGCAGCAAGGGACCCTGGCCATGCGAAGCAACCAGCCGGAAGAGGCTGTAAGAGATTTCCAGCAGGTGACGGCGAAGGCGCCGCACTTTGCGGAAGGCTACCTTAATCTGGGGCTGGCATTGTCTCAACTATCGCGCAACGGCGAGGCCGCGGCGGCGCTCGGGCAAGCGGTGGCGCTGAAGCCGGCATTGCGTGGGGCTCACCTGTTTCTGGCGATCGCCGACTACAAACTGGACCGGCAGGACGCGGCTGCGGCCGCCATCCGCAAAGAGACAGCGCTCGACCCGAAGGCGGCACAGGCGTGGATGTGGCAAGGCATCATCGACCTTGCGCAGGCACAGTTGACAAGCGCGGTGGAGGACCTGGACCGGGCCTCGTCGCTCGACCCGAAGAACGTGGATATTCTGTATCATCGCGGCCGGGCGGCGCTTGCGCTCTCCCGGGAAAGTTACGAGACGCTATACAAGGAAGACCCACAATCCTGGCATGTGCACCAGATCCTCGCACAAGCCGATGTGGAATCTGACCACGACGTGGATGCGGTAGAGCAGTACAAGCAGGCGATCGCGACAGCCCCGGTGCAGGGTGGATTATATGAGGCGATGGGCAGTTCGCTGTGGCGAACGGGAAAGTATCAGGAGGCGGAGCAAGCCTTCGAGACCGCGCTGAAGCTCGATCCAAATGACTCCCTGACGTTATATAAACTAGGCTGCCTGCGGATTGACCGGGGAAACGCGGCTGCGGGAAAACCGCTACTAGAGAGGGCGATCGCGGCGGACCCGTCGCTCAAGCTCAGCTCGTACTACCTGGGTCGAGCCGAGTCGGAGCTGGGCAATGACCAAAAGGCCGTCGCGGATTTCAAAAAGGTGATTGCGGACGATATCGACCCGGATACGACCAAGCAGGCTTACTTTCAGCTTTCGCGTTCTTACCGCCGCCTGCATGACAACACCGCCGCCACCGCTGCTCAGGCAGAGTACCGGCGGCTCGACGAGCAGGGCAAGGACGTCATGCAGGAGAAACTGCGACGGCACAATGTCCGTGCCGACCGCGACGTGAGCATACCGGCGCCTACCGTGGTTGAAACCCCTTAACTTGGGCCGTGGTGTGGTTGGACAAGCGTTTATGCAGGGGCTTATGATTGGCACTTGAGTAATATGCTGCGGCCCCGAATAGTGCAGATCGTAAGACAAGATCGAGTCGTGAACGCCACGATCCGCTTCGACAAAAAGATTTTCTGGTTGTGGCTGCTGGCCGGAGTTGTAACGGGCACAATGCACGCGCAGACGCCTCCCGGCGGAGTAAAGATTCCCTCCGAAAACGCAAGCAGGGCTACTCCTGCTGCTGGGCCAGGACGCTTCGTCGACGTGACGAAGGACGTCCACGTGGACTTTCACCATCAGGCTGGTCACACGGCAAAAAAGTATTTGCTGGAGACGATGGGCTCGGGAGTTGCTGTCTTCGACTTCGACAATGACGGTCTACTGGACATCTTCTTCGCCAACGGCGCGCCCATCTCCAATCCTGAGCCGGCCGGCTATAAGCCCGCGAAGAATGGAGCCGCGTCCCTCAACCGGCTCTTTCATCAAATGAAGGATGGCACATTCGAGGACGTAACCGAAAAAGCTGGGCTGGGGGGCATCGGGTACTGCCTGGGCGTGGCTGTCGGAGATTACGATAATGACGGATACGAGGATCTGTACGTCACTGGCTTCGGCGGGAACCACTTGTACCATAACAATGGGAACGGCACATTTTCGGATGTAACGAAGGCTTCAGTCACCGGCGGAGAGGGCTGGAGCACAAGCGCCGCGTGGGTTGATCTCGACGGCGACGGGCTTCTGGACCTGGTGGTCCTCCGCTACATTAAGTGGGACTGGGATGACGTATGGTGCGGGGAACACCGAGAAGGTTTTCGCGCCTACTGCCATCCAGACATATTTCCGGCGGTGACGCCGCTGGTGTTTCACAATGACGGTCACGGACACTTCACGGAGCAGGCAAAGCTCCGTGGCCTGGCTGTTCCAGGCAAGGGTCTTGGCATTGCTCTGGCCGATTACGATCGGGACGGTCACGTCGACCTTGCCGTGGCGAACGACTCCATGCTGGAGCATCTTTACCACAACAAGGGCGACGGAACGTTTGAGGAGTCAGGGCTGGCAGCGGAGGTCGCGGTAGACGGCGAGGGCCGTACCTTCGCGGGCATGGGCGTGGCGTTTGGAGACTTCAACAATGACGGTCTGCCTGACCTCGCCATCACCAACCTTGCCAACCAGAAGTACGCGCTTTACCAGAACAATGGCGACGCCAGCTTCACCTATGCCAGCTACAGCTCAGGGCTGGCGGGGATGAGCTTCCTGCACTCGGGCTGGGGGATTGGGTTTCTGGACTACGACAATGACGGGTTCAAGGACCTGTTGGTGGCCCAGGGACATGATCTCGACAACATTGAACTGACGTCCCCGACCATACGGTATCGTGAGCCTCTGCTGCTGGCGCGCAATACGGGGAAGAAGTTTGAGGACGTTTCCGCCACGTCCGGCGAGGTATTCCAGCAGGCCTGGGTGAGTCGCGGCATGGCGCTGGGCGACCTGTTCAACGACGGGCACGTGGACGCGGTCGTGAGTACGAATGATGGAGACGCGCACGTGGTTCGAAACGAAACGAAAAATGGCAATCACTGGATTGGTCTTACGCTCGTCGGACACCAGAGCAATCGCGACGGCATCGGCGCGGAGGTGAAACTGGTGAGCGGCGGCAAAGCTCAGTGGGCGACGGTTTCGACCGCTGGCAGCTATCTTTCGTCGAGCGACAAACGTCTTCACTTCGGGCTGGGTGCCGCAACCCAGTTAGACTCGATCGAAATCCATTGGCCGAGCGGGATCAAGCAGATTGTCAAGGGCGTAGGAGTCGACAGATTCACGACGATCGATGAGTCGCGCACGCCGGCGGCAACGGAGAGTTCGCGATGAAAAAGCTGACGTCCATGCTTTTGCTGGGAGCTTTGACGACCGGGTTGGTGAACGTTGCGCGGGCGCAATCGACCAACGACCAGCAGGGTCAGCACCCGCAGGAAGGCGCCCAGGCGCCGGCAGCGGGCGGAGTCAACACGGGCGGCCCGCACACGGCTGTGCTCGATTCGGAAAGCCGCCCCATCACGGCCGGTGGCACGGTCAAAACGGGTCCCGTTGTGTTTCAGGACATCGCCAAGCAGAGTGGGCTGGCAGTGTGGCAGCACAAAATGGGCACGCCGCAGAAAAACTACATCATCGAAACCGTGGGCTCGGGTGTCGGTTTGGTCGATTACGACAATGACGGCTGGCTCGATATTTACCTGGTCAATGGGTCGACCTACGACGCCTACGCGGGCAAGGCGACACCACCGCATGCGGCACTGTTCCATAACAATCACGACGGCACGTTTACGGATGTGACTGCAAAGGCCGGCGTGGCGAATGACCGCTGGGGTTTTGGCGTAGCGATAGCGGATTATGACGGAGATGGCTGGCCGGACATCTACGTGACCAACTTCGGCAAGAACCGGTTGTACCACAACAACCACGATGGCACCTTTACCGATGTCGCGGAGAAGGCGGGCGTGGCGCTGGGCAATTGGTCGACGGGTGCCACGTGGGGGGACTACGACGGCGACGGGCTGCTGGATCTCTTCGTGCCCGGGTACGTTCATTACGATATGGCAGCGCCTCCGGGACAGGGCGGAAGCGGTGTCTCGCTCAGCTTCTGTTCCTTCCGAGGCGTGAAAGTGATGTGCGGGCCGCACGGTCTACAGGGAGAACCGGACCATCTGTTCCATAACAACGGCGACGGCACATTTACGGATATGAGCATCAAGGCCGGCGTCTCGGATGAGAAGTCGAAATACTTTGGGTTGGCGTCGGTATTCATCGATGTGAACAACGATGGAAAGGTTGACCTGCTGGTCGCCAACGATTCCACGCCGAACTACCTCTACCTGAACAACGGCAAGGGTGGGTTCGAGGACGTTAGTTTTGCTTCGGGCTACGCGCTAAATGGGAGCGGGCGCGAAACCGCTTCGATGGGTATCGCGGTCGGCGACACGACACACAACGGCAATGTGGATATCTACAACACGACGTTTTCCGACGATTACAAACCGCTCTACCGCAATGATGGGGATGCAAACTTTACGGATGTCAGCTACAGTCTGGGTATCGCGGAGCAAACCGTCCCATTCCTGGGTTGGGGTGCCGCGTTCTTTGACTACGACAATGACGGATGGCTGGATCTGCTGGAGGCCAACGGCCACGTTTACCCTGAGGTGGACAACCTGCCGTGGGGCACAAGCTACAAACAGAGGCCCTTGTTGTTCCATAACACCGCGGGCAAGCTGGAGCTGATGCCGGCAGTCGAAGGGACGGGGCTGGCGAAGCTCGGCATCGGTCGCGGCCTGGCCTTTGGCGACCTTTTCAATGACGGAAAGATCGACGCGATCATTAACAATATGGACGGGTCACCAACGCTGCTCCGGAACGTGGTGAAAACCGGGAATCACTGGGTGGAGTTGAAGCTTGTGGGTAGCGGGAAGATTCATAGCGACGGTATAGGAGCAACTGTATACCTGACTGCGAACGGCTTTAAGCAGCGCAGTGACGTCATCAGCGGCGGCAGCTTTGCTTCTTCATCCGATCAGAGGCTGCACTTTGGCCTGGGCGGCGCGACGACGATTGACAAAGTGGAAGTGCATTGGCCGGGGGGCGCCGTGGAGCCGGTAAAGCTCTCTGGCATCGACGGCATTTTCACAGTGCAGCAGGGCAGCGGGAAGGGCGTGCTCGATCAACGCACGCAGCCGGCGCGCACGCAGTCGCCGCGCACGTTGGCAACGGGCACGGCAGCCGCTGGCGCACCCACGACCAAGGCGGAGGCAAGATGAATCGTCGTTCTCGCCTTGTACCGCGCATAATGTTGGGGGCGTTTCTATTTTTGTTGTGCCTCTTCTCGCGCCATTTGTTTGTTCCGGGCACGACCAGTGCCAGTGTCGATCCGGTTGCGGACCGGCACGAGTTCCACCAGAAGACGGCTGCGAAGTACGACTTCCACTTTGGCGATGACAGGCCCTTTCTGCCCTCAAATGCACAGACGGATACGGGCGAGTTCCTCGATCCGAAGAGCTTTCCAACGGCGCAGTACTGCTCGCGCTGCCACCAGGAATCGCATAAGGAGTGGCGTCAATCCGCGCATGCAAACAGCTTTCGGACGCCGTGGTACCTGCGCAACGTGAACCTGCTGATGCAAAGCAAGGGCCCGGAGTTTGCGCGGCATTGTGAGGGATGCCACAATCCGATCGCATTGCTTTCAGGCTCGATCACCAAGGGGGTCTCGCAGAAGCGTCCCACCGATGACGCTGGCGTCACATGTACGGTCTGCCACTCCATCAAGCAGGTGGACCAGCGCGGCACTGGAAGTTATGTGATGGGACAACCGGCGGTGCTGGTCGATGAGGCTGGTAAGCCGATCTACCGCAGCGTCAGCGACGCTGAAATTCTGTCTCACCTCGACCGCCACAGCAAGGCTGTCATGCAGGACTTTTACAAGACGGCTCAGTTCTGTACCAGCTGCCATAAAGCGGCGCTTCCGGAAAAGCTAAACGCCTACAAATGGCAGCGCGCCTTCTCCGTTGCAGACGAGTGGCAGCTCTCCTCGTTTGCCAAGGAGTCGCCGCTTCCGTTTTACAGCAAAGATTCGGTTTCCACCTGCCAGACCTGTCACATGGGCAAGGAGGCGCTGTCGGTTCCGGACGCGGGCGCCAAGGACGGTAAGCTCGCTTCGCACCGCTGGTTGGGGGCGAACGCCCTAATTCCTACTTATTACAATTACCCGGAACAGTTGGCTAAGACCATCGCCTTTTTGAAGAATGGTGCTTTCAACGTCGATCTTTTTGCGCTGGAAACCGATCGCCAGCCGGGTCTGATCGCGCCGTTGGGAATGCAGCCGTATACCCTGCAAGCGAACGACGCCGTCACGGTTTCGGTCGTGATTCAAAACAAGGGGATCGCGCACAGCCATGTGCCGGAACAACGCGATATGTACGAGTCGTGGGTGCAGTTCACGGTCAAAGACGACCAGGGCAGAATGGTCATGCAGAGCGGCTTTTTGAAGCCGGATGGCGCACTGGATGACCGTGCGCACAGCTTTACCAACCGGCTGATCAACAAGAACGGCACCCTCAATGACCTGCACCAGGTCTGGAACAATCGCGTGGTCGCGTACAACAACACAATTCAGTCCGGACGCTCGCAGATTGTTCGGTACCAATTCCGAGTCCCGGCGACCATGACCTCCGGCAACTTGAGCGTGACAGCTCAGGTAAATTACCGCCGATTTAATCAGCACTTTATCGACTTCGGCATGAGCCAACACTATGTACAGCCGGTGGTCACAATGGCGGAGAGGACGCGAGTCTTCCACATCGGGCAGAACGAAGCCGAAGCTGTAAACCCGGCGGACAACAAAGAGTGGATGCGCTGGAATAATTATGGCGTGGGTCTGCTGGACGCACAGCAGTACGGCGAGGCTGCGCAGGCGTTTGAGCAGGTGGCGCACCTGCGCCCGGATTATGCGGAGGCCTACACCAACATCGCGCTGGCCAACTTCCAGTGGCAGAAGTACGCCATCTCTCGAGAGAATCTGGAAAAGGCACAGAAGCTGAGTCCGGACAACGCCCGTGCGCTCTACTACATGGCATTGGTGGAGCGGAACTCCGGAAACCTGGAGGCGGCGGTCGTCGATCTGGAGAAGGTGATAAAGCAGTTCCCACGCTCTCGCGATGCCCGCCGAGAGCTTGGATTCTCCTACTACCAGCAGCACCAGTACGAGTCCGCGCGGCAGCAGTACGAAGCTTTGCAGAGCATCGACCCGGACGACCTGGCCGCGCATTACAATCTCTCCATCCTGTACCGGCGTCTCGGACAAAAGCAAAAAGCCGCGGTCGAAGCGGCCATGTTCGCCGATCAGAAGGACGATCCGGGGGCCAACAGTTTTGCGCTCGAATATCTACGCCAGCACGGCGAGATAGCGACTGAGAGCGTGCCTTGGCACATCCACTCGGACTTCGATCACGGCGATGAGGCGGTCGCGGCAAAGGCCCATCCTTGAGGAAGGCTATCCTTCTAGTAGCCACGGTATCGATAGCGTCTACTGCCTTGGCGTTGGTTTTGCGACCTGTGCAGGAGCCAGTTGCGGAGGCCACATCGTCGGCGCAGCCAGCGAGCGGCCATGATTTATTTTTGTCTTCGGGCTGTTCGCACTGCCACACGATCGACGGCGCTGGGGGGACCATAGGGCCGAACCTCAGTGGAATCGGCCGACGTTGGAAGACTGAGATGATTCGTAGGCGAATCGAGCAGGGCACGCTCGAAATGCCGCCCTATAAGGACGTGTTGAGCGACTCGCAAATCCAGAATTTGGTCCATTACCTGCACACCCGCCGCGCGCGGAAGCCGACGGTCCAACCGGCTCCGGTTCAGACGACGCCGATCAAGCCCCCAACCGACCCGACCTGAGCCGCACGCGATCTCAGGAATCGGTCGAAGTCAACTCCAGAAAGCCCAATCCGCATTTACGGTTGGCCATAGCTTCCGAAGTGCCACGCCAGTTGCGGCACGTAACTCTAGATGCGAGGCCGAATCAAGTTTCCGCATCTCACTCTTTCAAGAGTGCTTTAGACGCTGCCATCACTCCCGAATAAAGACTTCACTTTTCAACACGATGTCCTGGCACAATTCCACAACGCGCATCAAGCCGGTACCTTCCTATTCGTTGCGGTCTGAGTTGGGACTTACCGCGCGCCTAGGCTTGCCACTCGCCCTTGGAGAAGTCGGTTGGATGTCCACATACATCATCGATGCCATCATGGTCGGTCGTCTGCCTCACAGCGCGCTCGCGATCTCGGCGTCCTCGCTCGGCAACAGCATCTTCTATGCTTTCCTGTTCTGCGGCGGCGGCCTGCTCTATGGACTTGATGCTGTGGTCTCGCAGGCCTTCGGACGCGGGGACCGCGAAGAAGGCCTATTCGCGCTCGTCCAGTCTTTATTTCTGGTGGCGGTATGTGCCCCTCTGGTGATCGCTGCGACCTGGCTCGCGCCGTTGGTCTTGGTGCGCCTCCGCGTGGATGCGGCGATCGTGGCAGAGTGCACTCGATATCTTCATGCACTGGTGTGGTCGGCCTTTCCACTGCTTCTCTACATCGCGGTGCGCCACTATCTTCAGGCGATGGATCGGCCCGGCTGGGTGGTGATCTCGCTGCTTACTGCCAATTTGGTAAACCTGGCTGGGGATTGGGCATTAATCTATGGTCATCTCGGCTTTCGCCCCATGGGCATAGCCGGTTCAGGTTGGGCCACATGCGTCGTGCGCATGTACATGCTCATGCTTCTTGTAATACCGCTCGCTTTCAGCTTGCGAAGCCAGCCGATCCGGCTTCGCGCACAAGCGCTGAGGCCAAATATGCAACGGCTGCGGGGGCTTTTGAAGCTGGGGTGGCCGGTAGGATTGCAGAGTCTTGCCGATCTCAGCCTGTCTACGTTTTACACGATTCTCGCCAGCAAACTTGGCACGACGCTGCTGGCCGCTCATCAGGTCGTATTGGATATGAACGCAGTCGTGGCCATGGTTCCGATTGGTATCGCTGCAGCGGCTGCGGTACGCACAGGGCAGGGCATTGGCATGCGCGATGGGGCGCAAGTTCGGCGTTCAGGTTTTGCGGGATTATTGATTATTGCGTGCTTCATGCTGTGCGCCGGGCTTTCGTTTCTTCTCGCTCCCCGCGCCTGGGCGCACATCTACACAACGGATGCGGCTGTCGTTGCGGCGGCGATCCCTATATTCCTGATCGCGGCCAGCGACCTGATCTTCGATGGGGCGCAGGTGGTCCTCGCGGGCGCACTGCGTGGAATGGGCGAAACGCGCATTCCTTTCCTGGCTTCGTTCTGCTGCAATTGGTTTTTGGGCGTGCCGCTATCGGCGCTATTGGTCCTTAAATTTCATCGCGGGCTTGCAGGGGTGTGGCTGGGCGGTGTCTTCGCCACAGGTCCCCTGCTTATCATCATGGCCTCTACCTGGTACAGGCGCAATCGCAGTTACCAGACGCTGGCGCAGCCGTAAAAGCAAGCTCCAGCATTGGCCTCCGTGGTCACGATGGCGAACGCTTGGAGCCAGTGGCCCTGTCCATCTTTCCATGCGACCCAGACGCTGCTGGACGCCCATTGTTGCGCTTGCGAAAGACGCCGTCCTGCACATCAACCGGAGAAACCTTCGGCAGCGCGCTGTTGCCCAACGGTGGGTAGATGTCACTGTCGAGATACCGGCGAACCCCGATAGAGTTCTTACTGTCGCACGTGACCACTTCGGCGAGATACAGCTTGCCAACTCGTTGACTGTCATTTCGGAATTAAGATTCAGTGTGGCTTGCGTCCTTACATCTCGCGTTACTTTCCAATGCAGAAGGTCGAGAAAATCAGCGCGAGAATGTCGTCGGTCGTGGTGATTCCGGTGAGAGTGTCGAGGGCGGTGAGGGCATCGTGCAGGTCGACCAGAAGAAGTTCGTGGGGCAGGCGGTCGGCGTTGGCGGCGGCGGCGGCGGAAAGTGCGGTGAGCGCGGAGGTGACCGCCTGGTGTTGACGGAGGTTGTTAAGCGCGCCTTCTTCGGCTCCCGTTGAACCTGAGCGCAGGTGCGCGAGAATCGCCGCGCGGAGGGTTTCGAGGCCCTCACCGGTGAGCGCGGAGGTGAGCACCTCGCCGGGTGTGGTTTCGGCGTTGAGAAGTAGATCGATCTTGTTGCGGACGCGGATGACGGGGCGGTCGCGGAGGAGAGGTTCAAGGCAGAGGTCGCTCGCCGACGTGGTGGCGTCGTGGATGAGGAGGATGAGGTCGGCTTCGGCGAGGGCTTCGCGGGAGCGCGCGATGCCGAGGGCTTCGGCTTCGTCGATCAAGTTCGGTTCGAAGGTGAACGCACCGCGGAGGCCTGCGGTGTCGACCAGGCGGATGGGAATGCCGTCGAGCGAGAAGGTCTCCTCGATGGTGTCGCGGGTGGTGCCTGGGGCGGCGGTAACGATGGCGCGGTCGCGGTCGAGCAGGCGGTTGAAGAGGGAGCTCTTGCCCGCGTTAGGGCGGCCCACCAGTGCGAGCTGAATGCCGTTGCGCTGAAGGCTGCCGAAGCGAAACGACGCCGCCAGCGCGGCCAGCGGAGTGTGGACCGCTGCGATGTTTTCGGCGATGCGCCCCGGGGGCATGGTGTCCACATCGTCGAGCTCTCCGGTCGCGAAGTCCATGCCTGCTTCGAGCATGGCGATCAAATGGACCAGCTGCTGCTTGAGAGGTGCGATCCGTCTGGACAGCGCGCCGCCGAGTTGCTGCGCTGCGGTGCGGGCCTGCGTAAGGGTTTGCGCGGCGATCAGGTCGTGGATAGCTTCGGCCTGGGTGAGGTCCAGCCGCCCGGCCAAAAAGGCGCGGCGGGAAAACTCACCGGGTTCGGCAAGGCGCGCGCCGTGCGTCAACGCGTTGCGGACAATGTAGCCGAGCACCACGGGCGAGCCGTGCGCGGCAATTTCCACCAGGTCTTCGCCTGTGTAGGAGTTGGGTGCGAGAAACGCTGTGACGATGGCTTCGTCGAGCGTTTGACCGCTATCTTCGAGCACGCGAGTGAAGCGGGCGTGTGCGTGGGCGAGCGGTTGATTGAGCACGAGGAGTTGGGTCGCGATGCCGAGGGCTTCGGGGCCGGATAAACGCACGATGCCAATGCCGCCGCGGCCGGGTGGGGTGGAGATGGCGACGATGGTTTCGATTTCAAGAGGAAGCATTGCAATCTTAGGATGTCACGGGACGCACGGATTGTGCCGCGGCGAAACCCATGTCCGAGACTTCGGACTGGGCCACCCGGATTGTTCTGCTAGAAAAAAGGATCCTTCGCCGCGCCAGGATGACAGTCCAACTTACACATTGAACTTGAAGAACAAAATGTCGCCGTCCTTGACGACGTACTCTTTGCCTTCGGAACGCAGCAAGCCCTTTTCTTTGACCGCTTGTTCGCTGCCGTATTTGAACAAGTCGGCGCAGGCGTAGCAGTCGGCTTTGATGAAGCCGCGCTCGAAGTCGGTGTGGATGACGCCCGCCGCGCCCGGCGCTTTCGTCCCGCGCTTGATAGTCCAGGCGCGGACTTCCTGCACCCCGGATGTGAAGTAGGTGATGAGGCCAAGCAGCCGATACGCTGCATGAATCAGGCGGTTCAGGCCCGGCTCGTTTAGCCCCGCAGCTTCGAGGAACTCGGCACGCTCGGCGAGTTCGAGTTGCGCGATCTCGGCTTCCATCGCGCCGCAAATCCGGACAACTTCTGAGCCTTCTTCGGCCGCGCGCTGCTCAACCAACTTGGTGAATTCGTTGCCGTCGACAATGCCCGCCTCATCGACATTCGCTACGTAGAGTTGCGGCTTCATGGTGATGAGGAAGAGGTCGCGGGCGACCAGCTTTTCGTCGTCCGCAAGCTCGGCGAGGCGGGCGAGCTGGCCTGCGTTCAACACGGCGAGCAGCTTGTGAATTGCGCTCAGTTCGGACTTCTGAGTGGCCGTTGCGGACTGGCTCTTGGCGGCTTTCTCGGCCTTGTTGAGTCGCTTTTCGACCGTATCAAGGTCGGCTAGCAGCAGTTCGGTGTTGATGATATCAATGTCGTGGAGGGGGTTCACGCCGCCCGCGACGTGGATGACTTCAGGGTCGGTGAAGCAGCGGACGACGTGCAGAATCGCGTCGGTTTGGCGGATGTGAGAGAGGAACTGGTTGCCCAGGCCTTCGCCCTTGCTCGCACCTTCTACGATGCCCGCGATGTCGACGAACTCCATGGTGGTGGGGACGATGGAGTTGGGCTTGACCATGGTCACGATGCGGTCCATGCGGGCATCAGGAACCGGCACTATACCCACGTTGGGGTCGATGGTGCAGAACGGGTAGTTCGCCGCTGCGGCCTTCGAAGCTGTTAGCGCGTTGAAGATGGTGGATTTCCCCACATTGGGGAGGCCGACAATTCCGCAGTTCAAAGGCATTCGATAGTTGTCCTGTTGTTATTGGAACATGGCGCGACTCTCGCCGTGCTTACCAGCTAAATCCGCCGGACGCGGGAGGCCACGCGCCCAGAATCTGGCGCATCAGAACGATGCGCCCGAAGTGGTAGGCGTTGTGCGCGGCAAGACTGATGAGCTGGTCGCGCACGCACATCGTTCGCATCGGGTCGCCGGGGCGTGATGTGCAGTGAATGATTCGGTCGAGAGCGCTCGCATCCAAGGCGATCCCGGCCGCTTCTTCGCTGCTGCGAAGAAAACGCCGGCAGAGGTCTTCCCACGTTTCGAGGCTCTTATCGGCCTCGCCCGGAAAAGGCACAGAAGGCGTCGCGGGATACGGTTTGGGAAGGCCGCGCATCCAGTCGAGCGACATCTGCTGCCAGAAACAGATGTGCCAAAGCTCGTCGTAAATACTGCGCGGAGCGCCGGCAACGAGCCTGTGCGCCAAAGCAGACGGGAGTCCGTCGATGATGTGGGCGGGTGGGGTGGCATAACTATCGCCGATGAGGGCTTGCTCCAATTCGTTCATGCTCGGCGTCCTTGAATGGAAGGATGAGTTCAATAATAACGAACTTGCCCCGGTCGCGCAGCGCGACCATTTGGCATCTTATTCCCGATTATTTGGCATCTTATCCAAGGATGCAACGACGCCGACGCGCAGCTTTAATGGGCGTATCGAGCGAATTTGGAGGCGATGATTCCGGCACCCTCACCAGTTACCGGCAAGGACCACACGGGCTCGTCACGTCATGGGAAACACCCTATCGTCGGCACGTGCGAGATGTCCGATTTGATGCGCGGGTTCGATTGGTCAACGACCCCTCTTGGTCACGTCACGACCTGGTCGGAGACCTTGCTGGCCAGTGTGAACTTGTTCCTGGGCTCGCGGTTCCCCATGTGCCTCTGTTGGGGCGACGGGCTGACGACGCTCTACAACGATGCTTACAAACCCTTCCTCACCAATAAGCACCCCGGCTCGCTGGGCCAGCCGGCGAAAACGGTTTGGAAGGAGGCCTGGCACCTCATTGAGCCGGAGTTCAACGACATCCTCGCGGGTGGATTGGCCACTTACGGCAAAGATGTGCTCATGCCAGTTGAGAAGGATGGCTTGCTGCAGGATTGTTTCTGGACCTATTCCCGCAGCCCGATCTATGAGAACGGCCGCATCGCGGGCTTGCTGGTTGTGCGCCTGGACACCACCGAAACCGTGAAGGCGCTGCGCCTGAGCGAGGACCACCTGCGCATGGCCCTGGCCGTTTCGCAAGGCGTCGGGACCTGGAACTGGGACGTTCAGAATGACCGGGTCTATGCGGACGCGAACGTTGCGCTGCTATTTGGCGTTGAGCCCGAAAAGGCAATTACCGGTGTTCCGCTCGCCAATTTCACGCGCGCGATTCATCCGGACGATCGCGAACGGGTTGAGCAGGCCATCGATAACGCTGTGAAATCAGGCCAGAACTATGCGTTGGAGTACAGGCTTTCGCACTCGGACGGCGCGGTGCGCTGGGTGTCGGCGCGGGGCCGCTGCCTGCTGGATGCATATGGCGCGGGAGTCAGGTTTGCCGGCGTGATCCTCGACATTACAGAGCGCAAGTTGACCGAAGCTGCCTTGCGCCAGAGCGAGAAGCTGGCCGCCGTCGGGCGCATGGCCAGCTCCATCGCCCACGAAATCAACAATCCGCTGGAGTCGGTCACTAACCTGCTTTATCTGGCCCGCAACAGCACTGAACTATATGAGATCTACGAGTTCCTCGACATCGCCGAGCACGAGCTGCGCCGCGCCTCCGCCGTCACCAACCAGACCCTGCGCTTCCACCGGCAGTCCACTCAACCCACACCCATGAGCTGCGAAGACCTGATCGCGAGCGCGCTTGCGCTCTACCAGGGACGGCTCATCAACTCTGGTATCGCCGTCGAAAAACGCAAGCGTGCAGAAGTTCCGATCCTGTGCTTCGAGGGCGAAATCAGGCAGGTGCTCAGCAACCTGATCGGCAACGCGATCGACGCCATACACGACGCAGGCAGCGGCGGCCGACTGCTCTTGCGCAGCCGCGAAGCCACCGATTGGAAGACTGGGCGGAAAGGTCTGGTGCTGACGGTCGCGGACACCGGCCCCGGCATGTCCGCTGAAACCATCAAGCGCATCTTTGAACCCTTTTTTACCACCAAAGGCATCGGCGGCAACGGCCTGGGATTGTGGATCAGCCAGGAAATCGTCGAACGTCACGAAGGCGTCCTCGCGTGCAGAAGCAGGCAGAGCAAGGCCCACCACGGCACGGTTTTTGCGCTGTTTCTACCCTTCGCTCCGGCCGCCCGGTGACCGTCCTGCTGGAAACAACGCTTGCCGCGAAGTCCGAATGCAAGTACGCTGGTTGCGCGTGAGCGAGGTGATGGAAATGCGACAAATGATTTTGGTCTGTGTAGCGGCGATGGCGATAAGCGCCGCAGCGGGTCAAGCCCCCGCCGGACCGTCCGGCCCGGCTGCGGAAGTGCAGCGCAGCTATGCCGCCGTGAAGGCCAACATTCTGAAGGCCGCCGAAAATATGCCGGTGAGCGGCTATGCGTCCAAGCCCACGCCCGAGATTCGGACGTTCGCGCGTGTGGTCAACCACGTCATCGAGGCGCAGTTTCACACCTGCGGCATTGCCAATGGCAGCACCGCCGCCACGCTTCCCAAGGTGCCTGCGGAAACGGTGGATAAAGCAGCCATCGTGGAGACGCTGAAGGCGTCCTTCGTCGAATGCGACAAGGCCTACGCCGCGCTCACCGACGCCAACCTGACCGACATGCTCACGGCGGGCCCGGGCAAGCGCTCCCGCATCGGACTGCTGTGGGGCAACGTCTCGCACGACAACGAGCAATACGCCACGCTGGCGCTGTATATGCGCTTGAAGGGTCTCGTCCCGCCGAGTTCGGAAAAGTAGCCCTGCCAGTAACTGTTCGGTGGCCCATCTTCGCAGCGCATTTTGCAGTAAGGTAGGGTCGCATCATCTGACGAAAAGGAGGTGCGGCTGAAGCACCCTACCTAATCAGAGGTTCTCCAGGTTAGAAGCACACGACGACACCGTACCAACTTGCTGAGAATCGTTGGGTCTGGAGACGGTGGGGAGTTGGCCAGGCATACTCAGGTCGCTGATGCTCTCGGTGGACTTGGGAAATCAACAAAAGAGGCACCCGAAGGTGCCTCTTTTAAAGTTAAGCCGAGCTGTAGTTAGAAATAAATCTTCGCACCAAGCACCGTTTGCCGCGCAGGTGCAGCCCCGCTGATCTGCCCAAATCTGCTGCTCGCGAGGCGCAGTGTGGATGATGAAAAACTTGAGGTCGGGTTGAAGAATTGAGTGTGGTTGAAGACGTTGTCGTTCTCCATTCGCAGCTGGATGCGCCGAACACCATCCGCTGAGATGTTGAAATTCTTGGCGAACACGACGTTCGTGTTGTTGATCCCCGGACCATGATAGGGGTTGCGGTGGACGTTGCCAAAGCTGCCAATCGGCTCCGGGGCAAAACTTGCTTTTTGGAAGTATTGGCTACGCCCATTGGCGAGACGGACGCGTGGGTCGGCCCGAACGAGAGGTGCAATCTGCACCGGAACGTCGGGGCACGCGTAGAAGTTGATGCCGGCAGAGCAGAAGAGGGAGTTGGAGGAGTTACCTGCATATGAAATGTCGTACGGCTGCCCTGTTGCGATGCTTGAGATAGCACTAATCTCCCACCCCGACAAAGCAAGGCTGAGCGGCGAAAACGGGCTTCGACCGGCCAACTGCGGGGTGACGTAAACGGGAGAGAAGACTAGGCGCTGGCGCACATCGAAAGCAGAATCGCCATAGTTTAGAGACTTCTGGAACTGGTTATATCCACGTTGGCCGTTAGACCCAAAGCCTGAATTTTCAAAGCTGGAGGCGTCGTCCAACGCGTGTGAGTAAGTATAGCTAAGCTGGAAGAGCAATCCGTGAGAAGGCGCTTTCGTCACACTGGCTTGGAGCGAATGGTAGTTGGACGAAGCATAAGAACCGACCTCGCCGATTTCGACGAAATTCGGGTTATTGCCAACGGTATGGCTGGGGAAGACTTGGGATTGGAAGTTGCGATTCGCGATGCAGCTGGCGCTGACGGCACACGCGGCCTGTCCCGCAGCCGTGATCGGGTTGCCTTCGTAACCAACCTGGTTGTGGCGACCCAATGCACCGACGTAGCTGACGCGGGCCACGATTTTGGACGGGAACTCGCGCTCAAGGGAAAGCTGGAAGTTCTCGGAGTACGGGGCGCGGAACGAGCGGTCAAATGAGCTGATGTTTTGGATGGCCCCGAACTGCGAGAAGTCGACGGTTTGACCCTTTACCGGCTCCACGAAGGGAAACCGATTGGATTCCGACTTCTGGCTGAGTGGCGCGCCAGTGGGATCATTGCCACCGTTGATATCGACGAAGGGGTTGGCAAAAGAGGGACTACCGGAAAAATCCGCTGCTCCTGTAGACGTGAAGCCAAAAGGCGGGGTGCCCAAGGTTTGGAGCGCACTCTCTTCTTCGGTGCGGTTGTAGTAAATGCCGAATCCGGCGCGGATGGAGAACTTACCCGGCGATCCGGAGATGAAACCGAGATCGGGCGCCCATGCGAAACCGATGCGGGGGCCAAACTCGGAGTATCGCGTATATGCCTGGGCGGATGTGGTGCAGCCGGGGTCGCCGGGGAAGTTCAGGCTGTTAGGCGCAGTGGGGAAAATCTTCGATTGCTGGCCGGGGACGAAGCAGGCAACAGCCACCCCGCCGAACTGGTGGTTTCGGAGCGGCGTGTCGATCGAATAACCCAAGCCATAGTCGAGCGTGAAGCCGTTGGTAAGCTTCCAACTATCCTGGGCATAGACGTAGTTCAGGTAGGCATCGGCCTGTATAACGGCACCTGTTCCCTGCGCAAAGCTGGCGGGTACACCGAGGAGGAAGTCGAGTGACGGGTCGCCGCTGCTGAAGGAACCGTTTGAACTAAACCCGAACGCGCCACTGTTGCTGGCGTCGAACGTGTTGGAGACATTGAAGCGCCGCCCGTCGTAGCCAAACTTCAAGTTGTGATGTCCGAATGTCTTTGAAAAATTGTCGTCGAGCTGAATAACCTGGTCGATGCGCGGTTGCGGGCCATTGGTCGTGCCGCCGATCGTAAAGAAACCCTCAACGCCAATGTTGGGCAACGTTGCGCCCGACGGGTCTTGAGGAGTGATGGTGGGAAAGCCCACGCTGCTGGGTTGGACGATCTGCTGAGGAAGAGCCGCCTTGAAGTTAAAGCGCGTGTAGTGGGCGGATAGATCATTCACGGCCGTCGAGCTGAGTTGACGGACGTAGTCGAACGTATATTGCTGAATGTGAGATAGGCTGCCATCGCCAAAACCGGGCACGGTGGCACCCGTGAAAGGAATGCCGTTGGCCGTGGTGTTCTTTTGGTATATACCGAGGGCGGTAAATTGATTTTTCGAATTTAGTGAGTAATCGACCCGGCCAATGTACTGATTGGCCACAGTGGTGGAGGTGGAGTTGTAGACGAATTGGTTGGTGCCGCTATTCGGCGCGGGGACATACTTAGCGGCGAGACTGGTGGCGAGAGAGTTGAAGCTGGACGGTTGAAGGATTCCACCCTTTGGGTTAAGGCACGAAGCGAAAGTTTGGCCCGTCGTGCAGCCTGGAATGTTGATTGAGCTCGGAATGGGGTTGGTCGAGAAGATATCGCCGGAGAAGTCGCCGCCAAGATTTGCCGCGGTGTAGACAGTGTTCGTGAATGTCCCCTGCGGCACCCGTTGGCGGATTCCCTGGTACGCGCCGAAAAAGAAGAGCTTGTCCCTGAGAACCGGACCACCGACGGTTCCACCGAAGATGTTTTGATGGAACGGGGCTACCTTATCCGTTCGGGCACCTGTTTTGGAATTGAAGGTCTTTTGAAAAAAATTATTGGTGTTCAGAAACGTGTCGCGGTAGAACTCGAACACATCGCCATGGAAGTGATTAGTTCCCTGCTTGATAGTCGCGCTGACGATGCCGCCGGAGTTGCGGTCATATTCTGCGTTTAGAGATCCATCGATGAGGTTGAACTGATCAATGGCATCAAGGTTGGGTGCGATGGTCAGGGTGTTCAGCGCAATGTCGTTGGTGTCGGCGCCATTGATCAAGTATTCGGATTGCTGAGTTTGAGAACCGCTGACCGAGAAGTTGCCCCCAAAGCGATCGCTCGAAGCCTGCACGCCGGGTAGGGTCAACTCAAGACCCGTGAAGTTACGGCCAATCAACGGGAGCTCAACTATCTGAGCCGAGTTGACGATATTGCTCAACTGCATGTCGGTTGTATTGACTTGAACGGAATCGGCGACAACTTCAAGAATGTCGCTGGCACTGCCGACGTTTAGATGAATCGCCTCCACATACTCCTGATCAATATTGAGAGTGATGCCGGTGGCGGTGAAGGTTTTAAACCCGGGCACCGTTGTGCTGACGCTATAGGTTCCTATTGGAAGTTGCGGAAAAAGATAATCGCCAGTTGATTGAGTTGTAGTGGTGTACTTCACGCCGGTGGCGATATTAGTGGCGATCACTTGAACATTGGGCACAACGGCACCGGAAGGATCGGTGATCGTTCCCTTAATGCGAGCACTTACGTCGGCGGCCTGCGCGCTGGGGGTGAAGCTGAAGGCGAGGGCGAAAAGGGCGAGGGCTAGTGTTAGGCGGATACGGTTCACTTCACTTCTCCTTTGATTTTATGGTGGCCCATGGCTGATTCCATGGGGCTTTTCTAAAGTGTCGAGAGCGAACCTGATGGAGGCCCCCCGCACCACAAAATCACTCGAGAAATTACATGCAATTCGCATACCAAATTGCCTAGGTCGGCGTAAGGGGGGAAAGCACGACTCTGCGGGCAATTTCGCGCTGGATTGGAGGTTGTTGATATGATCCTACTGAAATTCATAGGTATTGTGGCGCGAAGACCTTGAATTTGTATATTTAGCTAAATGCGGGTGCGGACTTGCTCGAGGATCGGGCCGCTGGATCTGGAGACGATGAAGATGTGGGGACATTCGGGCGGCGGCAACGCGACGGTGTCGGCGTTGTTTCATTTTCCGGACTTCTTCAAGGTGGGCATCGCCGAGAGCGCAACCACGACAACCGTAATTACGAAGACGATTGGGACGAGCGCTGGGCCGGCCTCGAAAAGATCGGGCCGGATGGCAAGAGCAACTACGACACTCAGGCGAACCAGAACTACGCGAAGAAATTGAAAGGCCTCTAGCTGCTGGCACATTAGGCCGTGGATCACAATGTGCCGCCGTTGAATTATTAGACAATACCCTTTGAGGAGGCGCACAAGTTGATCCACGCGGATGGACCTTCGGATGATGCGGTGGATACGGACGACGAGTGTCGTTGAGCAAAAGCCCGGGGCTGAAGCCTTTTGCGGCTTGTGCTATTTACCGCGGGGTAGAGCCCGCTGCTACTCCTAGAGCCAGCCTTTGGCACGGGCGATGCGAGCGGCGTCGATGCGGTTGGCGGCGCCGAGTTTGGCGATGGCTTCGGACAAGTAGTTGCGCACCGTGCCATCGGAGAGATGAAGTTCGGCGGCGATTTCTGCGGACGAGCGGCCATCGCCAGCGCGTTGCAGGATGTGGCGTTCGCGGTCGGAGAGCGGGTCCTGGTCGGCGCTCCAGGCCTCGGCGGCGAGCGCGGGATCGACGGCGCGCAGGCCCTGATGGACGCGACGGATGGCATCTGCAAGTTCCGACGCGGGGCGCTCTTTGAGCAGGTAGCCGCGCGCGCCCGCGTCGAGCGCGCGACGCAGATATCCGGGCCGCGCGAAGGTGGTGAGGATCACGACCCGGGGCTGTTTCCGAGAACCGGGGAACTCGGCTTGCTTGAGCGCGGCGGCGAGTTCGAGACCCGTCATTTCGGGCATCTCGATGTCGGTGACGACGACGTCGGGTGAGAGTTCGCGGGCGAGGCGGAAGGCTTCGCGACCGTTGGCGGCTTGGGCGACGACGCTAATGTCGGGTTCGAGTTCGAGCAGGGCAGCGAG
>JBBRCA010000005.1:0-43585 GCA_038205325.1 Terriglobales bacterium | reverse complement strand
GCACTGTGATTGCGTCGATGACGTCGCTCTCGTGGGTGCCGATGCCCGCCGCGCCACGTTCGCGGGCCGCGCGCAACACCGTCCGCTCGCCATCAAAATCCTCCCAGCGCCCGAGCTCCGCTTCGACAATAACAAGATTTTTATGCGCCGCCCACAGCAGCGGTTGCGCGGCCACAATGCGACGATACATTGTCTCCGCCGCTTCATACTTGTGCAGCCCCAACTCGGCATCGGCAAGCCCAAGCTCGCCTTGCACATCTCCCGGGTGCGTGCCCAAGTAGCCCGCGTAGATCGTCCTCGCGCGCGCAAACTCCCTCGAAGCAAGCGCCCGCTTGCCTTCAACCAGCGATGTTGCGGCCTGCGCCGGATTCGCAGCGGCGTTCTGCCCGCAGGCGTTCGCCACCATCGTCACCGCGCAGAACGCACTGGCACAAATCAACCGCATTCAAGACCCTCCGCTTACAAGACTGCACCCAACATCTACCGTGAGCCTACCCGCCTTATTTACTCCGGCCAAAGCGCCTTGCGTTGTGCAGCGCGATCGTGCCGAGCACACCGATGGCGACCAGCAGCGCGACCCACAGCACTTCGGGATGCCGCTCCGTATACGTCCGTTGACGAGCCTCTTGACGGAGCTGTGGATTGCGCGTCTCCGGTCCCAGGGTCGCCACAACGGCCGCAGCACTAGCGCGGAACGACCGCGCATAGTCGTACACCGGCGAGCGCACCGCCTCCGCATCGCCATAGCGCAAAACGTATTGTGCGCCACGCTGCGCGTCGAAACAGATCTTGCGCTGCCGCATCTGCAACTGCACGGCACGCAGCGGAAGCGGCGCATCATCGCCATTCTCCACCGCAACGTCAACCACCGCATCGCCGCGAAGGTCCGCCGCCAGCAGCGCTTCGACGCTAAGCTGCTCGCTGCGAACCTCTTCTCCAGCCGCATCGACGGTCAAACGCACGCGCCGAATTTCGCCCAAAACAGTGTCGGAATCCGAGCTGTCCTGGGTCCGCGATGAGCGCGCCGTGACGCGCACTTCGCGGCTGAAATTTATGGCAAAATCCGGTCGCAGAACGAAACTCACGCGTTCAACCGGAACATGCGCCGCAACCTCGATGCGGGCGAGCGATTCGCGGCCCTTGACCGTAATGCTGCCCGTCTCGGCGACCGTGGTGTAGAGCCTCTGCGCCTCGCGGCTGGGAGGCACGACAGCGCCGCGGACCATCTCCGGCCCCAGCATCTTCGAGTCGCTACCCGCCCTCGCACCCGGAGCGCGCGTCACCATCATCTCCACATGCAGCACGGCGAAGTGCGACTCCTGTAGCGCGAGCGTCGTCGAACGCGACAGCCCCCGCGAGCGCAAATCGAACAACTCAAATTGGCTCAGATCGGTCCTCGGCCCCCCTGTCTGGTCCGCTCCAGACACCTTCGCCGTCGCATAAAAATCGTTACCTGAAAGATCGAGCACGACCTCCGTATAAGCCCGCTTCGGCATGGCCAGATCGAAGACGATCGACGCACCCTTCCGGCCCAGATTCATCACACGCGCGGGTTCTTCCTGCTGCCCCACTTCGCCGCTCTCGGTGCGCGCATACGGCACTTCATGGCCGTCCGAGTAAATTCGCAACTGGTCCGGGCGGCCATCGGAGTGCGCGTACACCGCCGCATCGAGCACCGCGCACGCCTGACCATTGGCTCCCCCGGGCGCATTCAGCAGACGTTGAAATTGAAAGTGGTTTGGCACGGCTTCAACCTGGCCACCGCGATCAAAGTCGCCTTGAAGCAGCAACAACGCGAACGTGACGGCCGCAATCTTCATTCGCCCGGCTCCGCCGGTCTACGGTCCATGCCCGCCTCATGCATGGTTTACTTTATCGCGTCTCGCCGCGCTTTTTGCACCCACCTCAGAATTGTCATCTCGACCGAATTCCGCACTTTTGTATTCACCTCAGACTTGTCATCTCGACCGGAGTCCGCGCTTTTTGCGGACGGAGTGGAGAGACCAGCAAGCCCATTCGCACCAAACGCGAGCTACGCAGCGCTACGAAAGCCGTTCCCGGCTCCGCTCCCGCGCATCGAATAAGCTGTGGATACAACGCCAATGCCTATCCCCCCAACTGCACCAGAGCGCGTGCTGATAATCGACGACGACCCGGTTATGCGCCAGTTGCTTCCGCTGCTACTCAACGCGGTAGGCCACTCTACAACGCCGGCGGAATCCGGCGATGCTGCCCTTCGGCACCTCGAAACGATCGCCCCCAGCGAGCTGCCGTCCGTGCTTCTGGTTGACCTGAAGATGCCGGGGCTATCCGCCATAACGCTTGCGATGCGCCTTCGCCGCGTCTGTGGGCCATCCGCGTTGCTGGTCGCTATGAGCGCCACAGCGGCCACTCCAGACGAGGCCGCTTGCTTCGATGCCTTCCTGCATAAGCCGTTCACTGCGGACGATTTCGCGGCCGCGCTCGCGAGGGTGCGCGCGCGCGCCGATGTCCGCGAAACCACCGCTGCACCCGATTCCCCAGGCGCCGCCTCCCCGGCCCCCGCGCTCGACCTGAACATCTTCGCCAACCTCGCAGCGGTGATTGCGTCCGCAGAGCTCAAGCAACTCTACAGGCTGCTTTTGGACGACGTGCCCCTGCGCGTAGACCGAATGCGTTCCGCCGCCGAAGCCCGAGACGAAGCTGCGTTCATCCGCGAGGCCCATGCCATCAAGGGGGGGTGCGGAATGCTGGGTGCTGCGGAGTTGCAAGCCCTCGCCCAGCGCATGGAAGCTGGCGGTTTGGCGTCATCCTCCCTGCTTGCGGATTTACAGCCTGCCGTGGACCGCGTTCGGCGTATGCTGGAAACGCACTTGGATCTTTGACCTGAACTCATCCAGCGTTACGAAAGGGCCACCCATGCCAGTAGCCCCAGCAAAGCCCGCCACACTCGCAAAGCCGAAAGCTCGCGCACCGATCCACGCTCCTGCTATTCGCATTGTGGTCGCCGACGACCATCCTGTGGTCCGCTTCGGCGTTAAAAACATGTTGCACGCCGAAGCCGGTTTTGAGGTGGTCGGAGAAGCCGAAGACGGCGACACCGCCATCACTCAGAGCCTCGAACTCGAACCCGATATTCTTTTGCTCGACCTCTCCATGCCGCGCCTGCCGGGCCTCGAAGCCATGCGCGCGATCATGACCAAGTCGCCGCGCGTGAAAATTATCCTGCTTACCAGCACCATCTCCACGCAACAGATTATTGAAGCGCTACAAATTGGCGCGCGCGGCATCGTGCTCAAAGACTCCGTTGCGGCCGATCTCGGCGAATCTCTCCGCGCCGTGCTTTCGGGCGACTATTGGATCGGCGGACGCCGCGTTGCCAACCTGCTGACCGCACTCCACGGCTTGATGGCGAAGGCAGCGGCCGTGCCCGAAAAGAAGACCTTCGGCCTCACGCCGCGCGAACTCGAAGTCGTGACGTGCATCGTCGAAGGCTGCTCCAACAAGGAAGTCGCCAAGCAGTTCGCGATCTCCGAAGAAACCGTGAAGCGCCACCTGTCAAACATCTTCGATAAGACTGGCGTCGGCACCCGGCTGGAACTTGCACTGTTTGCCATCAACCACAAGCTGGTCGCGCTCGAGGTTTAGAGCCAAATCAAAGAAGGTATAAAGATGGTCGGTTCGCAAAGAATGCGGGTGCCCCATGTCCCGCATTTGGGACATGGGTTTCGGGGGCGGCACCAATAACTATACCGACACGGATACCGCTATAGCCCACAAGCATCGAATGCGCCGCTCGCGCATCCATAATCTAAAGTATGAGCGAGCCGCAATACCAATCTCCAACCGACATCCTGGTCATCGGCGCAGGCCCAACCGGCCTGGCCTGCGCCATTGCCGCGCAAAATCTCGGCCTGCGCGTAGTGCTCGTCGATAAGGGCTGCCTTACAAATTCGCTCTTCAACTACCCGGCGCACATGACGTTCTTCACCACGCCGGAACTGCTCGAAATCGGCGATATGCCCTTCTCGTCGCCCCACCAGAAGCCCACCCGCGCCGAGGCGTTGGAGTACTACCGCAAGGTCGCCGAGCATTACAAGCTCGACGTGCGGCAGTATCAAAACGTCGATTCCGTCTCAGGCTCCGACGGCGCGTTCGAGGTCCACACCACCGACCGTTTTGGACGAAAGCTAACGCATCGTGCACGCAAGCTGGTCGTTTCGACCGGCTACTACGACCTGCCCAACTATCTCGACATTCCCGGCGAAGACCTGCCCAAGGTGATGCACTACTACCACGAGCCGCATCCCTACTTCGCGCAGGACGTGCTGGTCATCGGCGGAAAGAATTCAGCCGCCATCGCTGCGCTCGACCTGTGGCGGCACGGCGCGCGCGTTACGCTGGTGCATCGCGGCGAGGCCCTGCATCGCCACATTAAATACTGGATCAAGCCTGACATCGAGAACCGCATCAAGAACGGTGAAGTCACCGCACACTTCTCGACCACCGTCGCGAGCATCGAGCCCGACACCGTCACGCTCGACTCACCCGCTGGCCAGCGCACGATTCCCAACCAGTTCGTCTTCGCGCTCACCGGCTATCATCCGGACTTCGGCTTCATCGAGTCGCTCGGCGTGCGACTCGACTCAAAAAACGCGCGTTGTCCGATGTGCGACCTCAAGACGCTGGAGTCAAACGTGCCCGGCATCTATCTTGCGGGCGTCATCGTGGCGGGCGAACGCACCAACGAAATCTTCATCGAGAACGGTCGCTTTCACGGCGATCTGATCGCGAAAGACCTCGCTGTGAAGTTCGCGTAATTCCTGCTCTAGCGCGGGCGAGGCATCGTCAAGTCCAAGTCCGACGCGGTCATCTGCTTGGTCAGCATGATGATCTGACCTACGTGCTGCTGCACATGCCCGACGACCTGGTAGATCGCATCAAGCACCGAAACCTCGCCGACCTGTCCGGTAGGTTGCGGATTAGTGCGATCCAGCAAACGCTCCGCCGGAAGCTGGGCGAGCACAGCGTGGACTTCTCCGACCGTCGCACCGAACTTTGCGACCAGTTCGTCGCGACCCATGCCTGCGACTGTAGCGAACTCTGCGTCTCTTACACGCACATCCGGCTGGCGGTCGATGCCATGCAGAATCCACTGGCGCATATTGCCGTCCAGATGCAGCATCAGGTTGCCGACCGAATTTTCCCAATCGCCTTGACGCTGCCAAACCTGCTCATCGCTCAGCCGGTTTAAAGAGGCCTTGAGATAGGAGGTCATCTGCTCCAGCTTGCGGCTGGAATGGTCGAGAAAGAGGGCGGCGATCTGGGATTGCGCTTGAGACTCCATGCGGCAATCTTAGCTGCCATCACGCCGCTTTGCCAATCCGCTTCTAGCGTTTGCCGACGTTGGCAAAGTCGATGAACGCCCGCGCGGGATCGGTGTGGATCAGCTTGACTGTCACCTTGTCACCGACGTCCAGGCCGTCACCGCCCTGCATGACGCGGCCTTCGGCGGGCGGCGAAAAGGTGCGGACGTAAACGCCCTTATCGGACGCACCCGTGACCACGCCCGAGAACGTCTGGCCGATGCGGCCCGACAGCGCCACTGCGGCGACGCGCTTCTGCATGTCGCGCTCAATCTTGCGCAGCGCCTTGTCCGCGTCGTTGCAGTGTTGCGCGACGGCCATCAACTCCGCATCGCTGTACGGAGCGGGAGCGTTGTCGATCATCGCGTGCAGGATGCGCTGCGTTACGAGGTCGGGAAAGCGGCGATTCGGCGCGGTCGAATGCGTATAGTCGCGCGCCGCGAGGCCGAAGTGACCGGTGGGATCGTCATCCGGGCGCATCAGCATGTACTCGCCCGGTCCCATCAGCTTGATCACCGCAACAGCAAGATCGGGATAGTGGATCGAGTCGCTCTTGCGCTGAACTTCGAGGAAGTTGTTGAGCGCAACAGAGTCGGGCGCGGTCGGCAACTCGCCGCCGTGCTCCGCAGCCAGCGCAACGATGCGGTCCCAGCGCACCGGAATCCGCACCACGCGCTGCAAACCGCTTCTGCCGCCATGGCGCAACGCCCGAGCCATCACGCCGTTGGCCGCGACCATCAGGTCTTCGATCAGATCCATGGCGCGGTTGTGGATGGCTTCTTGAACATCGACGACGCGACCGTCTGCGACCACCGGATCGGCCTCGGCGCGATGGAACTCCAACGCGCCGTTTTCGACGCGGGCGGTGTGCAACGTTTGCGCGGCTTCGTCCTGCATCTGCAACTGCTCGGCCAGCCAATTCACGTGCAGCGATCCGTTGGGCGTCATCGCTGCGGAAGTTGCATTCGCGGCTCGCGCGCTGTCTGAGCGCAAGTTGAACGCGTCGCCCGCATTCGCGCCCGCGGCAGTGTTTTCCAACCACGGCCCAACGCGTGAATACGCAAGCTGCGCTCGGTTGCGCACCATCGCGCGCGACACCTTCTCATCGCTCATCGTGCCCGTTGGCCCTACCGTGAACGTCATCATCACAGCGCTGCGGTCGGCGTCTTCGTTCAGCGATGTCATGTCGGTCGAAAGGTCGAACGGCAGCATTGGAAAATTCTTGACCGCTGTATAAATCGTCTGCGTCTGCGCCTGCGCGTGCTGGTCGATGGGGCTGCCTTTGCCGACGACTGCCGCCACATCGCCGATCGCCACACGCAGTCGAACTCCTCCCGCGACCCGGTCTGCAAACTCGATCTGGTCGAGGTCGCGCGACGTGTCGTTGTCAATAGACGACCAGCCGAGCGCACGCAGGTCTTCCACGCTGGCGTCGGCTTTTTGCTCCGCTAAGCTCGCGCGAATCGCCGCGACCTGCTCGGCAACACCGGCGCCGAACTCGGGCTTGAAGCCTGCGGCGTGCATCTCATCCAATGCGGCGCCGGAGAGGTCGAAGCCGTGTCCACCCGTGCGGTACATGGGGTGGATGGGGCCGTTATTGTTTCGTGGAGAGTTGGCTTGCTGACTTCCGTTGCCGTGCTGTGACATTCTCGAAGCCTACCATCCCGAGGGCGATGGACGGGCTAATCTGGTGGTGGAGGACGTTGTGCGTCGCCGAATTGTTCTAGCGATGACCGGGTTGGCGTTCCTAACGGGCGGAGGTTCGGCACAGACGGCGCGTCATGCGCGCGCAACCGGACGCGCCGCGCCGGAGGGGCCGCCCCATGCGGTGTTGCTGGAGCTGTTTACGTCGGAAGGGTGTTCAAGTTGTCCGCCGGCCGATTATCTGTTGCACGTGCTCAACAACAAGCGCACCGGGGCGGGAGACCTGATCGTCGGCATCAGCGAGCATGTGACGTACTGGAACCGGCTGGGGTGGCGCGATCCGTTTTCGTCGGACGTCGTGACCGCGCGGCAGCGGGGCTATGGCGAGCGGTTTCGCCAGGACGAAATCTACACGCCGCAGATGGTCGTCAACGGCGAGGCGCAGGTGCTGGGCAGCGATGAATCGGCGGTAAGCAGCGCGCTGGCCCAGGCGCACCATGCATCGGGAATCGCGCTGCATATTGCGTCCGCCCAGCGCGACGCGGAGGGACTGGCCGTCACCTTCAGCCTGAGCGCGGCGGTCGCTGGCGCGGAGCCGGTCGATGTCTTCGCGGTGGTGGCCGAAGATGTTGCGGTGACAAGGGTGCTGCGTGGAGAGAACGCGGGCCACACGCTCGTCCATGTGACGGTGGCAACGACGTTTTCGCAAGTGGCGACGCTGAAAGAGACGGCCGCGACCACCGTACACATCGCACTGGCAAAACCGCCGGACGGCGATGGCAAGCGGCATCTGATTGTGTTCGCCCAGGTGCGAGGACTTGGTCCGGTGGTGGCGATAGATACGATGGCGCTTTAGGGTCGGTTCTAGAAATGGAAAGTGATTACAGCGGATCGAGAAGGAAGTCAACTGGTTACAAACTGTAACCAGTTGAAATCGCACGTCGCGTGCAAGCCCCGGGGCAAACGAATAACATAGGTAGGTGATGCCCACGACGACCGCACCCCGCCCTCCAGCCACCAACCCAACGCCAAATCCCGCCCGCGAAGTCGCCAAGCCCGCCGACACCTCCGCGCGCGCAGCGACCTTCGACATTTTCCGCCGCTGGGGATTTCTACAGGCGTCGCTCGACCCGCTGGGGCAATACCTTCAGCCGGAGCCTTTTCCGGTGCCCGCGCCCGACGGCCCCGACGCCGAAGAGGCCCGCCGATACTACTGCGGCACCATCGGCGCGGAGTTCATGCACATTGCGAGCGCCGAAAAGCGCGCCTGGATTCAGGAGCGTCTGGAGCGTGACTACACCCCGCCCGACACCGCGCGCATCCTTACCGCGCTCATCCGCGCGGACGTTTTCGAGCAGGTGATTCAGCAGCGCTATCTCGGGACGAAACGCTTTTCGCTCGAAGGCCTCACCGCGCTGATCCCGTATCTTGACCAGACGTTTACCACCGCCAGCGAGGTCGGCGTGACGCGTTCCATTATGGCGATGGCGCATCGCGGGCGGCTTACCGTCATCACCACCACCATCGGCCGCGACGCTTCCGAGACGTTTACGAAGTTCGAGGACGTCGACCCGCGCAGCACCATGGGCGGCGGCGATGTGAAGTACCACACCGGAGCCACGGGCGACTTCGTTGCTCCGAGCGGCAAGAAGGTGCATCTGCATCTGGCGTCCAATCCGAGCCATCTCGAAGCAGTTGACCCGGTGGTAATGGGACGCGCGCGAGCGTGGCAGGAGCGGCTCGGCAAAGAGGGCCGGCGCGAGGTGCTGCCCGTCATCATTCATGGCGACGCGGCGTTTGCGGGTCAGGGCATTTGGGCGGAGACGCTCAACCTCGCGTCCCTGCACGGCTATAACGTCGGCGGAACGCTACAGATCATCACCAACAATTTGCTCGGATTTACGGCCACGCCGGAGGAGTCGAACTCGTCGCGCTTCTCCAGCGATCTCGCCAAGCGGCTGCCGATTCCGATCTTTCACGTCAACGCGGAAGACCCTGAAGCCGTCGTGCGCATCGCCGCGCTGGCGGTCGAGTATCGCCACACATTTGCCTCCGACGTCGTCGTCGATTTGATCGGCTATCGCCGCCACGGGCACTCCGAAGTCGACGATCCGACGATCACATCGCCGCGCCGCTACGCCATCATCAAGACCCATCCAACGCTTTCGGAAATTTACGCCAAGCGATTGGGCGTCGATCCGAAAGCCGAGATCGCGGCGGCGCAACAGGAGTTTTTCGACGACCAGAAAGAAGCGACCCACGCCGAGCACAAGCCGAAGATGCACGCGCTGCCGGTCTACTGGGACGGCTATCGCGGCGGCGCGTTGAGAGCCGACGACAATCCGCGCACAGGCCTCGACGCGGCGGAAATTCCCATCCTGATGCGCGCAATTACGAAAGCGCCGGAGGGATTTCACCTGCATCCGAAGGTGAAGAAGTCCGTGCTCGACCCACGCATTGAGATGGGCGAAGGCCGCAAACCATTCGATTACGGCAGCGCGGAACTGCTGGCCTACGCGTCACTGCTGAAGGCCGGAACGCCGGTGCGGTTGACCGGGCAGGACACCCAACGCGGCACGTTCAACCAGCGCCATTCGGTGCTAATCGATATTGAAACCGAGCAGCACTTCTCGCCGCTGTCGGCGATTGCGCCCGACCAGGGACGTTGGCAGGTTTACAATTCCCTACTTTCCGAGGCCGCCTGCCTCGGCTATGAGTACGGCTACTCGCGCGACTTTCCCGAGGCGCTGGTGCTGTGGGAAGCGCAGTTTGGCGACTTCGCAAATGGCGCGCAGATCATCATCGACCAGTTCATTGCGGCGGGCGAAGCGAAGTGGGGGTTGCTGTCAGGCCTCGTGATGCTGCTGCCGCATGGGTACGAGGGCCAGGGGCCCGAGCACTCCAGCGCGCGCGTCGAACGCTATTTGCAACTCGCCGCGCAGGACAACATGGTAATCGCGCAGCCCTCGACCGCCGCGCAGTATTTTCATCTGCTCAGGCGGCAGGCGATGCGCAAATGGCGCAAACCGCTCATCGTGTTTACGCCCAAGTCGATGTTGCGGCATCCGGATGCGATGTCGCCCATTGCGGATTTTGTGCGCGATGAGTTTCTGAATGTGCTGCCAGACAACGACGTTCAGAATCCGCGGCGGCTGCTGGTTTGCACCGGAAAGATCGGGCATCTCCTGCGCGTCGAACGGGCGAAGCGACGCTCCAACGGACAACCCGACATGAGCGTGGGAATCATCTTCGTCGATCAACTCTACCCATGGCCCGAAGCCGAGTTGCAAGCCGCGTTAGACCAGCATCCTAGCGCGCACGAAGTCGTTTGGGTGCAGGAAGAACCGGCGAATATGGGGGCGCTGTCGTTCGTGCTTCCACGCATGAAACAGATGGTGGGGCAGCGTGCGCTGTTGAGCGTGAAACGCACGGCGAGCGCGAGTCCGGCGACTGGCTCCGCGAAGGCGCACGAGATGGAAGAGAAGACGCTGATCGATATCGCGCTGGGGCACGGGGCGTAAGGACCGAGACCTCCAACCTGGGCCCGCCTTGCTCAAAACTCAAGCTGATAACTCAAAGCTCTTTCAAAACCATTCTCTTGGAGGTCGGCAACTTTCTTCGAAATCGGCGTCATCGTGGGCCCGGTCTCCTTGACCCCACGAAAACGCGGTTCAAATGCTTGACAGCCCGTCTATAATGGACACAGATGTAGTAACAAGAACTTTCGCGACCCGGCCTCTCGCCGGGCCGTTGCATTTAACCCATAAGTCCAATGTTCTCCGGCTTTTACGAACAAGTGCCCTTGTTTTCAATACTTAGCTTTGAGGTCCGAAGCTAAGTCCAATGTTATACGGACTTTGCGCGAAATGGAGGGGGAGGGGGAGGCAGGTTCGGCGTGATTTCGCGCACGAAGATCTGGTGCGAGCCGTGCGGCGGTTGCGCGTCGACATGCAGCGCCCAGACGCGCTCGCGAATGGCTTGGTCGGCGGCGGTCATGCGCTCTCGGGAACGCAGGTAGTCGAGCCAGCTTTCCATCACGAAAGTTTCGTTCAGGTGCTGAGGGTCGGCGGCATCGCGATAGATGCCCCAGCGAATCGCGCCGCCGCGCAGCCGCACCCCTTCAAGCTCGTGGACGGCATGCGTGAAGGCCACATAATTTTCGGGCGGAATCCTGTAGTCGATCGAGATGCGCACCGGGCCGTCCTCGGGATCGGGCGGCATCGCAAGCTCGGGCAAAGGACGCTTCCACCGATAGGGACGAAGGTCGGGGCTTTCGCCTTGCGCAATGTGCGCGCGCAGAGAAATCGGTAGCGTCGCGACCAGGCCGACGGCCGCGCAGATCAGCGAAACTTTCGTCGATGCACGCTCGGCGATCACTCCCCAAACGACGCTGCCCAGCGCCAGGCCTCCTTGAAACGTCATCAGATACGCGCCCAGCGCGCGGGCCTGCACCCAGTTCGGTACGGAAAGCTGTACGGCGACGTTCAGCGTGGACATGCTGCACGTCCAGCAGAAGCCCGCCACCAGCAGCGACAGGATCACCAGCGCGGGCACCTTTACGAACGCCAGCACCAGCAGCGCAATGACATAGTAAAGCGAGGCTCCGGCCAGCAGGGTGTCGGGCGAGATATAGCGGCGGATGCGGTGCAGCGTCGTTGCGCCGACAATTGCGCCGACGCCCAGGCTGCCGTTCAAAATGCCGTACCCGAGCGCGCCTTGACGCAGGTCTTGCTTGGCGACCACCGCCAGCAGCGACCACACCGCGCTCACGAAAAACGTGAAGATAAACGCCCGCAGCAACGGGGCCTGCAACGACGGCGCATAACGCAAATAGCGCAGGCCGGAGCGCACCGAGCCGTAGATGCGCTCGGCAGGCAGCGCGCTTTTGAACAGCGGCGTGCGCTTCCACTTCCACAGTATCCAGATCACGCCCGCGAACGACGCAGAGTTGAGCGCGAACACCCAGCCCGCGCCGGTGTCCGCATGCATAAACGCCGCGATCATCAATCCGCCGAGTGCGGGGCCGACCGCGCGCGCAATGTTGTTACTGACCGCGTTGAGCGTGACAGCGTTGGGGATTTCCTCGCGCGGCACGAGCTCCGGCACGATCGCCTGCCACGCAGGATTGTTCATCGCCGAGCCGATGTTTAGCAGGAACGTGAACAGCAGCAGCGTCACCGGTGAGACCACGCCGAAGAACGTCAACACCGCAAGCACCGCGACCGAGACCAGCATCCACGATTGCCAGAAGATCAGCAGTCGGCGACGTTCGTAGATGTCCGCCGTCGCGCCCGCGAGCAGGCCGAGGAAGAGCACCGGAAGACTCGCCGCGGTTTGCATCAGCGCAATCAGCAGCGGCGAAGTTGTCAGCACCGCCATCAGCCAGGTGCCGGCGGTGTCCTGCATCCATGTACCGACACTTGAAACGGTGGACGCGATCCAGCGGTCGCGGAACAGAGGGATGCGCAGTGGCGTGAATCCGCCGGTTCGTGTTGCAGGCTGGTGCGTTGGAGCTTCGACTCCTGTAGTTGGCTGGACTGGCAGTGCTGCTCTCCTTGCGGGCGGCGGTACGTCCAGTTTAGACGGGACGGCGTCCCGGCAAATCGGCATGCGTGGCCGCCCCAATACTCAGTACCCGGCGCGTGGCATAGTGGAGTCTATGGTCTTGCAACATAGAATTTCCATTGCTGCACTGGTTTTTGCGCTGGTCTGCTGGGGGAGTCAAGCGCAACAAAATCCTCCGTCTCTCGCTCGTGCGGAGACAGCAAACAAAAAGCCGCTTCCCGCACTTCAACCGCTGATTCTCGACCTCGATCGCAATCAGAAGGCCGCCGAAGCTGCCGCAGAGAACTACACCTATCACGTCCATAGGGTGGTTGAGAAGCTGGATGGCAAGGGCAATCTGAAAAACACTACAACGTTTGACTTGGAGAGCCTGACGGTGCAGGGCGTGCGAGTCGATCGCCTGGTCGCTCGCGATGGTAAGCCTCTGACCGCAGACGAAGCGAAGAAAGAAAATGAGCGCATCGATAAGGAAGTCGCGAAAGCTAGGGAACGGCGCGCGAAGGCCGAAGCAAAGGACCGTGCGACCGACTCGCGAGGCGATGCGCTCATCACGGCTTCAAGGTTTTTTGAACTCGGTAAATTTTCCCATGAGCGGCGCGAGTCGTTCGGCGGGCGGCCAACCATCCTTGTGGACTACGCAGGCGATCCGAACGCCAGGACCCACAATGCGGGAGAGAATGCGGTGCGCGATCTGGTCGGCACCGTCTGGATTGATGAAGCCGACCGGATCATGACACGCGCGGACGGGCACTTTCTGAGTGACTTCAAAGTTGGCGGCGGTTTAGTCGTCGACATTCGCAAGGGCACGAGCTTCAGCGTTCGAGCGAAGAAGATCAATGGCGAGGCCTGGCTGCCGGAACAGGTCGACGCCGACGGACATCTGCGCGCTCTGCTGTTCGTCGGCTTTACCGGACGCTTTCATATGACGGCGACGGACTATCGCAAGTTCCGCACGACCAGCAGTATCGCCGGCACTAACGGCGTGATTGGCCCAGATGGACAGGCCGTCCCGGAGCTATCTGCCGAGCCGCCAAGCGGGGCCGCGCCCGCAACACCGCCGAAGCCCTAATTGCGAACTCAGCAGCCGTGGCCGCTCCGTTCGGAGAGCTCATGTATTTGAACCGCCAAGTATAGAGCCCACCAAGCCGAAGCCTAGAGAGGTTGAACGTCGGAGGCCTGCCAGCCCTTGGGGCCTTTCACAACGTTGAACTGAACGGCTTGACCCTCTTGCAGGCTCTTGAAACCGTTCGAGTTGATCGCCGAGTAATGCACGAAAACATCTTCCCCGTTTTGACGGCTGATGAAACCAAAACCCTTGGCGTCGTTGAACCACTTCACTGTTCCCTGTTCCATGTGTCTATAAATCCTTGTGATTGACGTTTGGCGCTGGATCCAAATCGGGGCTTCGGCGGTGCAACTTTTGCAGAAAACCAACTTGTTTCAAACGATGGGAAAATGTTAGCACGACTCGCAAGTTTTCACTCAAATTAGTTCGCCAATTTTGATGCACTAAATTCGGTGCAGATTCGTCCGAACAATCTCTTCCGCAGCCTCCAGCACCTGGTCGAGGGTCATCGCCGTCGAGTCTAGGATAACCGCGTCCGCCGCTGGTCGTAGAGGCGATTCGGCTCGGTTGCGGTCGCGCGCGTCGCGCTCCTGCATCTCGTGGATGACGGCCGCTTCGGTGACGGGAGCGTTCGCTGGGCCAGCCTGCCGATAACGACGATTGCCGCGGACTTCGGGCGCGGCATCGAGAAAAATCTTCACTTCGGCGTCGGGGAAAACCGCCGTGCCGATATCGCGGCCTTCCATGACCACGCCGCCGCGCTCCCCCAACTTGCGCTGCTCGGTCACCATCCAGGCGCGCAGATGAGGATGCACGGAAACCTGCGATGCGGCGGCCGTCACGTCCTTCTCGCGCACGCGGCGCGAGACATCCACGCCGTCGAGCAGAACGCGGTTGCCTTCCAGTTCTGGCTTGAGTGAAATTCGCGTGTGCTGGGCGAGCGCGAGCAGAGCGTCCTCTTCGTCGAATGCGAGGTCATGGTCGATGGCTTTGAGCGCGAGGGCGCGATACATCGCCCCGGTTTCAAGATTGAGGAATCCAAAGCGCCGCGCAAGGTGCGCCGCGAGCGTACTTTTGCCCGCACCCGCCGGGCCGTCAATGGCGATGACAGGCTGCAACCGCGCGGAAGCGTTCCCGGTTTCAGTGGACGAGTCCTCGGACATGGACACCTACTCCTCCGCGTCGCGCTTGCGCCGGGTGGGAGCAACGCCGTCCGTTTTCTTCGCGTAAGGACGCGCAGGCTGGGCGCTGAACTTGCCGCCGGGTTTGAGTCCGAACTTTCCGGACTTTGACGCAGGACGCGCGCCAAAGCTGCTCGCGGATTTGCTTGCGCCGAACGCCGGACGTGCGCCCGCGCCGGAGCGAGGCTTCGAGACGAATCCGGGTTTGACGCCATACGCGGGCTTAGAGCCGAACGAAGGTTTCGAGCCGTAAGCAGGCTTTGCGTCGAAGCTGCGGGGACGTGCTGGGCGATCGGATGAAGGTCTGCTATCGGCACCGGAACGGGGCCGTGACGTACGATCGAAAGACGGTTTGGAATAGCTGCGCGGACCGCCCGGAGACTCGCCGTCTTCGCGCTTGCGGAACGGTTTGCGGTCGCCGTCGGGCTTGCCAAATTTCGAGAAGCCGCCGGGCTCGGCGGCGTAAGTACGCGGCTTGTCGAAGCCGCCAGGTTTGTCAAAACTGCGGGGCTTGTCGAAGCTGCGGCGGAGCCGGGCATCTCCACCCTCGTGTGTCGCGAACGGTTTCCGCGGCGTGAACGGCTTGCGCTCATAGCTGCGCGCGCCTGTTTCGCGCTTCGGGTAGGCCGCCGGACGCTCGCGAGGTGTGAACCCTTCGGAAGTTACCGCGCGAGTAGTAGTCGCAGGGCGGTCTCCGAAATTCGGGCGTGGCCTGGGCTTGTCGCCAAAACTCTTCCGATCGCCAAATGTTTTCTTCGGACCGTACGCCGGCTTGCTGTCGAAATTTTTGCGCTCGCCGAACGTTTTCCTCGCGGCATATGGGGGCTTGTCGCCGTAACTCTTGCGCTCGCGCGGTGCGGGAGTTTCGTTGGCGCTCGCGTGGCGCGGACGCTTGTCTTCATCCCAGGGCTTGGTGAACGTGGGCTTGCTGGCGTCTACGCGCTTGAACGGGCGGCGCTCGCTATCGGGCTTCGCTCCAACGGGACGCGACGGACGCGGTCCGCCAGGACGTACCCCGCGCGGCCCAGCCGAGCGCTCGCGCGTTGCCGCGCCGAACGCGGGCTTGCCCTTGAAGTCAGAACGCGGCTTGTCCGCGCCGCCCGCAAAGCGCGCGATGCGGCCCGTTCCAACTTTCGGGGCTTTCTGTGTTTCTGGCTCCGCGGCCTCGCCCTCGACCTTTGCAACAACTGGAAACTCCGGCAGTGCGCCTGCAACATGCAGCAGCGTCCGGCCATCGACAACGGCGGTCTCAAGCTTGCGTCCGGCGATGAGCGCATGGACGACTTCGCGCACGCGCGAACGCGCCGTTAGCGGGGAAAGAAAGCCTACGACCTCTTCCTCGGTCGCTCCCACGGCTTGCGAAAGATAAAGCGACAGAAGCGCGGACATCGCCGTCGGTTGACCTGCGTTCGTACCCGCTTTGATGGCTTTCGCGAAACGTTTCGAGGTCAGCTCCCACAGTGCGGGCGCGTCGTCTTGCTGGTGCTGCGGCAACACGCGAAGCTGCGACCAGAGTTCGTTGAGAGCGCGCATGATGGCGGCCTTCGTGACTTCACGGCCAAGTTCTGAGACGAGTTCAGCGGCGGTCAGAGCGCCCTTTTCGCCGAGAACTTCCCAGACGCGCACGGCCAGCGGCGAAACTTTCGCGCCTTCGATCGACGACGGCGGCTGCTTCCACGCCTTGTCGCCACGCATGGTGAAGACGTAGCTGAAAACTTTTGCCGAAGCGAGGAAGTCGGGTGTGTCGCCTGAGGAACCCAGCAGGTTGAGCGGGAGTGCCGAGCCTTCGGCGACCAGCCGCGCCGCAAGACTGCGGGCCATTGCACCTTGCGCTGCGGTGGGCGCTTCATTGGCAGCGCCAAGCGTGGCTTCGATGAATGACGGAGCGGGCGAGCCCAACTGCGTCGCACGCGGCGCAAAGAGCACCAGGCCGTAGTGGTCGACCCAGGCGCGCGCGCTGTCCAGGGTTTCGAGCGCTTTGCCGTCCTGATGCCAAGCCGTGGCGCGCGCCGCCGCAAGCTGACCTGCGGAAAAATCTATCGATGTGCTCAAACGAACCCCTTTTGTGCGGTCGCAACAGGCGACCTGCAAAGACCCCGCAGGGAGGCCGGACAAACGTATCCGATCACGGCCCGGGCATCTGAAACCGAATGCTTTTGCTCCGGTCTTAAATTGAGCAGTTTTGCTCAGTTTTTTAGATGCGCTGAAAAGCGCGCTGAATGTCTTTTAAAGAATACCGCAATGCGATGGGACGCCCATGCGGACAGCTCGTCGGATGCTCGGTTTTTGCCAATTCCGCGAGCAACCAGTCAATTTTCGACGCTTCCAACGGCATATTCACCTTGATTGCCGCATGACAGGCGATCGACGCGGCGATCCGCGTGCGGCGGGCCTCTTCGTTTTCGGCCTGCTGCTCGCGGTCGGTCACGGCCAGAACTTCCTCGAGCATTCGCTCCAATTCGCGGCCTTCAAGGCCGACGGGAGCGGCTTTGACGGCGAGAGTTCGAGGGCCAAAAGGCTCGGCTTCAAAGCCGTTGCGGTCGAGTTCTTCGGCGATCGCGGCGAAGGTCACCATCTGCTCCGGCAGCAGGTCGATTAGGACCGGCATCAGCAGGCGTTGGCGCTGGACTTTCTCCACCGTGCGCTCGCGCATGATCTTTTCAAACAGCACGCGCTCGTGCGCGACGTGCTGGTCGACGATCCAAAGGCCTTCTTCGTTGACCGCAAGGATGAACGAATCGCGGAGCTGGCCGAGCGGCTTGAGCGTCGCCAGCGAGTTGAGTGTGGCCTGCGGTGGGTTTGTGGCGGGGTCGTCGTAGCCAACGGCCATTCCGGGGCCGTCGAAACCGAGCCTTCCTGCTGTGGGCGGCACGAGGCGTTCGCGGAGTTCAAACGCGGCGAAATCTCCGGGGTCAATTGCGCCTTCGGATTGCGGCATCGTTTCGCGCGCTTGTTGCAGCGCGTCCGCTGCGCCGGGTAGCGGGCTGGCATCGACCAGCAGCGACGCGGCGCTGGGCGCCGAGTTCAACGCCGTGTAGAAACTTGCTGCGGGCCGCGCATTCATCAGCGCGGTGCGCACCGAGTCGCGTACAAAATCGTGTACGAAACTCTGCTGCCGGAAGCGCACTTCGGTCTTCGCCGGATGTACGTTGACGTCGACTTCCTGCGGCGGCAACTCCAGAAACAGCAGGACTACGGGAAACGAGGTGGGTGGAATGATGTTGCGATAGGCCTCGCTCAGCGCGTGCAAAATCAGCCGATCACGAATCAGGCGGCCGTTTGCAAAAATGTACGTCGAGTTGCGATTGAGCTTCTGCAACTCCGGCTTCGAGATGAACCCTGACAGTCGCACAAAGCCCGGCTCCGGGGCTTCGTAGTCCTGCTCGCGTTTCCACGGCGGAGGCTCAGGCAGGCCCGCGCGCGAGAAGTCGATCTCCGCAGCGACGGGAATCATGCTCTCGAACACCTCGCGTCCGAAGATCTGGTACAGCCGCTCCCCGACGTTGGCTACTGCGGGCGCCGTCAGCAGCGTTTGCGTCGCCGAGTGCAACTCGAAATGTTTGCCGGGATGCGCGAGAGCATAGTGCGTCACCAGCGCGGCGACGTGGCCGAGTTCGGTCTGCTCGCTGCGCAGAAATTTGCGTCGCGCGGGCGTATTGAAAAACAGGTCGCGCACCGCGATGGTCGTCCCCGTGGGCAATCCTGCATCTTCGACGCGTAGCAGATTGCCGCCCGCGATCTCCATCGCCGTGCCCGCTTCGTCTTCTTCGGCGCGGGTTTCGAGATTCACGCGGGCGACCGACGCAATCGACGGGAGCGCCTCGCCGCGAAACCCCAGCGTCGCGATGGAAAGCAAGTCGTCGGACGAGCGCAGCTTTGAAGTCGCGTGGCGCTCAAAGGCCAGCAGCGCATCGTCGCGGCCCATCCCGTGGCCGTTGTCGACAATGCGGATGAGCTTACGGCCGCCTGCTTCTATCTCGATGCGAATGCGCGTCGCCCCGGCATCGAGTGCGTTTTCGAGCAACTCCTTAACCACCGACGCGGGCCGCTCCACCACTTCTCCAGCGGCGATCTGGTTGGCGACCTGGTCGGAAAGTACGCGGATGCGGCCCATACGAGAGATTAGAGACTAGATGTTAGAGATTAGGAAGCGCTTAGTGCGTTTGCACGGAGACATGTCAGCGTTGCGTTCAGCATCTTTCCTACTTAGTTCGACAGTCCTTCGCATAGTGCGGCAAGTTCACGTGACCCAAAGCCCGGTTCTCTGTTCACCGGTCGCCGATAAGGTGCAGCCGCATGAAGTTCGTCGCGCCTGTCGTCGTTGCCGTGCCTGCGACGATGCCGACCACTTCGCGGGCCTTCACATAGCCGCCCGACTCCAGAATGGTTTCGGCCATGCTGACCAGCTTGTCGGTGTCGTGGAAGCGCTCGCACTGGATCGGCGTCACGCCCCACAGCAGTACAGTTCGGTGGATGACATTGATGTCCGGCGACAGCGCGAAAATTGGCGCTTCTGGACGGTATTTGGATAGCAGCCGCACGGTGTTGCCGGTTTCCGTGAAGATCGCAATGGCGGCCAGGTCGAGGTCCTGCGCGGAGTGCGCCATGCACTCGCAAATGGTTTCCGGAATGGTGAGCGACCGGCGTTTGCCAACGACCTCCGGCCGAGGATCCAAGCGCATCTGCGCTTCGGTTTCGCAGACGATTCTGTTCATCATCGCGACCGCTTCGACAGGATACTTTCCCGCCGCGCTCTCGGCTGAAAGCATCACGGCGTCGGTGCCGTCGTAGACCGCGTTGGCCACGTCGCTGGCTTCGGCGCGCGTGGGCCGCGGGTTGTCGATCATCGACTCCAGCATCTGCGTCGCCGTAATCACCGGCTTGCGAAACGCGGCCGCGCGACGGATGATGTGCTTCTGGATCGCAGGCACTTTCTCCGGCGGCACTTCGACGCCGAGGTCGCCGCGTGCCACCATGATGGCGTCGGCGGCTTCGAGAATGCTGTCCAGATGGTCGATGGCCTGCGGCTTTTCGAGCTTTGCAACCACCCACACGTCCGATCCCAGCGCGGCGATGCGAGCCTTCACGTAGCGAACGTCGTTCGCGGTTTGCACGAACGAAACGGCGACCGCATCCACGCCCGCCTGCAACGCGAATTCGAGATCGATCTCGTCCTTTTCAGTGAGCGACGGGACCTTGATCGAGACGCCCGGAAGGTTGATGCCCTTCTTTTCGCCCAGCAATCCGCCGTTGACGATCTCGCAAACCACGTCCGCGCCCTTGAGATCGACGACGCGCAACTCGATGAGGCCATCGGACAACAGAATCCGATTGCCGAGTTGCAGGTTTTCCGCCAACGTCGGGAACACGGTGCTGATGCGCGTTTTCGTGCCTTCGATCTGCTCCGGCGTGATGGTCAGCCGCTTGCCGGTTTCGAGCAGCACAGGCTTGTGGTCGACCAGAACGCCGGTCCGAATCTTCGGCCCCTGCAAATCGGCGAGGATGCAGATGGGCTTCTTTTCTTCGCTGGAAACCTTGCGTACCATCGCGATGAGGTCGAGTTTCTGCGGGTGCGAGCCGTGCGAAAAGTTCAGGCGCGCAACATCGAGGCCCGCGCGCAGCAATTGGCGGAAGACGTTTTCGCTGCCCGACGCGGGTCCCAGGGTGGCGACAATTTTGGCTCGACGAACCGGTAAATTGCTGCGGTCGATGATCGAACGGTCGCTAGGGCCGCTTTCATTCTGCATGGATGGAGTCCTTCTCGCTTCGCCCTCGGCCGTTCGCCGAATCGCCGTTGCTGTTCAATCCCCCGATTCTACCAACCTTGGCTGAAGGTAGAATCAAGCCAGTTCGGGGGCTTTAGCCGGAACAGTCACTTCGCCGCTACGCCGCGCCGCAGCCAGTTGCGCGTTGAACTCAGAGCCGCACAGTACGCTGAGCGCGATGATGTACAGCCAAAACATCAGCGCGATCGCCGCGCCCAGCGAGCCGTACACCTGCGAGTAGTTGGCGAAGCGCGTTACATAGAGGCCAAACAGCAGCGTGGACAGAAACCACATCGCCGTGGCCAGGGTCGCGCCCGGCAGGCTGCGCCGCCAACTCCAGTCCATGCGTAGGCCCAGCAGGGACCCCATGTGTTCGCGCATGTGTTTGGTCACGTCGGTGCCTAGGTGATAGATGACGGCGACGATGCCGATGCTGCCCGCCAGCGCGACGCTCCAACGCAACAGAAACGCCAAGATGTAGAACGGCATGCGCGCCTCGGGCGCAAACTCGTTCGCCATCCATTGGGTCATCAAATGCCCGAAAACCACCAGCGCGCTGGCCGCTCCCATCGGCAGCAGCGAAAGCGGCACCAGCATGAGCGCGCGGCCGCGGCGGCGCCAGAACCCGGCCGCTTCGAGCGGCAGATGGTGCGCGCGGCGGAAGCCTTCCATCATTGTCGCCATGACGCTGGCCGCGCCCGTCACGCTCACCACCAGCGCGCCGATGAGGGCTGGCACCGTATGCGAACTCTTGCTGCTGGTCGCGAAGTACGCGTCGAGCAGCGGACTGACGTTCGACGGCAGAATGCGATCGAAAAACATTGCCATTTGAAAACGGAACGGGACCGTGCCCGGCAGCAGGGCAACGATCGCCGCTGAAACGATCAGCGCCGGAAACAGCGCGACCATCGCGGAGTACGCCGTCGCCTGCGCCAACGTCAGGCAGTCATGCTCGATCGCGGAGTAAATCGACTTGCGAAACAGCTTCAGGTACCAGACCGGACCACAACCCCACAGCCAGCGGACCATGTGCCCTGCGGATGATTTGCGGACGCGCGACATCCGTTGCAGGGCCTAGTGCTTCCACTTGTTCAGAAAGTCGGTGACTGAAGACGCCTGCATGTTGCGCATGCTGGAGAACTCATGGTCCTGCGCCATGACGACCTTGCCGTCGGAGTCGAGCACGGCTAAGGCCGGCACACCTTTAATCGGCACGCCATACTTATGCGCGATATCAAGGTTCGCGTCTTGGTGTCCGATATTGATGTTCACCTTGACGAAGTTCTTCTCCAGCAACTCTGCATTGGGCGCTTGATTGAAATAGATGTCGAGCACCTGGCAATCGCCGCACCAGTCGCCACCAAAGTCCAACAGGACGCGCTTGTGCGTACGCTTGGCTTCAGCAAGCGCCGCCTTTATATCGGCTTGCGCGCTGCTCACGTCGGGATAAAGATGTTTCTTGACGGCTGGCGGTGCCATCTGAGCGGCAGCTTGCGGGACCGCGGCCACAACCGTTAGCAACGCACACGCCACCAGCAGCGCGCGGGTTCCCGCTGCCGTCATCGTCTTGATTTTCGTCGAACCTGTCATCTGAAATCTCCTTGTTCGGTTACAGTCTCTATCATCCTTCAAATTGGACGAATAAGGAATGCCTTCAGCGCACGTCCGCGTCGAAGACTCCCGTTTCAACCGTGCCGCCATGCTTCATCTGAATGAAGATGCGATAGCGCCCGGCGGTCGGAAAGCCATACGGAAACTCGACAAGCGGCGGAATTTTCGTGGCCCCAGAAGACATCCCGGACATGTCTTCCATTGCGCCCGCCGACTCCGTCTCCCCGCCATTAGCGAGCATCATCGCTGGCATCGCCGCCGAGCCGTCGGGATGCGTGTGCGCGAACACCGTGCCGTCAGTCTTGACGAACGCCGCGTGCCCAGCCATGCCGAGGTAGGGCTGTACGTCTTCGGCGGGCTTGCCAGACGCATCGAGCAGACGAAACCGAAAGATAGTTGCGGTATTCGCGGTCAACGTTGCGGGGCGGTCCCAGACCATCGAGTAGCCGTCGGGCAGGGGATACGTGCTGCCCAAATCACCGTGCGAAAGTGGCGGCGGCAGAGCTTCCGCGTCGTCGAATGCGACCGGCGCGGACGACATGCCCGGCGGCACGGTGAGACTCGCGGTCAGAGTCTGCGGAAAGCCGCTGAGGAAGACAATGTCGGCGTAGAGCTTGTAAGCACCGGGTGGCATCGCGGGCAGAGTTTTGCGCAGACCGCCCTTCGAGACCTGCGCCGGATGCAGATGAAACACCGCATCCATCTCCGGCCAGCGAATCGCGTAGAGATGCATAATTTTGCCGTGGTCGAGGGTGAGATCGTCGAGCGCCAGCAACTTGTACTGCGGATTTCTTGCGGGCACGTCGGCGTCGATGGCGAGGTCGAGTGTGTTTCCGCTCAGCGCCGTGTGCAGGGCAAGCGGATGATAAACGCCAGCCGCGTAGTCGGAGGCTTCAACGTTCCACCAGTGGTTGCCTAGGAAAATTGCTGTCACGATAAACACGAACGCGCCCGCCGTAGCGTACAGAGCGCGACGACGGCGATTGGGCTGAGGCGGTACGCCGGGGGTGAGACTCGACTCGCGCACGGCCGCGCCGATGATTCCGGCGAAGCCCAGCGCCAGCACCACTCCGAGCAGTCCCAACACAATCCCGAGCGGCCGCTGCATCCGCATCACAGTCAACGGTATCGCCGCAACAGGGACACTCGCGGTCGCTTCGCCCGCGCCGCCACTCACCTCGAACCGCACCTGCCACGATCCCGCCGCCATCAGCCACAACGAGCCGTTGTAGAAGGCTGGATCGTCGACCGAACGCTTCATAGTGTCCGGCGTCGGCGGATGCTTCGACGCTTCGCCCGTGAGCGGCATCGGCGTAATACGAATGCTGTCTATATTTGGGTTGCCGACACCCGTCGCGCCCGTCGCCCGCACCTCGATGGTCGCGATACCCGGAATAACATTAGGCATGCGCACCGTCACGAAGAGTTTGTACGGCCCCGCGCTCACCTGCTCGAACACGTCCTTGCTACCGACGTGCGCGTAGGCCAGAAGGGCCGTGAGCAGCGCCAAAAACAGGGTGCGAAGTCTGAGATATTTCATCGTTGCACGCCCCTCATCCAGCGCCCGAACGCCAGCCCGGCCCACGTCGAAATCATCGCATAGAGCGACGCCCGCATCAGACCCATCCACAGCACCAATCCCGAATCCGGCTGGAAGAAACGGCGGCCGCGGTCAAAGCCTTCGGCCCGCGAGTTGTAGTCGAAGTAGATCGTCCCGAAGAAGCGGTTGGCGCTGGCTTTCGACATCAGGAAGTTGGCGAACGGCCACTCCACCGCAAACAGGAGCGCAACGAACACCGCTCCGGAAACGACCGCAACCTGCCACGGCTTCCAACTCTTCGTGCGCTGCCACAGCATGTCGAGCGCCAGCGCGGGCAGGATGAGGAGGACGGGGAATTTTCCCGGCACAAGATGCGTCACTGGATTGAACACCGGCCCCAGCTTCGGATGCGCAGGAAACAGCGGCAGGATCAGTATCTCGGCAATCAGCACGGCCATATAGACTCCGGCCGTCGTCGTCGCAGCCCAACGGAAACGCGACGCTTCGGAGAACGCCGCGAGCAGCACCGGTACGCCGATTCCAACCGCAATGTACGCCGCCGCCTGGTGCAGCATCACGTCCCAGGTGTACTCCTGCACGAAAAACATCTGCCCGCTGACAGCGAGGCCGCCAGTGTAAAGCAGGAGCTTCTGGAGCCGCGAGAAACTCGACACGCCCTCGACATTTGCCCGATTCATCGCCGCCAGGATAAGAAAAATCATGCCGAACGCGACCGCGCGAATGCCGAGAATCAACAACACATGGGGCGGGCTGACGATCTTCACGTCGAGCCCGTAGGCGTTGTGCCACCAATTGTCGAAGGGCGCTGAAGTCATCATCGCCACGCCGCCCCAGCCCGCTAAAAACACGCCCAGCGGAGCGCGCAGCCCGAGGATGCCGACCGAAGCAGACCGCATCTCGGGGTCGCGATCGAGCGTGCATTGGGCGACCAACCAGATGCCGACAATTGCGGCGAGAAGGCCGCACGCTTGAATTGCAAGGTGCGCGGGCGTCCAGAAACTGTCGCGCCCAATCGAGCGGTGCCACGCCACATCCCACGCGCCGCCGATGGATGCGGACGTGACCGCGATTACGCCCATCCAGATGTACCAGGGCACGGACGCCGTTCGCCTTCGCGTGTCCGCCGCATACGATGCGGTGAGCAAGGCCGGGTTTGCTGCTGTGGACATGTGCCTTCTCCAGGAAAACGCAGATTTTAACTTAAGTGGCTGCGTTTAGACTACGCCGTCCAATTTTTAAGGGCCATGTGGCTCACGGCGGATGCTTCTCCGAAGGCCCGATCCAGCATCAAAAGTGGAATGGAGATTCCAGAACAGCAGTTGCCCAACAAGCCGAACTTTCTCTTGATCGTCATTATGTTCTCCGTCGCGATCATCGTCATTCTTGTACTCGCCTATCTGTTTCTTCGCAGCGATGGATCGCACCTCTTACGTCACGCCGACCCACACCACGCGGGCCTTTGCGTTCCTGTGCGCGGCATCGTCTTATCGGCGAACGCGGCATCGCAGACCGCCTAACGCGAAAGGCAACGGGCCGCGGATGTTCCTCGGCCCTTCATCGTTTGAGACGGTGCAGAATTACGCTGCGCCCTCGACCTTGCCCGACCACGGCGACGCCGTCCTCAACGCGCGATTCACGTTCTCGATATTCTCAACGCCGACCGTATTCAACCAGTTCTCAAAGGCCTTTGCGCCGTCCTTCGCGTAGATGGGAATGCCGTCTTTCCACGTCGCGCGGCCACACAGAACGCCGTTATATGACGTGCCGGATTCGCCCGCGAGTTCCAGCGTCTCGATGAACACGGGATTTGATACACCGGCGGACAGATAAATGAACGGCTTGTTCGTGACCTCCGCCGCCGTGCGGAAATGTTGCAGCGCCTCGGCGCGCGTGTAGGCCTTTTCGCCCTTGAAAGCCTTGGTGCCTTCGACAAACTCCATCACGATCGGCACCTCGACTTTCAGCACATCGACGTTATATTGCGGCTTAGAAAACTCCTTCATCGCGCCCGCCACAATCGATGGCTTCTTGCGCGCGTACGCGACCGCCTTCTCGTCGCCGCCCTCGGCGTCGTAGCCCACGAATTCGAGGAAGAAGGGAATATCGTGCGTCAGGCACTCGTCGCCGATGCGCTCGATCCATGCATGTTTGAACTCGTTGATCGCCGTTGTGTCGAACGGCGTGTAGTACAGCAGAATTTTGATGCAGTCCGCGCCCGCGGCCTTCAGACGGCGAACGCTCCACACGTCGAGCAGATCGGGTAAGCGGCCTGCGGTGTTGGCATCGTAGCCCGTCTTCTCATAGGCCAGCAACAGACCCTTGCCGTTGCGATGCTGCGCCGCCGGCAGACCATACTCGGGGTCGAGCAGGATGGCCGACGCGTGCTTAGTGAGTACCTCGGTAACAAGCGTCTTGAACACCTCAAGATCTTGGGCATCGGCACTCGCACCGCGCTCTTTGGCCAACGACTTCTGCAGCGATCCGCGCTGGTCCATCGCCGCGGCGGCAATCACGCCGCGCTCATTCGATACGGCCTTCATTCCAGCCAGTTTCCCAGGGGTAATCTTCATCGTTTCATCTCCTCGAAATGTTTGTCTGCCCCGATTGTAAATCGCGAGCCACTCGACACGGCGCAGTTGGGCCCCCTAGAACCCCTTCGGCCTTTCCTCCGCGACGCCAAAGGCTTTCTCCAGCGCGATTCCCGCTTGCACCATCGTGCCCTCGTCGAACAGCCGCCCAATCAGCGTAACGCCATGCGGCACGCGGCGCGGCGGCGAGAACTTCGGCAGCGGATGCTTCGGGTCCGGCGCCCAATCGCTGCGCGCCTCCGACACCTCCACAAACCCCGCCCGCAGCGTCAGCGACGGATGCCCGGTGAAGTTGAAGATCACCAACGGCTCATCGCGCAACGAAGGCACCAGCAGCACGTCGACCGTCTCCATCACCCGCGCAATCTCCTTCGCGACTTTGCGCCGCAGGCGGTCAGCCTGCACAAAATCCACTGCGGAAAGAAACCGGGACTGACGAAAAGTATTCGGCCACGCGTCCGGCACCTGCATCTTCAACTGGTCGACGCGATGGTCAAGCGTAATTTCTTCAAACGCCGCAGCGGCCTCCGCAAACAGGATGATATTGAGCGAGTCATACGGCCAGTCCGGCAGTGAGACCTCGACCGCTTTCATCCCCAGCTTTTTGACCGTCTCCAGTGCCGCGCGGTCTACATCCGTCGCGTCCTTCATCCACGCCGGAATAGTGCCGACCCGCAAAGTGGAAATAGCCGGCGTCGCCCGCGCGACTGGCATATGCACACTGGCTATATCGCGCGCGTCGTAGCCGGTGATCGCGTGCAGCACAAGTTGCGTGTCCTCGACCGATCGCGCCATGGGGCCGAGCTTGTCGCAGGTCCAGCTGAGAGTCATCGCACCAGTGCGAGGCACGCGCCCAAACGTCGGACGGAGACCCGTCACGCCGCACCGCATGGACGGCGAGATAATGCTGCCTTGGGTCTCGCTGCCGATCGCAAACCCGACCAGCCCTGCGGCCACGGCCGAGCCCGGCCCCGCGCTCGAACCGGACGCGCCTTCGTCGAGGTTCCAGGGGTTCTTGGTTTGGCCACCGAACCAGATATCGTTCAACGCCAATGATCCCAGGCTTAACTTCGCGACCAGCACCGCGCCCGCATCGTTCAACTTCGCGGTGACTGCCGCGTCCTCCGTGGGAACGCGGTCGCGATAGAACTCCGCGCCCCAGGTCGTGGGAATGTGCGCGGTATCGAGCAGATCTTTCGCGCCCCACGGAATGCCGTGCAGCGCGCCGCGGTATTTGCCCGCTGCAATCTCTCGATCGGCGGCCCGCGCCTGGCCGAGCGCATGTTTTTCGGTCAACGTAATCACGCAGTTGAGCCTGGGCTGGAAACGCTTCAACCGCTCTAGATAAATCTTCGTGAGCCGCTCGGAGGTCAACTGCTTCGTCTTGATCCACTGCGACAGTTGGCCCACGGTTGCAAAGGCGATGTCTTCGTCGTTATGCGGCAAGGGTCGCGCAGACACGGACAGAGACACTTGTTCCGGCGCGGTTGCCGCGCTACAGTTTTCCATCATCGGCATGCCGCTGACGGGCAAAGGTCCCTTTCCAATGGAGCGCGGGTCCCACACGGTCGCGGGCACATCGTTGTCATTGAGCGCCAGCTTGCGCGGCCCCGTCCGCCGCTCGTAAAGCGGTGCCATCGCCTGCTGCCAGTTCCCTGCCACCTCCGCGCGGTCGGCGGGCGACATCTGGATCTGCACCAGCTTCTCCGCCTCTGCAAACGTCGCGGGAGAAACCGTCGGCCCTACCGGCGGCGCGGTCCCAAACACCGTCGGCGCGCCGGGTGTGGTCTGCGGTGGAGTGGACGCCTGCGCGGTAGCGGGCGTCTGCGCCGTTATTTGCGGAGCGATGGCCGCTCCCAGCAATCCCAGCGAGCTTTGGGCAAGAAAGTCTCTACGAGTCTTCGGCATCATGCTCTCCTATCGTTCGACTGGCTCAGGTATAACACCTCGAACCCTCATCCTTCACGCCCTCAGTCATTCATCCTCTCCAAACTCCCTGATTTCCACTACGCTCTAAACCTCGAAGCTCTTCGCTCATTTAAAATCCGTTTGTCTTCCCTCTACACTCTGTTCTATGCCCGTCGCGACGCTCACCCTCGAACTCGCCATCGAACACGCTCAGTCTCTCAAGGACCGCCGCCAGGCCGTGCGCTCGCTCAAGGACAAGCTGCGCCACGGCTTCAACATCTCCGTCGCCGAACTCGATGAAGTCGTCGTCTGGAACCGCGCTACCATCGGCGTCGCGGCGATCTCCAGTTCGCCCTCGTACCTCGCCGGGCAACTTCGCGAAGTCGAAGAAGCCGCGCGACGCATCGCCACCGGCCTCGGCTGCGACATCATAGACAGCTTCATCGAAACCGACACGATGTAGGTCGCCGAGGGTTTTGTTATTCTTGATTTTTAGCTATGCCTGTCCAAAGAGCCAGAGACCATCATCGCAATCGCGTCGTCACCACCTTCTCGGACGAGATCACCGCCATGCTCGAAGGCGAACTCTCCGATCCGCGCATCGCTCCGTGCTACGTTACCGAAGCTGTACTCGCGCCGGGAGGAAAGTCCTGCCGCGTCTTCATCGCGGTCAATGGCGACGCAGAGGACGAGGAGAGCACGCTCGAAGGACTCATGGCCGCGCGCGCCTTCATCCGCACCGAAATCCGATATCGCATGGGCGTCCGCCATGTGCCTGAACTCACCTTTGCTATCGACCGCTCCGAAAAAATGGGCGCCCGCATGGATCAACTCCTCGTCCGCATGAAGAAGCGCAAGGACAAGCTCGACAAAAAAGTTTCGGCAAAAGAAAATGCGGCGTCTGCTCCCGCGCCATCTAAATAATGCAGACTTCGAGACGACCGAAGCCTCGATCGAGTGAGTCCCGATGAGTTTCCACTCCAACATCCCCGACCCGGTCACGGCGCTGCTTCAACTCATCGCAGAGCGCCGCAGCTTCCTGATCACCTCGCACGCCCGCCCCGACGGCGACGCTATTGGCTCCGCGCTGGGTATGATGCATCTCCTCGAAGGTCTCGGCAAGCGCGTCGATATCACCTTCGCGGACCCCATCCCGGTCATTTATCGCACGCTCCCCGGAGTCGAACGCATCGCCACAACGCTCCCCGCATCCGACGCCGCCCCCGACGCCATCATTTTGCTGGAGTGCGACCGCCCCGAACGCACCGGCTTTACCCCCGCCCAATTCGCCGCCATGGGTTCCCCCTTCACCATCAACATCGACCACCACCTCAGCGGCCGGGCTTTCGCCGACTTCAACTGGATCGACCCCCTATGCGCCGCGGTCGGCGGCCTCGTCTACGACCTCGCCGTAGCTTCCGGCGCGGACATCACGCCCGCCATGGCCACCTGCCTCTACACCGCCGTGCTCACCGACACCGGCTCGTTTACCTATCCCGGTACCGGCGCCTCCACGTTCGCGCTCGCCAAGGACCTCGTCGAACGCGGGGCCGACGCCAACCGCATCGCGCAGTCCATCTACTTCTCCAACCCTGCCGCTAAAATTCAGCTCCTCGGCATCGCGCTGCGTAATCTCCACATCGAAATGCCCATCGCCTGGGCCTGGGTCACACTGGACGAAATGACCGAAGCCGAGGCCAGCGTCGAAGACTCCGAAGGCATCGTCAACTACCTCATCGGTATCGCCGGGGTCGAGGCGGCGGTCTTTATGCGCGAGCTGCCGGGCGGAGAGTTCCGGCTGAGCGTGCGCAGCAAGAGCCACTGCGATGTGTCGCAGATCGCGGAAGCCTTCGGCGGCGGCGGCCACCGCAGCGCCAGCGGATGCACCCTGCCCGGCCCGCTTCAAAGCGCCACGGACCGCATTCTGACGCAGCTTCGGACATGCGTGACTGCGGGGACGCGCACCGAAACTCTGTTAGCCTGAACATCGCTCCCAAGCCGTACATTTACACACCCTTGCCCGACAACTCCCAATCCGTCGTCCCCGAATTTCCCGACGGCCCCGCACCGCGCCTGTCGCCGATCCAGCGCTTTCAGGGTCTGCTCGGCACCGGCATCGGCTGCACGCTTTGGGAGTTCTTCGTCCTCGTCGCCGTCTCGACTTACTTCCTCTTCTTCGGCTTGGTGCCGTTCTTCGGCGGCGCGCAACTCGGCCTGGTGGGCGCCGACGAGCCGCGTTACGCGCAAATCGCGCGCGAAATGCTGGCCGCGCATTCCACCGACTGCCACGAAGTCCACGCCAAAATCACGCCCCACAGCCTCCGCCCCACCGACATCCACAGGTCCTATCAATGCCTGGTCGGAGGCACCGTCACGCCCATCCTCTACGGCCAGCCGTGGCTTGAAAAACCCGCGCTCTACTACTGGCGCGCGATGGGCTTCTTCAAGGAGTTCGGGGTGTCCGACTGGTCGGCGCGTCTGCCCTCGTCGTCTGGCGCGGGCTTCCTGGTTTTGCTTGCCTTTCTGCATCTGCGCCGCTTTCGTCCCGGCGGCCATCTCGACGCCGCGCTCATCACCGTCTCCTGCATCGCCATCTTCGGCTTTGCGCGCGGCGCGTCCACCGACATGCAACTCGCCGCGCCTTTCTGCATCGGAATGCTGGGCTGGTACGCGTGGTACGAAACGGGCAAGAAGTTCTGGCTCTTCGACCTCTATTTCTTCGGCGCGGCGGCCACGCTCGCCAAAGGCCCGGTCGCTCCGTTCCTTGCGCTCACTATCATCCTGCTCTTTGTCGGCCTGCGCCGCGAGTGGAAGGTGCTGCGCCGCACCATCTGGTGGCCCGGCGTCACGCTTTACCTGCTGATGGTGCTGCCCTGGTACATCGCCGTGCAGCGTCGCAATCCAACCTTCTACCGCGAGTTTTTCCTCGAGCACAACCTCGAACGCTTCGCCACCAACCGCTTCCAGCACCATCAACCTATCTATTACTACGTCGTCGTCCTGGTCCTCGGTCTGCTGCCGTGGACGGCGCTGGCGGCGCGCGCGCTGGTCGATGCGGTCGCCATCTCCATCGCCGAGTGGAAGGTCCGCCACAAGCCGCAGCGTTACCTCGGCCACACTCGCGCCGGAGACGGCTTTCCAGAGTTCCTCGTCCTTTGGGCGGTGTTCCCCATCGTCTTCTTCTCGCTCTCCGGCTCGAAACTTCCCGGCTACATCCTGCCTTCCATTCCGCCCATCACCATCCTCACGGGCGACTACATCCACCGCATCCACCGCGCGGGAATTCCAAAATGGTTGCTGATCGCGCACGCCGCGGTGTCGGGCATCCTGACCTTCGTGCTTCTGTTGGCCCCTCAATACATGGTCTACGAGAAGATCGTTCCCGCGCCAAAGGCGATCGTCTGGGCGGCATTGTTCGGCCTCCTCGCCGTTCTGCTGATCTATTTCACGGTCAGGCGGTTCGGCGTGTCCCGCATCTGCGCCATCACGCTCCTCCCACTTGCGGCGCTGCTCTTCTTCCTGTTGGAGATGAACGGACACCTCCTCGACCTCAACTACTCCGCGCGCCCCCTGGCCCGGCAAATCACGGAGGTTGCGCCAAACATATCCTTGCTGGCCGTTCAGGACGTTCGCCGCGACATCGACTACGGCCTCGCCTTCTACCGCAATGAAGCCCTCGTCTACTACGACAAGGACGGCATTCCCGACGAGGAGCACCTGCTCGTGCTTCCGACCAAAGAAGTCTCACAACTCGGCCAGTTGCTCCCCGGTCGCACCTACGCTCCGCTGTTCCTGTACGCCTGGCAAGGCCTCTCGGTCTACAAGGTCTACGCGCGTTAGTAGCTGTTCACGATCTCCGTTGGCTCTCCCTCAAAGCTGTCATCTCGACCGGAGGGGCGTTTTTTGCGCCGCCACAAAGCTGTCATCTCGACCGGAGGCGCGCTTTTGCGCCGCAGTGGAGAGACCCGCAGCTTCTCTGCGCAGCCGAATATCCTTGCCGCCACGGAAAATCTGCAGCTCTCTCCACTACGCCTTCGCAAATACGCCAAGGCTCCGGTCGAGATGACAGGGTCTACAGCCTGAACAGAGATCGTGAACAGGCTCTTAAGGCAAATCGCCTTCCTGCTTTGTAATAAGCCCCCCACCCTGTCCGGACGCTTACGCAAAAAACCGTTTCCGCGATGCGCGACGGGCTGCACCACTCACTAACTTGCTAACCTGCTAACTTGCTGTCTTCCGCCCAACCCGAAATCCTCGACCTGCGCCATTTCACCGCCGCGCAACTCCGTCCGCTGCTCGAAGATGAAGCCCGGCGTTGGAACGAGCGCCTGCGCTGGGACTACACCCGGTCCATTGAACTGTTGCTCCAATACCTCGACAGCCGTGTCCTCCCCGGCTTCGCCGCGCTGCGCAACGGACGCGTCGACGGTTACGCCTTCTGCGTTTACGAAGCGGCCAAAGCGGTCATCGGCGACATCTACGCCTTTGGCGAAGTCGTCTCGCAAGAAAACCCCGTCTGCGAAACGCTGGTACACCACCTGATCGAAATGCTGCAAGCCACGCCCGGCATCGACCGCATCGAAACACAACTGCTCATGTTTCCCGACGGCGCGCTCACCGGACCGTTTCTAGCGCGCGGCTTCCGCGCCTATCCGCGCCTGTTCATGGGCTGCGTTCTTCCGTCCACCGCGCCCGGCGCATCCCGCGCCGAAACTCGCCTCCCTGTCGGCCTCCGCCTCGTCCCCTGGAACGACGGCTTCTACCAACCCGCAGGCGAACTAATCCACCGCGCCTACCTCGGCCACATCGACAGCCAGATCAACGACCAATACCGCACCGTCGACGGCTCGCTGCGCTTCCTGCACAACATCGTTCGCTTTCCCGGCTGCGGCATCTTCGACGCGAGTAACTCCTGGCTCCTCCGCGACGAGCACACCGGCGCGGTGCAGGGCATTCTGCTTTCCTCCTCAGTACGCACCGACATCGGCCACATCACCCAACTCTGCGTCGCACCGGAACTCCGTGGCCTCGGCCTGGGCCGCGCGCTACTGCACCGTTGCATGGCAGAGTTTGTCCGCCGCAGCTTCCGCGGCATCTCCCTCACCGTTACAGCAGGCAACCCCGAAGCCAGCAAGCTCTACGCCGACTTCGGGTTCACCACGCTCCACCGCTTCGACGCCATGGTCTGGAACGCAGATACACGCGATTTGTGACGCAGATCATCGCAATAAAAACTGAGAGTCTACATAAGCGCGTTTGTCGTTACTTATCCGGATGCGGCTTGGTACATCAAGGTCGATTAGGATTGCTATTTTGGGTCGGTGTTGGGCCACCGCGCGGCATACCAGATGATCGTGAGGCTCAAAAGGATATCGACCACCATCATGTAGCGGTAGAACAGCCAGCTGCCTTGCATGGCAAAGGAATTGAACAAAACCTGGAATAGCGCGAGTAGGATATTGACCCATCGGCAGACAGTACGGGGAAGGACCAAGCTGAGAAAGATCATCAATGCGGGCATTGACAACAGTATGGCAAAGGCCAGGAGCACACCCTGGCTGACCAGTCCAATGTCCGTATGACCGGATATCATCTTCGTGAGCTGGCCCGGCTGAAAAAGCTCGAAATAGTCGCCGTAGATATAACAGGACATGAGCGCTGCCCACAGCGCTGCGAACTTAATTCGTAGAGGGACGGACGGGAACTCGGGCTCGCTGTTCATAATAGATGCTCTTTCCTCGCGGGCGGCGACACGGGTTAGTCAGTGTCGCCAAAGGTCAGCGTCTTGCGGACCATCGATTTGCATTACGTTATCAATGTCAAAAGAGTTCCGTTATCCGTTAGAAGAGTGAGAACAGTCTGTTTTATTTCAATCGGTGCGGCAAGACTGTGTCATTAGATTGGCCCGTAGCAAAAAGGGTGTTGGGTTTTACTCCTGAAAGCACAGCAGCGAATCTCAATGAGTACCAGATCGCTGATGCACTCGTCCACTGCCGGATCAGTAATGGGAAGTCGGCTTCTCGCAAGCTATCGCACCCCATACCCACCCCTACTCCACGTGATAATTCGGCGCTTCCCTAGTAATCACCACATCATGCACATGGCTCTCTCTTAGCCCCGCTCCCGAGATGCGAATGAACTGCGCTTTGGTCTGCAACTCCTCAATCGTCGCGCAGCCGAGATACCCCATCCCCGACCTCAGCCCGCCGACAAGCTGAAAGATCATCGCCTCCAGCGGCCCGCGATGCGGCACGCGGCCCTCGATGCCCTCGGGCACAAACTTGCCCAGCCGATTGCCGCCATCACGCGCTGTAATCTCCGTGCGCCGCTCACCCGCATTCACCATATCTTCGCTGCCCTGAAAATACCGCTCGCCCGACCCCTGGGCCATCGCGCTCAAACTCCCCATGCCGCGGTACGCTTTGAAGCTGCGCCCTTGATACAGAATCGTCTCTCCCGGCGACTCATCCACGCCCGCAAACAGCGATCCCATCATGCACACGCTCGCCCCGGCCGCAATGGCCTTGGTGACGTCGCCTGAATACTTGATGCCGCCATCGGCAATCACCGGAATGCCCCGCGAGTGGGCCGCGCGATACGCCTCCGAAATCGCCGTAATCTGCGGCATCCCCGCGCCTGTCACCATGCGTGTTGTGCAAATCGACCCCGGCCCAATCCCCACCTTCACCGCATCCGCGCCGGCATCGATCAGCGCCATTGTCGCATCATAGGTCGCAACGTTTCCGGCTAGCAGATCGATGTGCGGGAAAGCCTTCTTGATCTCCGCCACCGCTTCCAGCACGCGCGAAGAATGACCATGCGCGGAATCGATTGCGAGCGCATCCACGCGACTCTCCACCAGTGCCGCCGCGCGTTCGAGGTAATCCCCTGTCGCCCCAATCGCGCCCGCCACGCGCAACCTTCCCTGCGAATCCTTGCTGGCGTGCGGATACTTCAACTTCTTCTGAATGTCTTTGACGGTAATCAAGCCTTTGAGCCGATACGCATCGTCGACCACCAACAGCTTCTCCACGCGATGCTGATGCAATATCTCTTCAGCCTGTTCGAGCGTGGTCCCCACCGGAACGGTAATCAGGTTCTCTTTGGTCATCACGTCGCTGATGGGAATGTCGGTGCGCGAAACAAAGCGCAGGTCGCGATTGGTTAAAATGCCGACCAGCTTACCGTTCGTGGTCACCGGCACGCCGGAAATCTTGTAGCGTCGCATGACTTCGAGCGCATCTGAAATCGGCCGCTCCGGTTCTATGGTCACAGGATCGACGATCATCCCGCTCTCCGACCGCTTTACCTTATCGATCTCTCCCGCCTGTTGCTCGATGGTCAGATTGCGATGCACAACGCCCAGCCCGCCCTGCTGCGCGATCGCAATCGCCAGTCGAGACTCTGTCACCGTGTCCATCGCGGCGGACATCAACGGCGTATTCAGTGTGATGTTCTTAGTGAGTTGCGTCTGCGTGCTCACCTGCGCTGGCACAACGTTGGAATATGCGGGGACCAGCAGCACGTCGTCGAACGTGAGCGCTTCGAGTAAAGGGGTCTGAATCATACCTCTCTATTGTTGCACTCGCCGCTCTTACCCAACTTCCGCAACCGGCCGTGACCCGTAAACTCGCAACCACATGCTCCCGGACTCTCGCCGCGTCTTTCCGCAGTAACGTCGTCATGCGTCGACCTCGCGTGCTACTAGAGTCGGACGGTTTTGAGACGCCCGGCTTGAATTTTCCGCCCTTTCGTCCTACACTATGTCACAGCAGACGAATTTGTTCTGCCGCAGGTCTTCACCCGTGGACGCACCGGGAATGTGGCGGAAGAGAGGAGTGGGCGAAAGCCCACTTTTTGTTTGCCTCAAAATAAAGGGCGTTTTCGGTTATTCCGGACCCGCCCAGCCGCAACTATGGCCCTCGAACTGGACACAATCCGCGCAACCGCCGACCGCGTCGCTCGCTCCCACGGCCTCGACCTCGTTGACCTCGAATTCACCGGAGGAGCCAAGCACCGCGCCCTCCGTGTGTTCCTTGAAAAAGACGCCGCGGGCCGCGCCAAACTCGCCGAAGCGGCCGCAACAGACGCCACCGCCGACCTACCTCGGGGCGTTCCTGTCGAACTCCTCTCCGGCGTCACGCACGAAGACTGCGCCAACTTCGCACGCGACTTCGGAACCGTGCTCGACATCGAAGACCTAATCCCTGGCGCCGAGTACACCCTCGAAGCCTCCTCTCCCGGCCTCGAACGCAAGCTCGCGAAACCCGCCGACTACGAGCGTTTTCGGGGCAGCCTGGTCAAGCTCCAGACATTCACGCCAGTGGAGGCCAACCGCCACTTCGCTGGCCGCCTCACCGCCTTCGATGGGACCACATTGACCCTCGACCTTTCCGCCATCAAACAAAAAAGCAAAGCAAAAAAAACCGCGACCTCTCAAACCGTCGAACTCGCCTTCACAAACATCGAAAAGGCCAACCTGGTCGCCGAAATCTAGCTTTACTCACTACTCACTGTTTCCGAAACGAGAACACCCATGGCAAGCGCATTGCACCAATCCATCGAAATGTTGAGCCGCGAAAAGGGCATCGAAGCCGCCGTCGTCGTCTCCGCGGTTGAGGACGCCATCGCCCTCGCCACGCGCAAGTTCTACAAGACGACCGAAAACATGCGCGCTGAACTCGATCCCGAATCCGGCGAGCTGCGCGCCTACGTCTACAAGACGGTCGTGGAATTGCCCGAGCAGGTCGAAGACGAGATCAACCAGATCACCCTCGAACAAGCCCGCGAAGTCGTCCCCGAAGTTGAAGTCGGCGGCGAACTGCGCTACTACAAGGACACCGCCCCGCTCGGCCGCATCGCCGCGCAGATGGCCAAGCAGGTCATCTTCCAGAAGGTGCGCGAAGCCGAACGCGACACCGTTTTCCAGGAGTACGGCGGCCGCGTCGGCGAAATCCTCAACGCCACCGTCAAGCGCCTCGAACCCATGGACGTCATCTTCGACCTCGGCAAGGCCGAAGCCCGCATGCCCAAACGCGAGCAGTCGCGGCTCGAACAATTCGCCGTCGGCGAGCGCGTCAGGGTGGTTCTTCTCAGAGTAGATCGCGCCGCCAAAGGCCCGCAGGTCATCGTCTCCCGCGCCGCGCCCGCGCTGGTGCAAAGCCTCTTCCAGTCCGAGGTCCCCGAAATCTACGACGGCACCGTGCAGATCCGCGCCATCGCCCGCGAGGCCGGCGAGCGCACCAAAATCGCTGTCATCTCGCGCGACAAGGACGTTGACCCAGTGGGCGCGTGCGTGGGCATGAAGGGCATGCGCGTGCAATCGATCATCCGCGAACTGCGCGGCGAAAAAATCGACATCATCGAGTACTCGGAAGAGATCACGACCTTCGCCGAGAAGGCGCTCCAGCCCGCGAAAGTCTCTAAGGTCTCCATCACCGACCTTGCCGAAAAGCAGATCGAAGTCATCGTGGACGACACGCAACTCTCGCTCGCCATCGGCAAGAAGGGCCAGAACGTCCGCCTCGCCGCCAAGCTGCTGCAATGGAAGATCGACATCAAGAGCGAGGAAGAGAAGCGCCAGGAAGTCGAGCAGCAGATGGAGGGCATGGGCGGCGGCGCTACGACTCCCATCGAGCAGGTCACCGAACTCGGCGACTCCGTAATGGAAAAGCTCATCGCCGCCGGCATTACCACGGTCGAGGCGCTGGCCGACATGACGGCCGAAGAGTTGCAGCAAGTCCCCGGAATCGGCGAAAAGACGATCGACAAAATCTCCGCCGCCGTCCGCCATTACTTCGGGCAATATGAACCCGGCGAAACACGCCCCGAATCGTTAGCTGGGGAAGAACGGCCTGCAGTAATTGAAGCGGTCGCAATCGAAGCCACATCACAAGACACGTCAACGAGTGGCGAGGAGAGTTCCATGGCAAACACACCCGAAGAAATTCTGGCGGCAGATGGCGCTGCCAGCGGTGAAGTCGAAGAGGTCGACTTCTCCACCGAAGACATCGCGGAGGCCGAAGACGACCTGTCCGCCTCAGACGCTAACGACGCCGCCGACGCGCGCGAAGAACGCATCGAAGCGGACAACGACACCCTCGACACGCTCGTGGCCGAAAGCCAGGAGATATCGGACGAAACGATCGACTCGGACGGACACGACCGTGGCTGACCGTCGCGGTCTGTGCTCATTTGTGCCTGGAAAGGCCGTATGCATCGAAATACGGCAATTTCAGGCGATACTAGGGATTCAACATATTTCCAACTTCGACGGAGCCGCTATGACTTGCTAAGCACTTGAAGTGGATCGGGAAATGGGCCGGCGGCTAACCGCCAGTCCTCACAAAGGGATAGATGAGCAAAGTTCGAATCAACGATCTGGCACGCGAATTGGAAGTCAAGAGCAAGCCCATTCTGGACGCTCTGATTGCTGTTGGCGTCACCGAGAAAAAGACCCACTCCAGCTCCATCGAAGAAGATGAAGCCGAGAAGGTACGCGCCTACTTCAACCGCGGCTCGCGTCCGGCAACCGCCGCCAAGCCGACGGTCGAGGCCAAGCCCGCCTTCAACCTCTCGCAGATTTCCAAGCCCGGCGACGCCGCCAAGGCCATCCTCGAACGTAAGCTCGCCGAGCAAGCCGCCAAGTACGGCCCGCCCCGTCCCGCCGCTCCAGCGCCGCCCGTCGCCGCCGCGACTCCACGCCCGGTCGCTGCCAAGCCGGCGACGTCCACGTCCGTCTCCGCTGCCGCGTCTACGGCTAAAGCCGAGCCGCAGGCTGTAGCGCCAGCCCCAGCGCCGCGCCGCATTGTCCCGTTGCCGCGGCCTCAGGGCCACGTCACCGCGGCCCGTCCGGTAGTGGCCGCACCCGTCGCCGCTCCGCTGCCCGCCATTGCAAGCTCCGCGCCCACGGCCCCGGTCGCCATCAAAGCCGCCAACGTCCCGCCGCCGCCACCCGTCCACGCAGTACCCGCGCCGCCGCCCGTCGCGGCTCCCGAGCCGGTTGCAATCGCGGAACCCGAAACCGCAGCACCCAACGGACCTACCTCTCCCGCCGCTCGCCGCGTCGTCATGCCGCAAACTGGCCCACGCCCGTCTTACCTCGCGCCGCCGCCCATTCCCGGTGCCCCGGCCCGCCGTCCCATCTTCGAGCGCCCACGTCCCGGCCAATCCGGCGCTCCCGGCTCGCGTCCCAGCTTTGCTGGAGGCCCCGGAGGCGCTCCCGCTGGCGGTCCCGGCGCGCGTCGCCCGATGCATCCGACGCGCACCTTCCCCGGTGGCCCCGGCGGTGCTCCGGGCGCTCCCGGCGCACGCCCCGGATTCCCCGCCCGTCCCGGCTTTCCAGCGCGCCCCGGCTTTGGCGCGCGGCCCGGCGCGCCCGTGGAGGGTGGAGCGCCGCCCAGCGCACCGCGCCCCGCACGCCCCGGCCAACGCCGCGGCAACCAGCGTTACGAGAAGAGCAAAGAAGGCCCGATGAAGGGCTTCGCTCCGCCCAGCCGTTTCGGGGGCGCGCAAATCCCCAAAGAGCCGCTTCCCATCACCCGCACCATCACGGTGACCGAGGGCATCAGTGTCAAAGACCTCGCCGAAAAGCTTGACATCCGCGGCAAGGACCTCATCGCCACGCTGCTCATGCGCGGCGTCTTCGTCACCGTCAACCAAACGCTCGACGGCGAACTGGTCAAGGATGTTGCCCGCCAGTTCGGCGCCGACACCAACGTCATTTCTGTCGAAGACCAGCTTGAGAACGAGGCCATCGAAGGCTTCCTCGCAGACACCTCCAACATGGTCGAAGTCGTGCGCGCCCCGGTCGTCACCATCATGGGCCACGTCGACCACGGCAAGACTTCGCTGCTCGATGCCATTCGCTCCACCGACGTCGCTGGCGGCGAAGCCGGCGGCATCACGCAGCACATCGGCGCGTACAAAGTCCACGTCACTAAGCCCGATTCGCCCGCCTTTGGCCGCGAAATCGTCTTCCTCGACACCCCCGGCCACGAGGCCTTCACCCGCATGCGCGCGCGCGGAGCCAAGGTCACCGACATCGTCGTCATTGTCGTCGCGGCGGACGACGGCGTCATGCCTCAAACCATCGAGGCCATCGACCACGCGAAAGCGGCGAAGGTTCCGATAATCGTCGCCGTCAACAAAATCGACAAGCCCGACGCCGACCCCGCCAAGGTCATGCAGCAACTCGCCTCGCGCGGCGTGCAGGCCACCTCCATGGGCGGCGACACCGAGTTCGTCCTGGTCTCAGCCAAGAAGCGCACCAACCTCGACGGCCTTGAAGAAATGATCTGCTACATCGCCGACACCAACCAGCAAAAATCCCAGCCCGAGCGCCCCGCCGTCGGCACGGTCATCGAAGCCAAACTCGACCGCGGTCGCGGAGCCGTCGCTTCAATCCTCGTCCAGAACGGCACGCTGCGCGCGGGCGACAGCTACGTCGTCGGCAACACCTTCGGCAAGGTCCGCGCCATGTTCAACGATCGCGGCGTCGAAATCAAGGAAGCCGGGCCGTCAACCCCGGTCGAAATCCTCGGCCTCGAATCCATGCCCGACGCGGGCGACACGTTCCTCGTCATGGCCGACCGCGACAAGGCCAAGGGCATCGCGCGATACCGCAAGATGAAGGAGCGCGAAGCGCAACTCGCCAAAACTTCGCGCGTCTCGCTCGAAGGCCTCGCCGAACAAATCAAGCAGGCGGGCGTCAAGGACCTCAACGTCATCCTCAAAGGCGACGTGCAAGGCTCGGTCGAAGTCCTCGCCGACTCGCTCGCCCGAATGTCCACCGAGAAGGTCCGCGTCAAGGTCCTCCACTCCGGCGTCGGCGCGATCACCGAGTCCGACATTCTGCTCGCGTCGGCCTCGAACGCCGTCGTCATCGGCTTCAACGTGCGCCCCGAGCGCAAGGCGCAGGACCTCGCCTCGCGCGAGAACGTCGATGTCCGCATGCACTCGATCATCTATGAGTTGCAGGACGAGATGACCAAGGCCATGTACGGCCTGCTCGACCCCGTCTACAAAGAGAACTACGCGGGCCGCGCCGAGGTGCTGCAAGTCTTCAAGATCACCAAAGTCGGCCAGATTGCCGGTTGCCGCGTCACCGACGGCCTCATCCGGCGCGACGCGCAGGTGCGCGTGCTGCGCGATGGCGAGGAAGTCTGGAAGGGCAAAATCTCCTCCCTCAAGCGCGTCAAGGAAGATGTCCCCGAAGTTCGCCAGGGCGTCGAGTGCGGCATCGATCTCGCTGGCTTCAAGGACATCAAGGCGGGCGACATCATCGAAACCTTCACGACCGAAAAGCTGGCCGCCGAACTGGGTGCCAACTCCGCCGAAGTCAAGAAGGCCCAGATGGCCGAACTCGCCCGCGCCAAGCAGATCGAGAACGAAATCGCCGCCGCCGCCGCTTCAGTTCCTCCCCCCGAAAGCGACGGCGCCAGCGCCTAACCACCACGCACCATCAACGATACGAAGGCCGGGAGCAATCCCGGCCTTCGCTCTTTTCACCTCTTGTTTGTCATTCCGCACCCTGAGCTTGTCGAAGGGGGGAGGAATCTGGTTCTGCTTTTCTTTCTGTCATCCCCATAGGGGACCTGCTTCTGCTTTTCTTTCTGTCATCCCCACAGGGGACCTGCTTCTGCTTTCTTTCTGTCATCCACGCAGGGAATCTGCGTTGCTGCTGCTGCTGCTGGTGTCGTTGCACTCGCCCTTCTTTCTGTCATCCCGTAAGGATCTGCATCTGCTCTCGCCCTTCTTTCTGTCATCCCGTAGGGATCTGCATTTGCTCTTGTCCGCCCTCAAGCCCCATCTACGCCGGACAGGTCAAGCGCATCTTCATCGACCCGCCCTACAACACCGCAGCGACTTCGAGCACTACGACGACAACCTCGAACACGCCCAATGGCCGGGTGCCCATCCCCGCGACGGCCTCATCGTCGATAGGTTGGGCATTCGCGCGAACACGCCAACCGCACTGCCCAATCGGCCGCGACCCCCGGAACAGCAGCGTCTCAGACCTCGCCACTAAGAGCCCAGCCGGAACAGCAGCGTCTCAGACCTCGCCACTAAGAGCCCAGCCGGAAGGGCAGCATCTCGGACCCCCACTAAAAGTCCAGCCGGAAGGGCAGCGTCTCAGACCCCGCCACAAAAAGTCCAGCCGGAAGGGTGCGTCTCACGCCCTGCCACTAAAAGCCCACCCGGAAGGGCAGCGTCTCACGCCCCGCCACTAAACCCCCGCCGGAAGGATGGGGTCTCCCGCCCTGCCACTAAAACCCCCGCCGGAAGGGCAGCGTCTCACGCCCCGCCACTAAAAGCCCACGCCGGAAGGGCAGGGTCTCCCGCCCTGCCACTAAAACCCCCGCCGGAAGGGCCGGGTCTCCGACCCTGCCACTAGAGCTCGCGCTGAAAAGGCTTTAGCCGCCGATGGACATGTTCGCCACGGACCCCCGACTCAGGCCGCATGGCCCAACCACACATGTACCGTCCCCGAGACTCCTATCGAGCCAACGCTTCGCGTACATTGACAACATCCGCCCATGAGCCTCTCCCCGCCCCTCTTCACGCTAAAGCTCACCCACAAACCGGTGAAGGCCTACTACGAAGCCCTCGCGCAGTTCCACAAACATGGCCACACCACCGAAGGCAACACCCGTTCCGCCTTCGCTGACCTGCTCAAGCGCTGCGCCTCCTCCTACGGCTGGCATCTCGTCGAGGAGTACTCGTTCAAAGGCACCGCCAAGCAACCTCTTCGCGCCGACGGAGCGCTCGTCGACGACCTCACCCTCGTCCACGGCCTCTGGGAAGCCAAAGACTCCAACGATGACCTCCAGCGGGCGATCATCGCTAAAACCACCAAAGGCTATCCACTCACCAACATCCTCTTCCAGTCGCCCGAACGCGCCGTCCTCTACCAGGACTCTCGTATCGCCTTCGACGGCCCCATCACCGACCCCGAAAAGCTCGTAGAAGTCCTTCAGCTTTTCTTCGAGCACCAACAGACCGCCATTCCCGACTGGAAAGACGCCGTCGACAAGTTCTCCGCCAAGATCAAAGACCTCGCCGCAGCCATCAAGCGCATCCTCGCTGAAGAACACGACCGCAATGCCGGCTTCCGCGAAAACTTCGAATCCTTCGCCGAGCTCTGCCGCCAGTCCATCAATCCCGACCTCTCCGACGACGCCATCCGCAACATGCTCGTCCAGCATCTCCTCACCGAGCGCATCTTCCGCAAAGTCTTCAACAACGAAGAGTTCCTCCGCCGCAACGTCATCGCCGTCGAAATCGAAAAGGTGATCAGCTCCATCACCGTGAAGCACTTCTCCCGCGACTCGTTCCTCAAATCACTCGACC
>JBBRCA010000004.1:0-46827 GCA_038205325.1 Terriglobales bacterium | reverse complement strand
ACCCCTCTCGGCGCACAAGAAGAGCCGCTCAACCTCTTCGACGACAATGCAGAAACACCAAGCTGGTGGCAACGCCTGCTCGACCGCTGAAACCTTTCCATTACGGTCGGAGTGTCGATCCTTAGAACCACTTCACGATCTCTCTCGGCTCTTACCAAAAGCTGTCATCCCGACCACAGGCGCGTTTTGCGTTTCCTCAAAAATCTGTCATCTCAACCGCAGGCGGGTATTGGCGTTTCCCAAAAAGCTGTTATCTCAACCGAAGGCGAGTATTGGCGTTTCCTCAGAAAGCTGTCATCTCGACCGAAGGCGCGTTTTTTGCGCCGCAGTGGAGAGACCCGCAGCTTCTCCGCGCAATCAAATATTCTTGTCGCAGGAAATTATGCGGGTCTCTCCACTGCACCTCGCAATGCGCGAAGTCTCCGGTCGAGAGGACAGGCTCTACGGTCCTAAACAAAAATCGTGAACTGGCTCCTAGCTCAACTGACTAGCGATAGTCGAAGTGCCGCTTCAGCCTCAGAAACGGCGTCTCATAAAACTTGAAACTCAGCACGGCCACCCCAATCACAAGCCCCGCCGCGGCCAGCCAACTCAGTATCGCGGCCACGTGTCCCCATCGCAACAGCGACCCCATTTGGCCTTCGATCAATTTATACAACGGCCGAAACCACAGCAGATGCAGCATATAAATTCCGTAGCTGTACCTCCCAAAGAACCGCAGCACCGGATGCCCCAGCCATCGCCCACTGCCCTTACGCTGCGTCCACGCGATCACCCCGCACGCCGCCACGGCGATCAGCGTGAACCCGGCGGTCTGCACGAACCAACCACGCTGCCACTCCAGTCCGCCGGACCGCACCGCAAAACCCGCGACCACAACCATCGCCGCTCCCGCGACCAACGGCGTCCACCGAACAGCCGCCTCCCGCACCTCCAAACGCTTCGACCGCAACAGCAACGCCAGCGCTCCGCCCAGCAATAGCGTGTCCGCGCGGCACGCCGTGAAGCTGTACACGAACCACGGAGAAACGCCCGCCCTCACCAGAACGATGCGCAAAATCAACGCCGCTCCGCACAGCGCAAACGCCACCTTCGTCAACCGCGTCACATCCCGCAGCCAGAACACCAGCAGCGGCCACACCAGATAAAACTGCTCCTCGACCGCGAGCGACCAGTACGGATTCAGGTTCACGCCGTGAGCCAACCGGTAGTGATCTAGAGGAACACCAATGCCCGTGTTCTGTAAATAAAACAGCAGCAACGGCAACATCGCACCCCATGCAAAATGCACCACTGGCGTCAGCAACACCAGTACAACGATGACCCCGTAATACAAAGGAAAGATTCGCAGAAAACGCCGCGCATAAAAATTCTTGAGAAAATGCGTTGACCCAACCGTATCCACCAGAATGCCTGTAATCAGGAACCCGCTCAGCGCGAAGAACAAGTCCACGCCCACCCAGCAACTCCCCGTCACCGCCAGCATCGCCGGAGTGAAGCGATTGCTGCCCGGCAGCGGTATCTGCCAGTGGTGCAGCAACACCAGCAGGATCGCAATCCCACGAACGCCGTCGAGCGCCGCATTGTGCTTCTTTTCCGGGTGCGTGACCGCCGCCATCGCCGCGAGCGGCCGCACGACGCTCCCCACCTACAGCCCCAACCCACCATCCACCGCCATCAACTGCCCCGTAATAAAGTGCGGCCCTGTCGCGAAAAACAGCACCGCCGCCGCCACATCCTCCACGCTGCCATTGCGCCGCATCGGCGTCTTGGCCGCGAAGTGCTCGTAGCCCGCGTCCACTTCGCTGGTGACGATCATCCCCGGTGCCACGCAGTTCACGCTGATCTCCGGCGCCCACCCCTTCGCCATCGTTTGCGACAACATGTGCAGCGCCGCCTTCGACGTGCAGTAGTGCGCGTGCGTTGACCACGGATGGATTCCGCCCATCGACCCAATATTGACGATGCGTCCCTTCGCCTCTTTCAACGCAGCATGAACCGCCTTCGCCACCAGAAACGGCCCGCGCGTATTGGTCTCGAACATCGCGTCCCACTGCCCCACGGAAATCTTTTCCAGCGCCTCGGTTTCGAACGCGCCCGCATTGTTCACCAATAAATCGAGGCCCCCAAACTCCCCTAGAACTTCATCCGTCGCTTCCGCAACGCTGCTCTCATCGCGCACATTGCAAGCCACCGCCAACGCGCCCACGCCAAGCGCCCTCAAATCGGCCACAGTCTGCGACGCCTCATCTCCCGACCCGCGATACGTTATCGCCACGTCCGCTCCGGCCTTCGCCAGCGCCAACGCCAGCGCGCGCCCGATACGTTTCGCCCCGCCCGTAATCAGCGCCTTTTTCCCACTCAGCGGATTGGCATCCAGGCTCACTGCGGCGAACTCGTCTGCGGCGCGACCGGCGTCGCAGAAGCAGGCGCCGCGTTGGGCCCTGTCGTCGGCGGCACCGACTTCTTCGACTTCGCCAGCGGCGGAGGCTCCTGCACGCCCGCCGGCCGCTGCGACGCTTTGCCATCGTTGTCTTGATACACGGAAACCTGCGCGCGCGGCTTCTCCATCTTGATCAACACCGTCTTCTCATCGCCCGGCACATCGAAGTCTGCGGAGTTCGTCGCAAACCCGTCCGCGATCACCTGCACGCTCACATGGCTTCCGACTTCGATAATGTCGATCTTCGCCTCGCCGTCAGAATTCGTCTTGACCTCAAGGCTGCCCTGGTTCTTGCCCACGCGAGCGGCGTGGAAAATCACCGCCGCATTGCTGATCGGTTTGCCATTGGAAGCCCGTTCCACCTTCAGTGTTATGTTCGCGGCAGGCTGCAAGGCCTTGTATTTGCGGCCATGACGTTCGGTCTGTCCGGATGCTGAAACCGCAAGCACCACTGCCAAAGCCGAGCCCACATACAAAGTTTTACGTTGACGAAAAAGCGTGGAAATCATGGCATAATTCTACCCCGTCCATGGCCTGATCGCATCCTTGTCGAACCTGAGCGCCTTTCACTCACATTTCACATTCACGTCTTGACGCCAGCCTTCAGGAGGACTACATTAGCAGTCGGGAGCCGAGAGTGCCAACGGTCTCAATAACCTGAAAACACCTCACAACCCTAGAAAACCCAAGGAGACGCACCAAATATGGCTAATTCATTCACACCGCTGCACGATCGCATCCTGGTTCGCCGGCTCGAAGAAGGCGAAAGCATCCGCGGCGGCATCATCATCCCCGACTCTGCCAAGGAAAAACCCCAGCAAGGCGAAGTCATCTCCGTCGGCAAGGGCAAGTCTAACGACGAAGGCAAAGTTTTCCCGCTGGACGTCAAGGCCGGCGACACCATCCTCTTCGGCAAATACTCCGGCGCCGAGATCAAACTCGACGGCGAAGACCTCCTCATCATGCGCGAGGAAGAAGTCCTCGGCATCCTCAAGAAGTAGTCCTGCGCGGACGGCGGGAGGCGGCTTTGCCGCAATCTTCGCTTCCCAGTGCAAGAACGTTTCGTTCACGATTGGCAAGAAACGCTCGCTCACCATCAGCACGAACGGTAAGTCACGGCTTCAGCCGTGACATCAATTTAACCTTAAGATTCGGGGCTTTAGCCCCTGCGGTACATCGACGCGACACCCCTGTCGCGAGGAGAAATAAAACAAATGGCAAAGCAAATTCTGCATGGAGAAGATTCGCGTCAGGCGATCCTGCGTGGCGTCAACATACTCGCCAACGCGGTTAAGGTGACGCTCGGTCCTAAGGGCCGCAACGTTGTCATCGAGAAGAAATTCGGCTCACCCACCATCACCAAGGACGGCGTCACCGTCGCCAAGGAAATCGAGCTCTCCGACGGCCTCGAAAACATGGGCGCGCAAATGGTCAAGGAAGTCGCGTCCAAGACCTCGGACGTTGCCGGCGACGGCACCACAACCGCAACCGTGCTCGCCCAGGCCATCTACCGCGAAGGCGTCAAGACCGTTGCCGCCGGAGCCAACCCCATGGCCCTCAAGCGCGGCATCGATAAGGCTGTTGAAGCCATCATCGGCAAGCGCAACTCCGACGGCGTCGCGATCGGCGGCGCGCTCTCCGAGCTGTCCAAGCCCGTCTCCGGCGACATGATCGCGCAGGTCGGCACCATCTCCGCCAACTCCGACGCGCAGATCGGCACCATCATCGCCGAGGCCATGAAGAAGGTCGGCAAGGACGGCGTCATCACCGTCGAAGAGTCGCGCACCATGGAAACGCAACTCGACGTCGTCGAAGGCATGCAGTTCGACCGCGGCTATCTCTCGCCCTACTTCGTCACTGACGCAGAGCGCATGGAAGCGGCCCTCGAAAACCCTTACATCCTCATCTACGAGAAGAAAATCTCGTCCATGAAGGACCTCCTTCCCTTGCTCGAACAGATCGCCCGCACCGCCAAGCCGCTGCTCATCATTGCAGAGGATGTGGACGGCGAAGCGCTTGCGACCCTGGTCGTCAACAAGCTGCGCGGCAAGCTCAACGTCGCTGCCGTCAAGGCTCCCGGCTTCGGCGACCGTCGCAAAGCGATGCTCGAAGACATTGCCACCCTCACCGGCGGCAAGGCCATCACTGAAGACCTGGGCCTCAAGCTCGAGGGCGTCAAGATCGAAGATCTCGGCACCGCCAAGCGCATCACCATCGACAAGGACAACACCACCATCATCGACGGTGGCGGTGAAGACACCAAGATCGCCGGTCGCGTCAAGGAAATTCGCAGCCAGGTCGAAAAGACCACCTCCGACTACGACCGCGAGAAGCTGCAAGAGCGCCTCGCGAAACTGGTCGGCGGAGTCGCCGTCATCAAAGTCGGTGCAGCCACCGAAACCGAGATGAAGGAAAAGAAGGCCCGTGTCGAAGACGCCATGCATGCCACTCGCGCGGCGGTCGAAGAAGGCATCGTACCCGGCGGCGGCGTCGCATTCCTGCGCTGCGCTCCGGCGGTCGAGAAGCTCATCGAATCCCTCGAAGGCGACGAGAAGGTCGGCGCGCAGATTATTCGCCGGGCCATCGAAGAGCCGTTGCGCATGATCGTCCACAACGCGGGCGAAGAGGGCGCTGTGGTCATCGGCAAAATCCGCGAATCCAAAGACACCCACTACGGCTACAACGCCGCGACCAACGCCTACGAAGACCTGGTCAAAGCCGGCGTCATCGACCCCACCAAGGTCACGCGCACGGCTCTGCAAAACGCAGCGTCCATCGCCGGCCTGATGCTGACGACCGAAGCCATGGTCGCCGACATCCCGGAGAAGAAGGAAGCCGGCGGCGGCCACGCAGGCCACGGCGGCGGCGGCATGGACGGCATGTACTAGTACCTCGTACCGCAGAGGCGCTTCGCGCAAATGCATACGAAAGACCGCATCAACGACAAAGGCCCCGGAGAAATCCGGGGCCTTCTGTTTGCCTATTGCGCTCGCATTTGTACTTGCTCCTGCTTTTCTTTTTTTGTCATTCCCGTAGGGAATCTGCGTTTGCCTTTCTTTCTGTCATTCCGCAGCGAAGCGAAGGAATCTGCTTTTGCTGTTGTTGTTGCATGTTCTCGCCGTCATCCTGAGCGCAGCGAAGGACCACCGTATTTCGCATTTGCTTCTGCTTTTCTTTTTGTCATTCCCGCAGGGAATCTGCTTCCCGCTCGGAGCCGCCACAAAGCGGAGTACCCCGAGACCGCCTCACTTCTTCTTCGCTACCCGTTGAGCGCGCGCCCCGGAGTTAGCCGCCACCGCCGCGCGGATGAGTTGCTTGAAGGCCGCCGCGTCGATCTTCTCCCCTTCGCGGAGGTCGATCGCCCGCCGCGTGTTCCCTTCCAGGCTGGAGTTGAAGAGCTTCTTCGGGTCTTCGACCGAGGCCCCGCGAGCGAAGGTGAGCTTCACAACCTGCTGGTACGATTCCCCTGTGCAGACGATGCCGTCATGGGACCACACAGGAACTCCCCCCGACGTAGGCTTCTCCCATTTCCACTCTTCCTCGATTTCGGGGTCGGCATCGTGGATGAGTTGACGAACATGCGCGAGGGTCTCGCCCCTCCAATCCCCCAGCTCTTCAATCCGCTTCGTGATCTTCGCTGCAGCAACTTCGTCATTCGAACCACTTGTCGCCTTCATGTTCTCTCCAATTATTTGTATCGCCTGCCAGCACTATATCGAATAGCCCACGTCGGCCACGTGCCATACTTCTCTTTCTGTCATTCCGTAGCGAAGCGAAGGAATCTGCATTTGCTTGGAGAAGCCACAAACGGGGTCGGCTTTGCGTCCTGTGAAATCGCCTCGAATTTCCTTATATAGCCGCAACCAACATTCTGCCAACTGCCACGCCATCCGAAGCGCCAACGGCGCGCTTCATACCACTCCAGGGCAACGCCCTGGGTCGCGGGTGCCAAAGACCACAAGGGCTGAAAGCCCGGCCCATAGATCCCGCACAGCAAGGCTCCAATTCTAAGACCAATTCTCGAGCCTCGTGACCCGCAACCGTCGGTCGCCCCTTGACACGCCATCTATAATGGACACAGAGTTAGAAGTAAGAAATCCCTCGACCCGGCCACCACCGGGTCGCTGCATTTAACGCCTAAGTCCAATGTTTCTGGACTTTACAAACAAGTGCCTTTGCTTTCAAGACTTTACCGCTGAAGTCCAAAGCTAAGTCCAATTTTATCTGGACTTTGCACAAGATTGACGGGGGAGGGGGTACCCACAAAATACGAAGCTGAACACTTACAGCTGACCAGGATGCACAGCCTCCGGCGCATGAAGTTTCAACTGTGGCTGCGAAGTCGTAATTTTCAACCGCGCCAGCGTCTTTGCCTTCTCATGGTTCGCGCTGGCCATAAACGTCGCGGTGTAACTCTCCGCAATCGCTGAACGGAACTCGCTCAGGAACGGCTCTAGCGATACGGGATTGCCGACGAGGTTGTAGAAGGAGCGTCCACCGGTGGCCTGCGCGACCTGGTTCAGATAACTTTCTCCGCTGAACGAAGCTTGTTCGCCGCGCACGCCCGCTTCCGTGTACGCAATCGCGTAGACGGCGATGCCCGCCCTCTGCGCGTCTTCCTGCGCGGCCCGCACATACGGGCTGTCCTGGTTGAACAGCGACGTGCTTCCGTTGTACGGATCGACGCCGTTGGTCAGCATCAGAACGAAGCGGGGGCCGCGAGCACTCGACGGCCAATTCTTCGCAAAGTCAGAGAGGCAGAAGTACGGACTCGCGCTAATTCCAGCGACCGAAATCGGTATGCGGATGCTCGCAGCGACAGCGCTGTGATCGGCCGAGAATCCTTGCGCCGCCTCAACCTTGCCATTGCGCATATACCCCACCGCCACCCGCGCCCCCGGCGGCAGCGCATTGACGAACTTTTTAAGATCGTCAATCTGAATGCCGAACGACGACCGCAATCCGTCGTCGATCAGAATCGCAATCTGCGCGGTCGAGGGTTGAATGCGGGTGAGGCCAGTCAACGCCGTTTCGTGCCCATTCACCTCGATTTTAATCAGCGCCGGATTGAGCGGAACGGGCTGCTTGGATTCCACCGAAATAGTGGCGCTCGTCGGCACGGGTCCCTCGATGGGCAACTCCTGCGCCAGCAACGGAAGCGAGCCGAGTAGGCCGAGAAGAGTAAAACGAGTTACAGCGCGAACAACAGTGTGCATAATTCCTCCACACTAATTAGACGCGAAGGAGACATTGAGGTCGCAAGCCGCACAATGGCCCGCAGAAGCTCTGCGGGCCATCGGACTATATGAAGTTCAATCGCCGCCTAATCGCAGCTTGAATCCCGCACGCACCGTCAGTGGCAACCCAGGAAACCCAATCGGTCCGATGTGCTGGTCGTTCAACAAGTTCTCCAGTTGCGTAAACGCCGTAATCTTCGACGAGAACGAGTAAGTTCCCGCGAGGTCGAGCTTCGCGTAACCAAAGTCCAAATCGCGATTAGGCAGAATCAGCGAGTTCCCGAAGTTCGGATCGAAGCCGTCGAGAAACGTAGAGTCGTCGCTGCGACTTGCCAGCGCGCCTTTCAGCGCGACCGTAAACCTCGGACGGTTGTACTCCACGCCGAAGAACCCCGAATGCGGCGGACGCCGAAACGGCCGCCCTCCCACCAGCGGACTCTCCGCCCCAATCGCAATATCTGGAAGGTTGGGATTGGTCGTCGGCATCCCCTGATTTGCTGCAACAGCATCGCTCGCAAAAGACTGCACAACCTTCGCATCGAGATACGTATACCCCCCACGCACAAACAACCTGTGCCGAAGCTGCCACTCAATTTCAAGCTCCACGCCCGAAGCCCGATAAGCCAGCGAGTTCTCATACGCTATGAAGATCGATGGAGGAACCGTCACGCCAAAAAACTGCTGTAGCGCTGGCCCGCTAACTCCTTCAAGCTGCCGATCGAAGACGTTATGAAAATAATCCGCTTTCAAAATCAGCCTATCGCCCAGAATGTTCTGGTCGAGTCCAGCATCGTAACTACGCGACCGCTGCGACGTGGGCGGGCCAACATGGAGCGCCGCTCTTTGCGCTGGAGTAAGTTGCCTGTAAAGGCTCGCGAACTCAAGTGCAAGACTCGGCTCCTGTACGCCCGTCGCGGCATTCGCTCGGAGTTTTGTGCCATGGAATAGGCGGTCTGAAGGCCGCGCCACCACATAGCCCAGTCCTATGCGCGGTGTCCCCGCGATGCCGTAAAGATGGTTCTTTTCGACCGAACCGCCAGCGGAATAAAACAGCCGCCCGAAGGCTTGTCCTTGAAATTGCAGGTTGTATTCAAAGTTCGTCCTCTGCACCGCGCGATGCACACCGAAATCGCCGATATTGAAGCTGCCGCGCTCATTGTCGTACCTAAGACCGAACAGCGCAATAAACTTCGGTGAAAAGCTATAGTCCGACTGATAGTAAAGCTGGTCGCGATTGGAGCTCAGATCGTCACTGGGCAGGAAGAATGAAGCTTGTCCCGTCGCCTTGTATCCATTGGCCCCGCGAATTGTCACAATATTTCCAAAATATTCCGTAAATGTAAAAGGTGTGTTTGGAAAGAAGATTATCGGCGTGCCCACATCGGTGAATTTTTTTGCTTGTTCCCGCTTGCGCGCAATGCCGTAACGAAGTAGGTTGTGCCAGTCTCCTTTGTAGCGATTTTCTAACGTGATTCCGGAGTACAAATCCTGATCCGATTGCTTGCCATCCGAAGACAAGCCATAGAAATCATGCGCGCTGGGCAAGCCACTCGCCGAGACTGCATCGCGAATCGTGAACCTTGCCTGGGTGTTGCCGTTGATGTCATAACCGATATTTGCAGCAGTGGTGGAGGAGTGATAGCGGTCGCGGGGCACGGCGTTCGATGTATCGAATCGCGAGTACGCACCGAAGTAGTCCAGCCGCTTCACCGCGCCGCCCAGCATCACTTCATTGCGATAACTATGCAGATTGCCTGCATCGCCGGAGTAGTTCAGCGTCGGGATGTGCGACTCGCCGCGCGGCGTATTCAAAGTGACCACCGATGCACCAGCGTCCGTTCCGTAGAGGGCGGAGTCCGGCCCGCGATAGACCTCGATTCGCCCGATGGCCGTCGAACTCACGGTTCCAAAATCGAACGTTCCGCCCACATCGTCGGCGGGAATCCCGTCGACTAACACGAGATTTGCGGTGGAGTTTCCGCCGCGCACAAACAACGAAGTTAATCCTCCGGTCTGTCCGGTCTGCACGAGCACCACGCCGGGCGTCTGGCGGAGTTCCTCGGTCACGCCGACGCGCGTCGCCAACTGCTCGCCGAGAATGACGCTGACTGGCGACGTAAGTTGCGGCAGCGGCGTCGGAATGCCGGTCGCCGTCACCGTCACTTCTTGCCTCACAGTATTGGTCGCGATCACTGTATTCTGCGTGACCACATCCTCCGCCCCGCCATAGAAGTCTTCGCCAACCGCCGGCAAGAAGCCGCCTGCCGAAGTCAGCAACGTAAAACGTCCACCGTCGCCGATGCGAATCTCAAATCTTCCATTGCTGTCGGCGAACGAAACCGCGACGACCTTGCCCGACTCGACAAGCTGCACACGCGCTCCCGGCACTACGGCGCCCAGCGGCGTTGTGACACGTCCACGCACAACGACACCATGAGCGGTGGTCACCATCAACACGGAAAATAAAATTGCGAAGGCGAAGCGCCGCACCGAATGCGCGCGCAAAGGCAAGCTGGCCCCATCTGGGCGAAAAGCCCGGGGCAGTAAGATGTGCATCGATAACTCCTCCGCTCTCCCTACGAGAGCGTGGTGCAAGTGCGCAGCGGAACCGGTCTCCTGACTGGCGCGATTTCAAGCGTGGCCCTGATGAGTTCGACTTTCCCTTCCCGGCGCTGTGTGGCGTCAGTGGGATTGTCCGGCTAGGCTTTCACCTTCCCAACAGCAAAGGTGCGCGCATCACAGTTGCGGGGCAGTGGCGGAGTTTCACCGCGCTTCCCGAACATTCCATTACGGTACATTAACATCACGCAACGCTCATTAAAGGAACGTCGCACTCATAGGCGAGCTTTCAGTGTGACGACACTTGCTGTGGAAGTCAACGTTCCTCGACCAACCCCTACGGAACCAGCAACACCTTCCCCGTCGTCTTCCGCGCTTCCATATCCCTCTGCGCCTGTGCCGCATCCTTTAGCGCATACCGATGTTCTATGCGCAGCTTCAGCGTTCCGTCCGCAACCCACTCGAAAACATCCTTCGCGCGCTTCTCAAGCGCCGCGCGAGTGCTTACATAGTCCTTAAGGTTTGGACGCGTCAGGTACAGCGACCCGGACATCAGGCGTATCGGGTCCATCGACGGCACAGCGCCGCTCGATGCCCCATACAACACCATCAGTCCACGCGGCCGCAGACACTTCAGCGAGTCCTCAAACGTCGTCTTCCCCACCGAGTCGTACACCACCGGGAACCCCACGCCTCCGGTAATCTTCATTGCCTCGGCGCGAAAATCCTGCTGCGTGTAGAGAATCGTGTGCTTCGCGCCCGCCGCCCGCGAGAGCGCCGCCTTCTCGTCCGTCGAAACGGTTGCAATGACCGTCGCGCCAAGCCGCTTGGCCATCTGCGTCAGCAACAGGCCGACGCCACCAGCGCCCGCGTGAATCAGCACCGTATCGCCGCGCTGTATTACATAGGTGTCATGCGCAAGATAGTGCGCGGTAAGACCCTGCGTCAACGCCGCCGCAGCCTGCTCCGAGCTTATTCCGGGGGGCACATGCAGCAGGTCGCTCGAGGGCGCGCAGACAAACTCGGCGTACGTCCCTCGCGTCCCGGTCCACGCAACGTGGTCGCCTTCGCGAAAGCCTGTGACACCCTCGCCCAACGCGGCTACGACGCCCGCGGCCTCCTGTCCCGGTACGAACGGCAACACCGCCGCGTATCGACCTTCGCGGAAATACGTATCGATAAAGTTGACGCCCGAAGCCTCGATCTTAACCAGCAACTGTCCCGCAGTCGGCACAGGCGTAGGCATCTCAATGTATTCGAGCACCTCCGCTCCACCCGTCTTCGCAATTTGTATCGCGCGCATCACACCTCGACCGGAAACACTGCAGCTTTTAATCCCTAATCCCTGTTTACCGGCTCAGGCTCTCTTCCGACGGCTTCATCCGCACCACGCGATCAACCGTGTACGGCGTCTGTTGCGAATGCGCAAAGAAATGCCTCACCTGAAGTTCGCCCAACAGACCCACGCCAATCATCTGAATGCCCCCGAGAATCAGCACTGCGGCGATGATGAACAGCGGCCCGTGTTCATCAGCGACATCGTGCCCCGTCAGCAGCTTTTGCATCAGCAGCCACAGCGCCAGGCCTATGCCCGAGACCATGCCCAGCGCCCCAACGCCGCCAAAAAAATGCATCGGTCGCGTCATGTACTTCAACAAGAACCGGATCGTCATGAGGTCGAAGAAGACGCGAAATGTGCGCCCGATGCCGTAGTGACTTTGGCCTGAGACGCGCGCGGGGTTCGAAATCGGGACCTCGCAGATGCTTGCGCCGTACCAGCTCGCCAGCGCCGGGATGAAGCGATGCATCTCGCCATATAACGGAATGCCCTGGATCACTTCGCGGCGATACGCTTTGAATGTCGTTCCGAAGTCGTGAATGTCCACGCCCGACAGCCGCGCCATCATCCAGTTGGCCACACGCGAAGGAAACCTGCGCAGCACGCCGTCCGCACGCTGCGCGCGCCATCCGCTCACTACGTCGTAGCCTTCTTCGAGCTTTGCGAGGAACCCGGGAATTTCCTCAGGATCGTGTTGCAGATCTCCATCCATCGCCAGCACATACTCGCCCGAAGCATGATCGAACCCCGCCGCCAGCGCCGACGTTTGCCCAAAATTGCGGCGCAGCTTTACCACCAGCACGCGCGAATCTACCCCCGCGATTTCTTCCAACAAACGGTAGGTCCGGTCTCGCGAGCCATCGTCGACAAACACCAACTCAAAGCTGCCACCGACGTGCTCCATCACATGCTTTACGCGGTCGTAGAGCACGGTAACGTTCTCTTCTTCGTTATGAAACGGCACGACAATCGAGTATTTCGGCACAACATGATGATAACCCGCTTGAGAGACCCTATCCATTGACGCGCTCCGCAAACACCCCTCAACGCCGCACGATACACTAGCCTACGTGGCCCGGTAGCTCAGATGCATAGAGCAGCGCACTCCTAACGCGAAGGTCGGCAGTTGGACTCTGCCCCGGGCCACCACTCGAATCACTGCCCGCGTTGTAACATCACCGATCAGTCCTCGTCCCAATGGAATTCGAACCAGGATGATTGTGCCATCGATCGGTTCCGGGTCATTGAAGTGGCCGCGTCCGTCCTTGAACCGACCGACAGCAGTCTCAGGCGAAACTTGCCGACTGCGCCGCCGCTAACTGGGCGATACGAAGACGCGATGGCGAGCAGGACACATAATCGAGGCCGAGTGTCTTGAAGAACTGGATGGAATCCGGGTCGCCGCCATGTTCTCCGCAGACCCCAATCTTGATCAGAGGATTCAGAGCACGTACGCTCTCGACGGCCATGCGCACCAACGCACCGACGCCCTCCTGGTCGATGGTGACGAACGGGTCCGCTTTCAGAATGCCTTGCGTAATGTAGCTGTCCAGATAGCTGTAGGCGTCGTCGCGCGAGAAGCCGTAGGTCATCTGCGTCAGGTCGTTGGTGCCGAACGAGATGAAGCTGACGTGCTTGGAAATCGGCCCCGCGCACACCGCCGCCCGCGGCAACTCGATCATCGTGCCGACTTTGTAGCTCACGCTTTTTCCGCGCTCGAGAAACACGTTCGAAGCCGTAACGTGGATCATTTCAGCCAGCTTGCGCATCTCCTCTTCGCACGCCACCAGCGGGACCATAATCTCCGGCGACGGCTCGAAGCCTTCGGCGGAGACGGTGAGTGCAGCCAGCAAGATGGCTCGTACCTGCATCTCGAGTATCTCCGGATAGGTAAGGCTCAGGCGGCAACCGCGATGGCCCATCATGGGGTTGGTTTCGGTGAGCGATTCGACGCGTTGACGAACGGTTTCGAGCGCCAGCGCGTGCTCCCAATTTTCGTCGTCGCGCGCCGTTGCGATGTCGGCATTGACCTCCGAGATGGACGGCAGGAACTCGTGCAACGGAGGATCGAGCAGACGAATCGTCACCGGAAGAGGCGACATGGTGCGGAAAATTTCCTCGAAGTCGCGCTGCTGCATGGGCTGTAAAACTTCGAGCGCCTTGACGCGTTCGTCCACCGAATTGGCAAGAATCATGGAGCGCACGTGAGCGAGGCGGTCGGCGGCGAAGAACATGTGCTCGGTGCGGCACAGGCCGATTCCGACAGCCCCGGCGGCACGCGCGGCGGTGGCATCGGCGGGAGTATCCGCATTGGCACGAACGGCACAGGTCTTGGTGGCGAGCGCCCACTCCAGCAGGCGGTCGAGTTCGGGATGGTCTTCGCTGGCCGCGCGCAGCGGCACCTGGCCCGCGAACACTCGACCCGTGCTGCCTTCGAGCGATAGCCAATCGCCTTCGCGGAGAGTGACGTCGCCGATATAGAGCTCGCCTTTTGCCGCGTCGATCGAAATCTCCTTCGCGCCGGTAATGCAGCATTTGCCCATGCCGCGAGCGACCACCGCAGCGTGGCTCGTAGCGCCTCCGCGCGCCGTGAGGAAGCCGACCGATGCGGCCATGCCGTGGATGTCTTCCGCGGTCGTATCCTGTGTCACGAGGATGACGGTCGCACCGGCCGCGTTCATCGCGACGGCGCGGTTCGCCGAAAGAGCGACCACACCGACTGCGGCGCCGGGCGAAGCCGCAAGGCCCGTGGTGAGTGCGACCGGGTCGCCGATGCTAAGGTCGAGCTGCGGAGAAAGTACCTCCACCAGACTCGAAGGTTTAACCCTGTGAATCGCCTCTTCGCGGGTGATGAGACCGGCGTCGGCCATCTCCACGGCGATGCGCACGGCGGCCAGGGCAGACCGTTTCGCGGAGCGCGTTTGCAACAGAAACAGCTTGCCGCTTTCGACGGTGAATTCAAAGTCCTGCGTGTCCTTGTAGTGCTCTTCGAGCCGCCCCACCAAGCCCGCCAGCTCGCCATACACCTCGGGCATCTGGCCGGAGAGTTCTGCGATCGGCGTGGGTGTGCGAATGCCGGCGACGATGTCTTCACCCTGCGCATTGGCGAGGTACTCGCCGAAGACACCGGGTGCACCCGTCGATGGATTGCGCGTGAAGCCGACACCGGTTCCGCTGTCCAGCCCGCGGTTGCCGAAGACCATGGCTTGCACCGTGACAGCCGTTCCCATGGCTTCCGAAATGTGGTTCAGGCCGCGGTAAAACCGTGCGCGTTCGCTGTGCCACGAACGAAAAACGGCCTCGACGGCCATCGTAAGCTGTTGTGCTGGCTCTTGAGGGAAAGCACCGCCAGTGTGTCGCTCTATAACCACTTTGAAGGCTTCAATTTCGCTGCGCAGCACCTGCGCGTCGTTCGCGGACTCGGCGCTGAGGGCGTGACTAGCTTGCTCGAAGGCGGCCTTCGGAACGCCCAGCACAACCGAGCCGAACATTTGCAGCAGACGCTTGTACGAGTCGAAGGCGAAACGTTCCGATCCACTTCTCGTAGCCAAGCCGATCACGGACGTGTCGTTCAATCCGACGTTGAGAATGGTGTCCATCATGCCCGGCATGGACACAGGCGCACCGGAACGAACACTCACCAATAGCGGATCGGTCGGGTCGCCGAAACGTTTTCCCGCCTGGCTTTCGAGCCATTGAAGGCCATCGACGATTTCAGAGCGGTGCTCCGCGGTGAGGGTGCCAGCCTCCATGTATTGGCGGCAGACGGCGGTGGTAATGGTAAATCCCGGAGGGACCGGGACGGACATGCGCGTCATCTCCGCGAGCCCCGCACCCTTGCCGCCGAGCAGGGCGCTCATGGTTCCGTCGCCGTCGACCGCACCACTGCCAAACCGATATACGCTGCTTTGAAGACCGACCATCCGGAGCACCTCAGAAGAAATTGAACACAGTACCGCAGCGCTTCGCGCGCGCAAGACGACTCTATGCACCTTAGGCGGGCGGATACAGCACGGGCAACCTCCCCCCGTCCGATTCGGACAGGGGCGTATCGAGACCCAGGTCCCATTGGACTGTCCTTGGACTATAGTTTTCAACATGCCCAGGAAGTTGACCGTCTCCGCACTGGTCCCCCAGCTTGAACGCGCACTCGTCCATCGCAACGTCCGCGAAGGCTTCTCGCTACTCGACGAGGCCTTCAAAGGGTCCGCCAAAGGACCGCATAAGCTCGACATCGAAACGCCGGACGCGCTTCAATTTTTGCTGTGCCTGGCGCAATGGACGGACCTCGGCTACCGCGACCTCGCTTTTCTCGACGAAGTTGCCGCCGGACTTTCGGGCGTCGACCAGGAGCGGCTTCCGGTCCTGGACTTTTTTCGACTGAAGCTGGTCGATGCGTTTCGCACCATGGCGAGCGAGCAGTTCGAGGACAGCATTGGCATGCTCGATCTGGTTTTGCGCGCGGGCGAACCCGTCTTACCGGACTATCTTGTCTTTCTCGGAAATTTTTGGAAAGGCCGTATGCATCGCAAGCTTGGCGACTACGAACACGCGCTGGCCCACATCTTGCGAGCGCAAGAAATCGCGGTCCACTGCAAAGCTCCCCGGCTGGTCGCCGTGACGCAGATTCACGAAAGCTGGTTGGCGTTTCAGCGCGGCGACCGACCCTATGCTTTTCAACTTCTCGACGCAGCGGAAAAAGTGCTCAAGCCGACGGGCCATGCGTTGTCACTCGGGAATATCGAGTCCGCGCGCGGTCGCTTCGTGCGCCGGTCGGGCGAATATACCCGCGCTCTGGGTCACTTTGAGTCCGCAATTTCCATCTACCGAAAGCGATACCCCGAACACCCCAATCTAGCCCGTGCGCTGGTCAACGCTGCCTATGTCAAGCGACTGATCGCTCTTGGGCTGAGGCCGCGACAGGGCGGCGAAAGCGCTCTCGGCGCGGTCCATGCCAAGTCGCTCAAAATCCTGGGCGAGGCGCTCGTTCTGCTCGACCAGGCCGGCGAAATCTACGCGCTGCACCATCATCAGGGCGGCACGGGCTCGGTGCTCGTCAATGCGGCGCACATCCATCTCGAAAGCGGAGACATCGATCAAGCCGAAATTGCGGCGCACACGGCGCTCGCGCTGGGCGAAGAGAAGCTCGATCTTATCCTGATGGCGCGCGCTCAAATTGTGCAATCGTCCGTCTCGCTGGCCCGCGCCGAAGAACAGTTGGGCGAAGAGCAGGACATCGCACTGCATGCAAATCTCGCTGTCCAGCACGCGGAGAGCGCCATCGAACTCGCGCTCAAGACGCAAAACAAGCGTCTGCTCGCTGAAGCCTACATCGCGCGTGGCATGGCCGCCACCGACGACTATTTTCGCGAGTGGCAGGTTGCGAAAGACTACGCCAGCAAGGCCAGCGCGCTGCTGACTTCGGACGACCGTGACCACTTGCTGCGGACTCTCGGTGACCTCAAATCGAAGCTGCTCGGGGCGACGCGAATTGAGGAAACGCTGCGACTTTGGTCTGACGGTCAACTCGGCGACAAGACCTTCCAGCAAGTGCAGGAAGAATTTGCCGAGTTGGTAATTCCCAAGGTGTGGCTGCGGAGCGGCAAGAATGTGACGCAGGTTTCTAAGACCCTCAGAATCTCACCCAAGAAAGTCCGGCGCATCCTTCGTAACGTGCGCGAGCATCGCGAGGACTGACGCGGCAAACTCGACAAGCACTCTGCCGTTGCACTTGTTTTTCTATCATTTGTGAAGGGGATCTGCTTTTCCTCTAACGTCGCGGCCGTTGCTTCGCAGACACCGACCTTACGACCGTATAGCCCTTCTTCATCGGCAACGAAGTTTCAGCGTTCGCAATCGCCGCTTTGATAAGCGCCTCAACCTGTGGATCCTTCACGGTCTTCGCGCCGTCCACGAGCCGCACAAACCGATTCTGAACGCCGTTTCCCTCAAGAATGCCCTTCGGATCTGGCAGTTCCGCGCCATGGTAGAAGTGCATCCCCACGCCATTCTTATCGGCCGCCATCGACAGGATGACATCGGAAGTCCGTTCTGTCGGACAATAGCCGATCACGAAAAAATTGTAATTGTCATAGACGATTTCAATCGCGGTCGGAAAACACTTGCGAAGTGCCGCTCGAACCTCGCGAATGCGCTTGGCCATCGGCGCGTCGAACTTATCGATAAAACCGTCGATCTGAATCTCAACCGTTTCTGGCGATGCCGTTGCGGACTTCTTCTTCGCACCCATTTGCGCCTCCGCGATGCCCATTGAAAAGATAGCGCAATGATAAACTGGCAATAGCCTTATGCCCGTGATTCAGCGCCGAAAATCCGTCACCGTCAACGTAGGCGGCATCCGCGTCGGCTCCGGTGCGCCCGTCGTTGTGCAGTCGATGACCAACACCGACACGGCCGACATCGAGGCGACCGTGCAGCAGGTCGCGGCGCTGGCCCGCGCCGGCTCTGAACTCGTCCGCATCACGGTTAACAACGACGCCGCTGCGAAGGCCGTTCCGTACATCGTCCAAGGCATTCAGGCTAAAGGCTGGACGACGCCCATCGTCGGCGACTTCCACTACAACGGCCATCAGCTTCTGACCAAATACCCCGACTGCGCCGCAGCGTTGGCCAAGTACCGCATCAATCCCGGCAACTGCTCCATCGGCCGCAAGGACGACGACAACTTTCGCACCATGATCGAGGTTGCGGTCAAGCACCAGAAGCCTGTCCGCATCGGCGTCAACTGGGGATCGCTCGACCAGGCCCTGCTGACCAAGATGATGAACGACAATTCACAACTCGCCGAGCCCCTCGAAGCGCGCGACGTGATGATGGAAGCGATGGTCGTGTCGGCTCTCGATAACGCTGCCGCCGCCGAGCGCTACGGCCTGCGCCGCGATCAGATCATCCTCTCCGCCAAAGTTTCCGGCGTGCGCGACCTCATAGACGTCTACACGGAACTCGCCCGCCGCTGCGACTACACGCTCCACCTCGGCCTCACCGAAGCGGGCATGGGGATGAAAGGCGTGGTCGCCTCCGCCGCCGGTCTTTCGCCGCTGCTGCTTGCGGGCATCGGCGACACCATCCGCGTCTCGCTCACACCCACTCCCGGGGGCGACCGCTCTGAAGAAGTCCGCTGCGCGCAACAGATTCTGCAATCGCTTTCCATCCGCAGCTTCATGCCACAAGTCACAAGCTGCCCCGGCTGCGGTCGCACCACCAGCACTTACTTCCAGGAACTCGCCGAGCGCATCCAGAACTACCTCGTCGAGTCCATGCCGGAGTGGAAGAAGCAATACCCGGGCGTCGAGGAACTCAAGCTCGCCGTCATGGGTTGTATCGTCAACGGCCCCGGCGAATCCAAGCACGCCAACATCGGCATCTCACTGCCGGGCACCTTCGAAGACCCGAAGGCCCCCGTCTACATCGACGGCGAGTTCGCCACCACGCTCAAGGGCGACCACATCGTTGAAGAGTTCCAGGTCATCCTCGACGACTATATTCAGAAGCGCTACGGCCATCAATTCGTGGAAGGGTAAGCCTTTTAGGGATCCGGAGAATACGCCGCGTTTCAAGCATTATGCGCCACCATGCAGCTTAGATCGCTGCCCGTTTCAACTCGACTCGCCGCGCACAGGATGCCAATCTCGTAAGAGGGCTTATCGCTTAAAGAAATGCTTTTCGTATAACCACCTTATCGCGTATATCACCATGCAGGCAGCTTCATAAACAGTTGAACTAGGGTCCAACCCAAGCAACGCGGCCGCAAACACACTCACTAATCAGGGTCTTCGAGTCGTTCTAGGTTCTTCTATATTTCATCAATTCATCCGGCACACAGCGACGGCAGTATTGCGAAACGGGCAAGCAAAGGAAGTCGATGCGTGTGACGACAACAACAGCCATGTGACCCCATAGGGGCTCAGCCTCTTAATTCGACTTACATCGTCGAGTTGGTCGAGATCCTTTTCTGCATCCCGCCGTTGCATCCAGGTAGTGGCCAGTCCAGGAAAAAGAGAAGCCACACCTTCATCCTTGTTGTCAGTGAGCGTACTTCGTTCCGACAAAGCTCGAAATCCATGGTTGTCAGCATCAGAATCATGAAAGGTCGAAGGATCGACAGCAAAGACCGCATTTCGAGGAGTATTAGCACGTATCCAAAGAAAGGCTTGTTCCCGCGGGTTGGTGGACAACTCCCAAGGCCACTCGATATGAGGGGATGAAGGATAAGATTGATGGTCCCCAACAGACATTCCTAACAGGGCAAGCGCAAAACACAGTGCGACGATCCAAATCCTGCGCCTCGCGAAATGTGATGCAATAAATCCACCTAGCATCACTACGCCAATCCCGTAGATGATGTGAATGCTACGCAGAATTTGGAGGCGCATCAACAAGTCAGGATGGCTCGTATGGACGAAGCATAATGCAGATAAGCAACTCGTGCCACCGACCAAAACGCATGTGGCGCAAAGCTTCCCAATTTTGGAACGCAGTCCGGATCCGATAGCAGTCGCGGTCATCAAAATCAGTGGTGCAACGAGTCCTGTGATTTCATACCACTGCCATCGAGAAAGGAAGTAATAGCTACGGCTCAATGCGGCCTCCCGATAAGCAGTTGTTATGGAAGCGTGTCTCGTGCTGAAATAAAGTAACGCGCACAACAGAAAGCCAGCAGCACAAAGACCGAGTGCGGCCCACCACTGACTGCGATCCACCAACACGGCCGTCAATAGGAAGCAAACAAGGTAAATTGCCATCAAGGGATGAAGGATGAATACTAGAACCACCCATAAACAAACCTGTTTCCAAGAGCGATCGACGCAGGCAACCACAGCTAGAAGGCTAAGAGGAGTGGAAAAAGACCGCGCAGTCACGTAGGGATCCATCAGCAGTAAAGATGTAGCAGCTACGGGAATTGTAAAGCAGATGCCGGCAAGCAACGTCGCACTCCAGCACGCAAGCCGGGACGGAAACATTCGAGCTGCTAATTGTTTGCATGCAAACAGGAATACGAGGATTGCTGCTGCGTAGGTCGACAAAAGCAGAACATCGAGAGGAATGTGGAAGTAATGCACAATATCAGCAAGAAGATGAGAAAAGATAGAGAGCCTGGTATGACCTTCTATAAAAATCGCGTCCATCGAATACAGGGATGGATTGATCTCTTTTTCGATGCCAGCTACGTAAATCGACGCATCTTGTGAATACGGATGGTACCCGTGGAGCAAAAACACAAACGACGACAAACTTATTAAGAGCAATGCTTGGCTTTTTGCTTTGCTTAAATGACTTCGAAGAAAGATCGGCTTGATATTGTTCCTCAGTTCGTCATTCACCGTAGTAAAAGGGATAGGCGGTGCGATACCGCTTTCAATACATTTTACGCGAGTTTCCCGGCCAACAGTAGGTTGCGATTGTGAAGCTCAGACTTCCACGTGGCGTGAAGGCCAGTAACTGGATTGGAACAAAGAAATGACACATAGCCGACCAATATAAAGTTTCTTGACGAACGGCAACGAGTTTATTGCCAGAACTGCCGATGAACACGCAAATACAGGGCAAGTATCAGAATTTCTATCATCTGAGCCGTAGCCTCGTGTACCGATGCTACGCTCTACACACTAATCGACGCTGCCGTAGACCACTTACCGCCAACAATGGTGAGTTTCACCTTCACTTTTCGCAGATCTGCCGATGCGATCTCGAAGATATCGTCGCTGAGCACCACCATGTCGGCGAGTTTGCCGGGAGCTATACTTCCCTTCTCCCGCTCCTAAAATTCAGCATAAGCAGAGCCCAAGCTGTAAGCCGCTACGGATTCGGCCACGGTCAGCTTTTGCTCGGAGTTCCATCCATCGGGATGTTTGGCGTCCAGCGTGCACGGGTGACCGCCGCAATTTCGATTCGCAACACCTCTAAGAAGCGAGTGACGTATGCGACCCCTTTTACCGCCGCCCCCACTGCCACGGACGATTATATCGCCGCAATTCCCTAAGCGGATAAAGCGTCCCTCGCCACTTCACACCGCCGTCTTTCCACACCACCACCATCGACCGTCCCACCGCAAAAATCAAAGCCATCGCTCCCAGCGGAAACGCCCACGCACACCGCGCCGGGATCAAGCTCACTTCGCCCCACAGCCGATACGTCACCGACACGCAAGCGACCACCAAAAGTCCTGGCGCCAAAGTCCACCACCAAAAGAGTCCCGCAAGGGGCGCAAGGCAGAACAACACAATCCAAAGGCAAGCTGCCAGAGCCAGGGCGGCTCTAAAATTGAAAACCGAAAACAGATTTTTGCTCATCACACGCATCAAGCCATTCGCGCCCGCCGCCCAGTGCACCAGCACCATCCCCGGCGCGAACGCCACGCGCTGCCGCATCCCCGCGGCCTTCATGCGGCGCGCCAGCGTAATGTCCTCAAGCACCGCGAGCCTCTGAGGCGCGAGACCTCCGAGCTTTACGAGTGCGTCCCGGCGCAGCAGATTGAACGCGCCAATCCCCACCACATCGTGCTTGGCTTTGGGATCGCTCGCGCGCCAGGGACGCGACGCCCACACTCCAAAGATCTGAAAGAACCCGAGCACCACGCCTTCGCCCCACGTCTTCACCTGCATGGTCGGGACAGTGACGAGATGGTCTGCACGCTCCATGTCCGCATACGCCAGCGACCGCCGCAACACCGAAGGCGAGAACAGCACATCTGCATCCGTAAACAGGACATACTCCGACTCGCTCGCCCCCAGCCCCTCGGCCATCGCGTGGGTCTTTCCCAACCAGCCGTCGGGCAACTCGGTGATATGCAGCACTGCCACCCGCTCCGGATAGCGCAGCGCGTAGCGGTCCATGATCGCGCCCGTCTCATCGCTGGATCGGTCGTCGACCGCGACAACGCGCAGATTTGAATAATCCTGCTGTAGGAGCGTATCGAGCGTCGCCGCGATATTTGCGGCCTCGTCTCTCGCGGGCACAATAACCGTCAGGCTGGGAGGATCGTCGCGCGCCAAGTCCCACTCAACGCCGGTCAGATTCGGAACCGACGGCAGATTCCGCAGCGCCTCCACAGTCTTCGCGCACCACGCAAAAGCAACTCCCCAGGCCGCAAATTGCAGAGCATCCCGCCACAACTCAGGCTGGATCAAGCCGCACCAGCCTCCCCATCGACGTACAACGGCGGCGCGTATCGGGCTCCCACGAAGAAGATCCCCGCCGCAATCACCATCGTAATCAGCGTGAGCCCCAATCCCCACCTCAGGTTGGAGTGGTCGCTAACAATCCCGATGATCTTCGGCGAAGCCGCATCCCCAAACAAATGGATCAGCAGCAACTGCCCGGCCATCGCCGCCGCCCGCACATTTGGCTTCACCGCATTCAATGTTGCCGCGTTCACCGGCCCGGTGCCGAGGAAAATCAAAAACACAGCCGCCGCCAACGCAGCTATGGTCACACTCCTCGGCCCGAAGAAGCAAAGCAGCGCGGGCGGCACAGCCAGCAGCGCGCTCAACGCCGGCACGTAGTAGAGCGCCTTGGGTGTCCGCTTCGACCACCGCTGCGCCCACACTCCCCCCACAATCATCCCCCCCAGCCCGCCTAACACAATAGTCGCGCCTAGCACCGTCGCCGCCTTCTCTTGTGAGAAGCCGTTCACCCTCTGTAGGAACGACGCCATCCACCACGAAATGCCACCGAGCGAAAACGTGACTGCGGCATACCCCATCACCGCGCCGAGATACGCTTTGTTGGTCGCCAGCGACAGCACAGTTCCCTTTTCCAGCTTCACCTTTTCTTCCGCGCTCGCACCGCGCGGCGGCTCCTTCATGAACACGGCGATCAGCAATGCCAGCAACGCTCCCGGCACCGCCGACGCGATGAAGCTCATCCGCCATCCATACTTATGCCCGATCACGCCCCCCGCAAGCATGCCCAGCGCGGCTCCCACCGGTATCGCCACGTTGAAAATTGTCATCACACGGTTGCGCTGCTCTTTTGGGTAGAAATCCGCCAGCATCGCCGACGCAAAAATACCGAAGCAAGCCTCGCCCACGCCCAGCGCCGCATGTCGAAAATTGAGCGACTGATAGCTATGCACGCTCGCGGTTAAAAAGTTCATGGCGGCAATTGCCAGCGCGGCAATCACAATCATCGGCTTACGAGGAAACCGGTCGCCCAGCCACCCCGTCACCGGCGACGCGGCCATATACGCCACCATGAACCAGAACGTCAGCGACCCAATCTGGCTGTCGCTGAGCCGAAACTCCCCCTTCACCTGCTCCTGCACTGCGGGCAAAATGTAGCGGTCGATGTAGTTGACGAAGTTCATCGCCGTCAACAGAGTCAGTGCCACGGTCGCACCTGCGACGACACTGACCTTCGGCTTCGGCGCTTGAGTCATTCTGAGCCGAGGATATCAGGAACGGCGCGTCGGAAGCTCCACCCATTGCATCGCATCCAATGCTTGACTCTCGTTGGACCGGATTGGAGCACTTAATGCAGGATGCCAGACCGCCCTTGCCGCCATTCACGTTTGAAACCGCCGAGGAGAAAGCGCGCAAAGCCGAGGACGCCTGGAACACTCGCGACCCCCACAAAGTTTCGCTCGCCTACACCGTCGACAGTCAGTGGCGGAACCGCTCCGAGTTCGTCAAAGGCCGCGACGCCATCGTCGATTTGCTGACGCGCAAATGGCTTCGCGAACTCGACTATCGTCTGATCAAAGAAGTCTGGGCTTTCCACCGGGATCGCATTGCTGTGCGCTTCCAATACGAGAGTTATGACGCTGATGGGCAGTGGTGGCGCAGCTACGGAAATGAACAATGGGAGTTCGACGAGAACGGCCTGATGCGCCGTCGCGAAGCCTCCATCAATGATGTCCAGATCGCCGCAGCAGAGCGTAGATTCCACTGGCCTCTCGGCCCTCGCCCCACCGATCACCCTGGCCTCACCGAACTCGGCATGTAAGCCGAGCCTAAGCTGAATCGTTGGCTGCTATTTCGTGAACTCTTCGCTGCGTGGATACCGCGCCGTCACCACGGTAGAAATCCCACCTCTGGGCCGAAAGTCCCCTTTCACCTCGCACCACACCGGATCGGTCGCCTTCACAACGTCGTCAAGCACCTGGTTCGCAATGTTCTCCTGAAAAATCCCCATGTTGCGATACGTAAACAAATATTCTTTGAGCGATTTCAACTCCAGGCATTTCTCACGCGGCATATAGCGAATCGTCAGCACGCCAAAATCCGGCAACCCGGTCTTCGGGCAGACGCTGGTGAACTCTGGATCGTCGACCAAAATCTCGTAAGCCTGAAACTGGTTCCGCCAGATTTCAATTGCTGGAAAGTTCGCATCCAGGCCCGCCTTGGCGTGGTCGTCGGTATAGCCTGTGCTGTGTTCGGACATGGTTCTATTCTCTCAAATTGTTCGCGTCGCTTGACACGCGCGATATACTGGAGACAGAAACAAGGATGCCCGGCTCGAGTGCCGGGCATCCGTAGTTAACAACGGTAGCTCAGGCCTGGGCAAGTCGAAGTACAGACCTAAGCCTATATTTTTGAGGACTTTACACGAAATGCCGGGGAGGGGGTGCCCCGATAGTTCGATAGCTCGAAGCTAATTCCGGCGTCCCAGCGTCGGGCGATCGTCCGTTCCCGAAGTTCCCGTTGGCGCATTCGGGTCGTTGTTGCTGGTCCCCGCGCGACGCAGCGTGGGCTTGTTGCCGTCCTTCTTGTCGTTGATCTTACGCTTGTTCTGAAGGCGCGCCAGCCGCGCCTTCACATCGTCGAACTCCGACGTCGTGACAACGTAGTCCGGCCTTGCCGGCATGATGGTCGCAATCTCTTCTTCGGAGTGCGCGATGCGATCCGGGGTTTGCGGATGGTCGCTGAAAGCCCGCGAAAGCGCGCCCGGCTTGTGCTTTTCGAGCGCATCGAGCTTTTCAAAGATCGAGATGAAGGCCTGCGGATCGTAGCCTGACTTGTACATATATTGCAGGCCCAGATAGTCGGCCTCCGCTTCGTATTGGCGCGAGAACTGCAGGAAGGTCAGCGGCACAGCAAGCTGCGTCGCCTGGTAAATCCCATACAACGTCCAGCTCGTCTGCGCGAAAATCATCAGCGGCACAGAGCCAATTTGCATGTAGTTCATGCGCGTCATTTCGCGGGCCGCATGGTGGGCGCAAACGTGGGCAACCTCATGCGCCATCACGCCAGCCAGTTCCGCTTCTTCGTCCGCCGCCAGAATCAGCCCGGAGTTCACGTAGAAGAACCCGCCCGGCAGCGCCATCGCGTTAATCTCGTCCGCATCCAGAATCTTGATCGTGAAGGGCACCTTGCAGTCCGAGTTCTTCACGATGTTCTGCCCCACCCGGTTCACATACTCCACGATCACCGGGTCGGTGATGAGGTGCGATTGCTTCTCGATCTCCATCGAATATTGCTTGCCGTTGCGAATCTCCCAATCGGTCGAGTACCAATTGCCCAGACCGCGCCCGCCGATGTTGCGCGTTCCGACGGCGTCCACATCGTCCTCGCTGCCCTTCTTGATGTGGGGATCAAGTGCCTCGCCCGGCTGCGGCAGCGAGTCCTTCTTGTCTGTCTTGGCAATTGCGACCGTGCTCGTGGCCTTAGAGGTCGAAGCATCCGGCTCCTTGGAATCCTTCGCGTCCGGCTTGGTCGTGGGAACGGGATCTGTCGAACCCCCCGGTGCCCCGGCGACGGGCGGAGTTGACGTTGGAGCGGCGCTGGGCTCTTGGGCGAAAACCGATGTGGAAAGGAAAAGCGCTGTTGCGAGTGAGGCTCCGATGAGTGTACGCATGGTTCGACTCCTGAGAGCCACAGCCCTGCCGTTCCGGGCACGACTCTTCACATATATTAGACGCGCAAAATCCCCATTTGGGTAAAGTGACAAAGTAATGACAATTCGACTTACACTTCAACGCCCTCAACACCCTCACCAGGTGTTGTAGGACGTCCCCACGCTCGACACTCCTTGCGCCCCGGAATGCACGTCATCAATGCCCCCCGCCGTCTCGTCGATAGTCGTCAAATTTTGCGATTGGCCGGGTATCCAGGTGTCTGAACGGGTCGTCATCGGGTCCACCGGCATCGACTTCAGATACCCCGCCTGCACCAGGTCCTCCAGCGCCTGCGGAGCCTTTTCCTTGTCTACCGTGTACGAATCGATGGCGCTGCGCATGACGTGCAGGTCTTCCCTCAGCACCGCTTCCCGGGCCTTGCGCACCTGTTGCTTATAAATCGGAGCCGCAATCGCCGTCAGTATCCCGATGATCGTCATCACGATCATCAACTCCATCAGCGTAAAGCCGCCTGCGTTCCCGTCATGGTCGCGCTTCTCAAGAATTGGCATCGTCATCACCATGTGTTGTACTCTCACCACGTGTTGTACTTCGATCCGTCCATCGCCGTGCCCTGGTTCTTGGTGTAGACGTCGAAAACGTTCTGTCCGCCGAAAGAATCTGAGTCCGTATCGTCCTGGTTCGACCGCAGCCCCCACTCGGTGCTGTGCGTCATCGGGTCCTCCGGGATGCGCCGCAAAAACCGCACATGCTTCGAGCTGATGTCCACCCCATCCACCAGCGTCTGCAGGTCGGGCGGATAGTTGTTCGAGTCGACCTTGGTCTGTACGCCGCCCTTGTCCGCGGCGTCCTTGTACGCATCGATGGCCGCGCGTATCTCCCACAGGTCGCGTCGCAACTCGCGCTCTTTGGTTCGCTTGACCTGGAACTTCGCGATCGGCACCGCCGCCGTCGCCAGGATTCCCAGCATCGCAACGACGATGATCAACTCAATCAGCGTCATCCCTGCTTCGCGCCGTCGTACAGTGCGCTTGCGCCGAAGCCTCAGGCTTGCTCGTGCGCCGAAATTTGAAATACTCCAAGTCATTTCTTCCGCCAGCCTGCTCTAAGGAAGCCTTAGTGGTGGGGCTGAAGCTCGCGCCCTACCGTCCATTAGACGTTCTCCAGACTCCGTTACTTCACATGCACGACGGACTGGTTGCCGACCGTCGGCAGATTGTTCTGCTGGCTGTCTTTCGCGCCGATCTTCATCAGCGTCAGCGGCGAATCGCCTGCCGCCAGCGCCTTGAACGTCAGCGTCACCAACGTCCCCTGCCCGTCCACGCCCTTCACATTCGGCGGCCGGGATGCGGAAATCGTCACCTGTCCATTGCCCTCATCGCGATGCACCAGCGCCACCGTCTGGCCGTCGCGGCCCAACAAGTCTCCGGCGTCCACGTTCACCAGCGAGAGTACCCGGGGATCGAAATGCATCTGCAACGGCACCTCGAACAGGTCCTTCGCATTCGATAGCGTCACCGCCACCTGGAACGTGCTGCCCGTAGTCTGCGTCACATTTTGGGGAACGATGCTGACATTCACCGGCGTGCTCCCCACGACGGGAGCAGCACCCGCACCCGGCGCGGTGTTCGAGCCGATAGGAGGAGGTAACGGCTGGCCCTGCGCCGCTATCTGCGGAATCATCGCCGAGGCCGCATTCGCCGCCGAAGTTTGTTGACCGTTCGGGTTCGGCACCGCCCTGTCCCGGCCTACTGCGGTCGGCACGGGTTTGTCGTTATGCAGCAGTTTCACCGACTGGCTCGTGCCTGTGTAAATCGCCCTCGTGTTTTGGTCGGACAGAACCGATTCGCGCACAATATGCGGGATCACCAGAAACACAATCTCATCCTGCTGCTGTACCTTGTCCTGGCTGGAGAAAAAATACTTCAGCAGCGGAATCTCAGCCAGCCCCGGTGTACCGGAAACCGTCTTGGTGTCCTGCTTTTGCAGAATACCCGCGAGGATCGACGGCTCGCCGTCTTTCACCTGCAGCACCTGTTCGGCAACGTCCTGCTTGATAATCGGCTGAGTCACGCCGCCTTGAAGAGTCACCACGCCGTTCTGCGATGAAACTTCGATCTTCAACTTCAGAGTGATTTCGCGGTCGTAGTGCACGGTCGGCGTCACGTCGATGTTCACGCCGACATCGAGATAGGTGAACTGCGTCTGCACGCCGAGGCCTCCTGCACCGATAGCGGCTCCTGCGTTGAACGACCCGGTCGCCACAGGAATCTTCGATCCAATCTTCAACACCGCGCGCTGACCATCGCTGGCGCGGATGCGCGGGTTCTGCAAAATTCGCGTGTCGGAATCCGACAAGAGCGCATTCACCGTCCCGCCCGTGACCGTCACAGCGAAGTTGGTCGCATTGAGATTGCCGAGGGTGTTCAGGGTAAGATTTGACGACGGCGTGGTCGGCGTCGCACCGTTATTTGTCGTGCCGCCGGTCGGTGTGGTGGTGCCATTGGTGCCATTGAGATTGCTGGCCGTCGGCGTCAGGCCGAAACTCGTCGGCAGCGTGATACCCAGGTTGCGCTCCTTCTGCCGGCTCACTTCGAGCACGGCAATATCGATCACCACCTCCGGCCGCGTACGGTCGAGGTCGTTGATCAGCTTCTCAGCCAGGATCAACTGATCGGTCGTCGCGCGCATGATGATCGCGTTTTGGCTGGCGACGAGATAAATCTTGATGCTCGGGTCGAGCAAATTTCGCAGTGCCACGAGAATTTCGTTGGCATCGTTCTGCTGCGCCGCGTTGGTCAGATAAAACGTCTGCACCGCGAGGTCTTCGAGTTCGAGGCGCTTGGTCGGATTGTTCTGAGCCACAAAGATGGTGTTGCTCGTGACCGGCTTCCAGAACGTCCCTGAAAGCGTCCCCACAATGCGCAGCGCGTCGGACAGCGTAACGGCGGTCAGATCAACGGGGATGCGCTTGGATGTATAATCCGGATCGAACAGAACATTGAGTCCGGCCGCCTTGCCGATGGCCTGGTAAATGTCCTTCACGTCAGACACCAGGTGTAACGTGAGGGGATCATTCGAGACCGGCTGTAACTCGACCGGCGCAGCCAGCGAGCCAATCTCCTGCTTCACATCCGCCTGGTGCGGCGTCTCTCCCATCGAGCCCGGTCCCACTATCGCGCCCGGTACACCCGGAGCCGTGCCGGGAGTTGGCCTGTCGGTCGACTGTAGTTCCTGTGCCGCAGCCTGGTTGCCCGGATCGATCTGCAACGCGCGCGCAAATTCGTTGATCGCCCCACCCGAATCGCCCGACTGCCGCAGAACGCGCCCGCGATCCACGTGCTGGTTCGCCGCCTGAAACCGCATTCGTTCGTAGTGCGTCTTGTAACGAAGGTCGTTAAGGCTCTTCAGGTGGGCTTGGCGGTAGGCCTCAAACGCCGCGTCGAAATCCTCGCGGGCCTCAGCCTGCGCACCGCGTTTGTCCCAGGCCCGCGCCGACTGCGCCTGCGCGGGCACGCTCGCCAGCGCGAGTAACAACAAAGTCACGCCGCCCGCAACACGGACAAAGACACGGAGGAGGTTGGCGATACGGCACGAAGACCCGCGATCGATGCTGCTTGAAGACATGCGTGAGTCCCGCTCCCTTGTGCTGGATAATACCATTCGCGCCACGGGTTGGACGCTCTCCATCACCTACCGTTTCACGTAAACTCCCTCTGCTAGCATCGAGATTCAGATCAAGTCTTGATTCGACACTCATAAATTCCCGCAATGGCACGTTCCCTCTCCAATCCGACTACGGCCACCGTCGCGGCCAAACCTGCCGCCAAAGCCAAAGACCGCGACCCCGTAGCCGCCGGCGGACGCGACGCCGCATTCAACCGTTCCGCCAGCCACAACTACTTCCTCACCGACAAGTTCGAAGCCGGAGTCGCACTGCGCGGCACCGAGGTCAAGAGCATCCGCGAAGGCAAAGCCAACCTCAAAGACGCCTACGGCCTGCTCAAAGACGGCGAATGCTTCCTGCTGAACGCGCATATAGGCCCGTTCTCGCACGGCAACGCGATGAACCACGAATCGCTGCGCACCCGCAAGCTCTTGCTGCACAAGAAAGAGATCGAAAAGCTGATCGCCATGACCCGGCAAAAGGGCTTCACGCTCATTCCCGTTCGTCTCTACTTTCGCAACGGTCGCGTGAAGTGCGAACTTGCTCTCGCCAAAGGCAAACAAGACTGGGACAAGCGCGCCACCGAGCGCAAACGCGAAGCGGACAACGAAGCCAAATCCGCCGTCGCCCGCTCGCAACGGCGCTAGGCGGACGGGCAAACATTGACAACTGAACGCGATACGATGGTTGACATCGTGATAACGCCCGAAATTCTCGCCGAACTTCGTTGTGCGGTCGGCGATCGAGGTCTCATTCACGAGCCCAACCAACTCCAAACCTACGAGTGCGATGGCCTCACCAACTTCCGCGCTACTCCCGGCGCAGTGGTCCTTCCGAGCAGCACCGCCGAAGTCCAGGCCGTGGTCCGCATCTGCGCGAAACATCACATCGCGTTCGTCGCACGCGGCGCCGGAACTGGCTTGAGCGGAGGCGCGCTGCCGCAAGAAGGCTGCATCGTCATCGGTCTTGCGCGCATGAACCGCATCCTTTCGGTCGATCTCGAGAATGCCCGCATTACGGTCGAACCCGGCGTGACGAACTCGCAGGTCACGGAGCGCGTCCGCGGGGCAGGCTTCTTCTACGCGCCCGATCCGTCCTCGCAAAGCGTCTGCACCATCGGCGGCAACCTGGCCGAGAACGCGGGCGGAGCGCACTGCCTCAAATATGGATTCACCACCACGCACGTTCTCGGCTGCGAAGTCGTGCTGCCCTCGGGCGAAGTGACTTGGTTCGGTTCTGAGCACGGCGTCGTCGATTCTCCCGGCTACGATCTCGCCGGAGTCTTCATCGGCTCGGAAGGCACGCTCGGCATCGCGACCCGCGCGGTGCTGCGCATCGTGCGCCGCCCGGAATCCGTGCAAACGTTGCTCGCGGCTTTCAACGAAACGTCCGCGGCCGCACAATCCGTGAGCGACGTGATTGCAGCCGGAATGCTGCCCAGCGCGATGGAGATGATGGACCGCATCAGCATTTTCGCGTGCGAAGCCTCGGTTCACGCGGGCTATCCCGACTGCGAAGCGCTGCTGTTGATCGAACTCGACGGACCTTCGGCCGAAGTCACCGCGCAGATGCAGCAAGTCCGCACGATCTGCGATCGCAACGGAGCGTGGGAGCAACGTCTGGCGCAGACGGAGAAGGAGCGCGCGCTGGTCTGGAAGGGCCGCAAGGCCGCCTTTGCCGCAATGGGCCGCGTGTCGCCCAACTACATCGTGCAGGACGGCGTCATCCCGCGCACCAAACTACCGCAAGTGCTCGACCAGATGAAGCGCATGAGCGAGGCCAAAGGATTACGCGTCGCCAACGTCTTCCACGCCGGAGATGGCAACCTGCATCCGATGGTGCTCTACGACGGGGCTGTTGCGGGCGAAGAAGAACGGGCGTTGGAGTTCTCGTATGAGATTCTGCGCCTATGCGTTGATGCGGGCGGCTCGCTGACCGGCGAGCACGGCATAGGCCGGGAGAAGCAGTGCGAGATGAACTACATGTTCGCCGCGCCCGACCTAGCGACGATGCAGCGCGTTCGCCGCGCTTTGGATCCCGAAGGCATCGCGAACCCCGAGAAACTCTTTCCCACGCCGCGTCTGTGCGGCGAGCGCAAGCACGGCGCGTACACGCCCCATCCGCTCGAAGTCGCGGGCGTCGCGGAGATATTCTGATGACCGACTTCATCTCCATCGTCGGAATCGAACACGTCACTGAGGAGTTCGGTGCGTTCGTCGTTGCGCCCGCATCGACGGAGGAGACCGCCGCAGTTCTGCGCCTCTGCTCCGCGCGCAAGTGGACGGTCAGCGCGCGCGGCGGAGACACAAAGCAAGACTGGGGCAATCCGGTCGCGCCGCAGGTCTTCGTCGATACGCGCCGACTCAGTGGCATCCGCGAGCATGTTTGGCAGGATATGACAGCGACCGTCGGCGCAGGCACTTTGTGGGCTGACATGGAACGTGAGCTTGCCCAACACGGCCAGCGCGTTGCGCTCGACCCGCTATTTCCGGCGCAGGCAACGGTTGGCGGCGTGATCGCCGTGAACGACAGCGGCGCGTTGCGGATGCGCTACGGTTCACTGCGCGATCTGGTAATTGGGATGACCCTCGTGCTGGCTGATGGCACCATCGCGCGCTCCGGCGGCAAGGTAGTCAAGAATGTCGCGGGATACGATCTGCCCAAGCTGCTGACGGGTTCGTTCGGCACGCTCGGCATTATCACGGAGGTGACGTTCCGGTTGCATCCCGTGCAGGCGCACGCGGAGACTTGGACTGTGCAATCGGATCATGCCGACTCGCTCTTGCACATCCACCGGCGATTGCTCGACGGCGCGATGAGTATCGAAAGCTTGCAGATGCGACGCAACGGCAGAGACTCCGCATGGGATGTGCGCTTCGCGGCGTTGCCTGAAATCCTGCGCGAGAATGAGGAGCGCCTTCAAGGAATGTATAGAGTGCCTGCGCCGTTCGCAGCGGGCGATGATGTTTGGCGGCAGCGCGAGCGTCTGTTTGCAGTCTCCGGCGCAACGCTGCTGAAAGTGACTGCGCGGCCGAGCAGGCTCGTAGGGGTTCTGGGAGGCTTCGGAGGTCTCGCTCTGCAGGGCATCGCTGCCGAGTGCGTCGCCGACGCCACCGGCATCGTGACCGTCGCACTTTCCGAGCCTCCAGAAGTTACTGCGTCGATCATCGAGGACCTACGCGTGTGGCTGCGCTCCCGCGATGGCGGAATGGTCGTTGTGCTCCGAACCGGGAACGCGTCCGGCGAACTCGACCGCTGGGGAGGATCGCCGCCTGCCATCGCCGTCATGCGGGCAATCAAGCAGGAGTTCGATCCCGATCGCCTGCTCAATCCCGGCAAATTTGTAGGAGGCATTTAGTGGCAACGGAAGCCCAACGCGAGTCGCAGGGTTTGGCCCCGCAGAGCGTCGTCGATATCGTCCAAATCGGCGCGGCGCATGGTCCCAGCGCGTTCGATTCCATCCGTTCTCCTGAACTCGCGGTAATCGACAAGTGCGTGCATTGCGGCTTCTGTCTGCCCGTGTGCCCGACGTATGTGCTCTGGGGCAACGAGATGGATTCGCCGCGCGGGCGCATCTGGATGATGCGCAAGAGCGCGCAGGGCGAGGCTCCGCTCGACCAAAACTTCCGCGTTCACATGGATAATTGTCTAGGCTGCATGGCCTGCATGACGGCCTGCCCCAGCGGCGTCGAGTACAACAAGCTGATCGAAGACACGCGCGGCCAGGTCGAACGCAACATTCCGCGTCCGGTCGGCGATTCGATGTTCCGGCGCATGTTGTTTGCGACGTTTCCGTATCCGCGTCGATTGCGCTGGCTAGGCGTTCCGATGGCTGTGTACCAGCGCTCCGGCGCGCAGAAACTGGTGCGCGCGAGTGGCTTGTTGAAGCTGTTGCCGCGACGCCTTCAGGCCATGGAAAGCCTGCTTCCACCAGTCCCCCTGAATCCGTTTCATGCGTTGCCGACGCACGTTCTGCCACGCGTGGGAACGGCGACGCGCGGGCGCGTGGGCATGCTCACCGGCTGCGTTCAGGACGCTTTCTTCGCCCACGTGAACGCGGCGACTGCGCGTGTGCTTGCGGCGGAAGGGTTTGAGGTGGTCATTCCGCCGCGGCAAAAGTGTTGCGGCGCGCTGATGGTCCATTCCGGCCTCGACGATCAGGCCGCTGAGTTCGCGAAGAGCATGATCGTCACCTTCGAGTACGCAAGAGTCGAGACGGTCGTCATCAACGCCGCGGGCTGCGGCAGCACCATGAAGGAGTACGCGCACTTGCTGCGCGACGACCCCAATTGGGGGCCGCGCGCGAAGGCGTTCGCGGCGCGATGCAAGGACATCAGCGAGCTGCTGCACGAGGCTGGAACGATTGCTGCGCGCGCGCCGCTGCCGGTGCGCGTGGCCTACCACGACGCTTGTCATCTGCGCCACGCGCAGGGCGTCCATGAGCAGCCCCGCGCGCTGCTGGCCGAGGTCCCCGCGCTGGTCGTGGAAGAGGTCCCGGAAGCCAGTCTGTGCTGCGGCTCGGCGGGCGTCTACAACCTGCTCCATCCGGAGACCGCCGACGAACTCGGCGAGCGTAAGGTCCACAACCTGCTTTCCACCGGCGCGGAAGCGGTGGTCAGCGCCAACCCCGGCTGCTTGCTGCAACTGATGAGCGGTCTGCGCCGTCTGGGACACGATGAGATGCCCACGTTTCACATGGTCGAGTTGCTGGATGCGTCGATTCGCGGGTTAAGCCGAGAGCAGTTGCTGACAGGCCGCCGCAGCCTCGATGTGCTGGAGGCGAGGTAGGGGTACTCTCTTTTTTATGGAGCATCCCGCGCCGCGCGCCGCGAATCTCACCACAAGTCGGATTTCTCCGTGAGGTGGCCTGTGGCTCGTCCGTATTGGAATGGTCATATACAGATTTCGTTGGTGTCGTTCGGTGTAAAGCTTTTCGTCGCGACCGAGGCCAAAAGCGAAGTCCATTTCCATCAAATTTCGCGTAGGACGGGTGAACGAGTGCGGCATCAGAAGGTGCTCGCCTCAGCGATAGAGAATGCGCCCGATGAGCCTGCGGAGCCGGTCGAAAAAGACCAGATCGTCAAAGGCTACGAGTACCGCAAGGGCGAGTACATCACTATTGAACCCGCCGAGCTTGAGCACCTTCGCGTTCCCTCCAAGCACACCATGGAGGTGACGCAGTTCGTCGACGAAGATGAGCTCGATCCGGAGTTCTACGAAAAGCCGTACTTCGTCGTGCCCGAAAATGACGTTCAAGCGGAAGCCTTCGCGACCGTTCGTCAGGCGCTGATCGACACCAGGAAAGTTGCGTTGTCGAAGATTGCGTTCGGCGGTCGCGAGCATGTTGTCGCGATCAAGGCGGCGGGTAGCGACACGCATCCCGGCATGATGGCCTATACGATGCGCTACGCGGCGGAGCTTCGCGATCCGGCGGATTATTTCGGCGATGTAAAAAAAGTGACCGTAGATGCCGATTCGCTCTCGCTGGCCAAGGAGTTGATTAAACGCAAGACTGCGAAGTTCGACCCGTCAAAATTTGTCGACGGCTATGAGGTTGCGCTAAGAGAGCTGGTCGAGGCCAAAGTGAAACACGCTCCCATCCCGGCCGACGAAGCGGTCAAGCCGAAGCGCGGGCAGGTGATCAACTTGATGGACGCGCTGCGCAAGAGCGTCTCCGCAAAATCTGGTGCGCACGAAACACCGGCGCCGAAACGCGTCGAGACGAAAGCCGTGGAGAAGAAAGCCGATGCGAAGAAGGGACTTTCGCTGGTGAAGCTGCCGCCCAAAACCGCCCCCGCGACGAAGCTAGCCCAGCGCCGGAAGTCCGCTTAGGGTGACAACGATGACGACCAAGAGCGCCGCAAGAAAAGCCAAGCCCGTCGCTTCGAAATTCGTCGTCGCGAAACGGCAGCGAACGGCGAAAGAAATATTGCCGAAGCCGACTCAATCTTCATCCGCTTCCGATGCGGTCGACGAACAACTCGCGCGCTACCGCTCTATGCGCGACTTTCACGTTACGGCGGAGCCGAGCGGTGGACACAAGACAAAACCTCGCCGCACGGGAGCGCTGCCGTTCGTAATTCAAAAGCATGCGGCTAGCCATCTGCATTATGACTTCAGGCTGGGCTGGAATGGCGTACTGAAGAGCTGGGCGGTCGCGAAGGGGCCAAGCTTCTACACAGGCGACCGCAGGCTGGCCGTACAGGTCGAGGACCACCCCATGGAGTATGGCGGCTTCGAGGGAATCATTCCGAAGGGCCAATACGGCGGCGGGACGGTGATGGTGTGGGATCAGGGAACATGGATGCCCCAACCAGGCTATGAAAATGTCGATGCGGGGCTTCGCGACGGCAGCCTGAAGTTCACGATGCGCGGCAGCAAGATGAAGGGCAAATGGACGCTGGTGCGCATGGGAGGCAAAGCCGCGCATGAGAGTAAGCCGAACTGGCTCCTCATCAAGGAGCACGACGAGTTTGAGCGCGGCAAGGACGCCCCATGTGTCACGACAGAGTCTCCCAATTCGGCGGTGACAGGGCGCACGCTGGAAGAGATCGCGCAGCAGGAAGACCATGTGTGGAACTCGAAGGACACGGCGCGCGGCGAGGCCTGGTATAAGCCTCAACCGCGCGCTAAAGCGGAACCTGCGAAGTCTAAATCAGACGCGAAGTTCGAGGCTGTGTTGGAAAGTCTTCCAAAGGAAGCGCAGCCCGGTTTTCTGAAGCCGCAGCTTGCGCTCGAAGCGACAAAACCTCCCGACACAGAGGGCTGGCTACACGAGTTGAAGCTCGACGGCTATCGGATTCAGGCGCGCAAGGAGGGGCGCAAGGTGCAGATGTTGACGCGCAGCGGTCTGGACTGGACGCACCGCATTCCCGAGGTCGCGCGGGCCGTCGGCGCTCTGCCCGTTTCCGCAATCACTCTGGACGGCGAAGTCGTCGTGCTGGGCGAGGATGGAACGACGAACTTCGCGGACCTGCAGGCGTCGTTTCAAGATGGCGCGAAAAACACTTTGACGTATTTCTGCTTCGACCTGCTGCACATCGAGGGTCGCAATCCGCGCGAGCTTGGACTGCGTCAGCGAAAGGCCCTGCTGGCGGACGTTCTGAGCGGGGGCGACGAGGCCGTGCGCCTCAGCGAACACCTCGATAGCGGCGGCGAATCGATGTTTCACAAGGCGTGCGAGCTTCACGCGGAAGGCATTGTGTCCAAGCGCGCGGCGGGAACATACTCGCCCGGTCGAAGCGGCGATTGGCTGAAGTCGAAGTGTCTTCGCGAGCAGGAGTTCGTGGTTGGCGGGTACACACTTTCATCCGACGGCGAAGACCGCATCGGCTCCCTGCTGCTGGGCTACTACCGCGAGGGCGATCTGATTTACGCGGGCCGCGCTGGGACGGGTTTCACGCAGAAGATGCGGCGAATGTTGAAGGCGCAGCTTCACAAACTTGAGGTCGAGCGCGGCCCGTTTTGGAGAGTGCCGACAGACGCGCGGCGGGGAGCGATTTGGGTGAAGCCTACGCTGGTCGCGCAAGTGCGTTTCGCGACGTGGACCGCGGACGATCTCGTCCGCCAGGCCGCGTTCCTTGGACTGCGCGAGGACAAGGCAGCGGATGAAGTGGAGCGCGAGGAGCCGACCATTGCGCCCCGTCCGAAGCATGCCGCAAAGGTCGCGTCGCACCACGCGGCTCATTCGCAGGTCGCCGCCAAGCCCATGAGAGAGCCGCGCAAAGTGGCGCCGGAGAGCGAAGTGCCCGTTCGGCTTACTCATCCCGACAAGATTCTCGATGTGGAAACCGGATTGACGAAGCGTGAACTGGCCGAGTACTACTGGGCGGTCGCCGCGCGAATGCTCCCGCATGTCGAAGGCCGGCCGCTCAGCCTGGTGCGCTGTCCCGAAGGCTCGGGGAAACCGTGCTTCTATCAGAAGCATGTCAACCATATGCTGCCGCCGGGGATCGACGGTGTCGATGTCCCCAACAAGAAGACCGGCGAGGCGGAGTCTTACATCACGCTCGATACTGCTGAGGCGCTGGCGGGGCTGGCACAGATGGGCGTGCTCGAAGTCCATCCCTGGGGCTCGCGCAACGACGATCTCGAACATCCCGACCGCTTGACCTTCGACCTCGATCCCGATGAATCGCTGCCGTGGACGACAGTGACTGCTGCGGCGGGCGAAGTTCGCAAGCGCTTGCGCAAAGCCGGGCTGACTGCGTTTCTAAAAACCACCGGGGGCAAAGGGCTGCACATCGTCGCCCCCATCGCGCCTCAGCATACGTGGCCGGAGATCAAGCAACTGGCGCATGATTTTGCGCACGCGATGGAACGCGGCAATCCATCGCTGTATCTCACGAAAATGACAAAATCGGCGCGCAAAGGGAAAATTTATCTCGACTACCTGCGCAACGAGCGCGGAGCAACGGCCGTCGCCCCATACTCGCCGCGGGCACGCCCGGAGACTCCGGTTTCGCTTCCGCTGGCGTGGAAAGATCTCGCGCTAACGGAACGCCCTGCGTTCCACGTCAAAGACTTCAAGCAATGGAAGTCGCGTCTATCGACCGATCCGTGGAAAGCGATGTTGACTCTTCAGCAGCAGATTTCGCTCGACGCATTTCGCGCTGGCTGAATAGAATCGGGCCCGTAAGCACGAAAGGATTTTGTGTCACAGCCTGTGAAACGCGCGATGCGACGACCGGAGAAAGCGACGCCCTCGGTGGACCCCGCCTCGGCCGAGAGCCTGCTCAACGCCGTGCATCTGGGACAGCGCATACGCCGCTTGCGGCTCAAGCGTTCGATGGGGCTGGTTGAACTCGGAAAACTCACGGGCCTCTCTGCAAGTTTTTTGTCGCAGTTGGAGACGGGACGGGTCGTGCCGACACTCAGAAATCTTGCGCGCCTCTCGCTGGTATTTGAGAAAGACCTCTCATACTTTTTTCAATCGGCAGATCATGGCGTCTTTCGCGTCCAGCGCAGCAAGGACCGGGTTCGGCTCCGGATGGGTGCGCCAAGCATCCATTACATCTCCGAAAGCTTCGGCATTCTCATCCCTGAGGGCGGCGTCCGCCCTTGCCTCGCGGAGTTTTTGCCAGGCGAGGAGCACTCATTCCGGCCGGACACTTATGCGGGCATCGAAATGGTGTATGTGACCGAGGGCGAACTTGAATTGCAACGCGGCTCGGAACACCATCTGCTGCGCGAACACGATGCAATGTACATCGGCGGCGAAACGCATCGCGTCTATCGTTGCTCAGGCGATCGCGTCGCGAAAGCCCTTATCATCAGCTTCGACGGCTCGGGCGCTTCCTCTTCAAAGGCCGCAAAGTAGCACCACTCGAATGGGACGGCTTCCTCGCCCGAGGCCCTGCGAAAGCTCATTGGCTCTTTTAAGCCACTTACCTCAAGCTGCTAAAATGGGCTTCGTTTCAGTCTGGAGAATTGTCTATGTCAGCCGCTACTACGCCTGTTTTTGAGTCCACTTCGGTCCGTGATCAAGACCTTCCGCAGCTCTCTCACTGGATTGGCGGCGCGCGGGTTGCTGGCGCTTCAGGCCGCTTCTCAGACGTGTACCATCCTGCCTCTGGCCGTGTGCAGGCGCGCGTTCCCCTGGCCAGCGTCACGGAAGTCGGCAAGGCCGTAGAAGCCGCTGCCGCCGCCTTTCCGGCGTGGTCTGCGCAGCCGCCCTTGCGCCGCGCCCGCGTGCTTTTTCGCTTTCGCGAAATTTATGAGCGCCGCTTGGAAGAAATCGCCGCGACCATCAATCGTGAACACGGCAAAGTCTTTTCAGACGCCAAAGGCGAAGCCATGCGCGGACTCGAAGTGATCGAGTTTGCGGTCGGCATTCCGCACCTGCTGAAGGGCGAGTATACGGAGCAGGTCGGCACGGGCGTCGATAGCTGGTCGATGCGCCAACCGCTCGGCGTCGTCGCGGGAATCACGCCGTTCAACTTCCCCGCAATGGTGCCGATGTGGATGTTTCCGATCGCGCTGGCGTGCGGTAATACGTTCGTGCTCAAGCCGAGCGAGCGCGACCCCAGTTCGTCCCTTCTGCTCGCTGAGATGCTCGAAGAGGCAGGCCTTCCCGAGGGTGTCTTCAACGTCATTCACGGCGATAAAGCAGCGGTCGATGCGATCCTCGCGCACCCGGCGATTCAGGCGGTCAGCTTCGTAGGCTCCACGCCGATTGCGGAGTACGTTTATCGCGAGGGCACCAAACAGGGCAAGCGCGTACAGGCCCTCGGCGGCGCGAAGAACCACATGATTGTAATGCCGGACGCGGACCTCGACCAGGCGGCGGACGCGCTGGTCGGCGCGGCATATGGTTCGGCCGGAGAGCGTTGCATGGCCATCAGCGTTGCCGTTACGGTCGGCAGCCAAACGGCGGACGCGCTGATCGGAAAGCTCGAAAGCCGCATTGCGGATCTGCGTGTCGGCGACGGCGCGAACGACGAATCGGATCTCGGTCCGCTGGTCACAAAACAGCATCTCGACAAGGTCGCAAACTACGTCGAACTAGGTGGGACTGAGGGGGCGGAACTTGTAGTCGACGGGCGCCAGGGAGCTCTTCCCAGAGGAGAGGGATTCTTCATGGGAGCCTGCCTGTTCGACCATGTGAAGCCGGAGATGCGCATCTACAAGGAAGAGATCTTTGGCCCGGTGCTGGGCATCGTGCGGGTCAACAACTTCGAGACGGCCTTGAAACTCATCAACGATCACGAGTTCGGTAACGGCACGTCGATTTTCACGCGCGACGGCGACACTGCGCGCGACTTTACGCAGCGCGTGCAGGCCGGAATGGTAGGCATCAATGTGCCTATCCCCGTCCCGATGGCGTTTCACAGTTTCGGCGGATGGAAGCGCTCGTTGTTCGGCGATCATGCCGTCTACGGGCCGGAAGGCGTTCGCTTCTACACCCGCATCAAGACCGTCACGGCACGCTGGCCGACCGGTATCCGAACGGGTGTCGATACGACCATGCCGACGCTGGGGTAGAGGAAGATTCCGATATGCTTGCTGTACTTTAGTTCTACGGCAAAAGCTGCTTATCGGAGTGTCCATGACTCGCATCGTTTCGTCAGTTGTCTGTCTTGTCTTCAGCGGACTATTGCTGCTTCCCCTGCATTCACAGAGGCTTACGCCCCAAGCCAATTCTTTGCCGTTGTCTCCGGCAGAGAGCAAGGTGCTAGACCGGCTCGCTGCGTTGCAGACGCTTCCGGACGGCCCTTGGCGCTTTCACGCGGGCGATGTTGCGCATGGAGAATCGCCTTCGCTGGACGATTCAAGCTGGTCCGAAGTGAACGGAAAAGCGAAGGCCGGCAAGGAAGCCGTGTGGTATCGCCGCACCCTCGAAGTGCCCAAAACCCTGCACGGATACGACCTGTCCGGGGCTGGGATCAAGTTCGATTTCCAGGTCTATGCTAACGGCCCATTGACGGAGATTATTTACTTCAATGGCCGGCGCGTAGCGCTTGGAGAAGACCTCGAAGCCATCGATCTTTTCGCGTCCGCCAAACCCGGCGACAAGATCCTGGTCGCGGTAAAGATCTTGCCCAGCGCCGACGACAAGAACTTTCAGGGCGCGAAGATGCAGGTGTTCTTCACCTCAAACCGCCCCAATCCCGAAGACCTGCGCGAGCAATTCGTTGCGGCGGCGGCGTTGATTCCGGCGCTCGCGCCTTCGTCTGCGAAGGACGCCGCAATACTCGCGAAGGCCATCGCGCGGGTAGACATCGCCGCTCTCGACCGCGCGGATCAGGCGGCTTTCGACACGTCGCTGAAGCAGTCCCAGAGCGCGCTCGAACCACTGCGTCCGTTGCTGCAGACGGGGACGTTCCACTTGGTGGGCAACTCGCATATCGACGCCGCGTGGCTGTGGCCGTGGACCGAAACGGTCGACGTGGTGAAGCGCACCTTCGGCACCGCCGCGCAGTTGATGAGCGAGTATCCGGCGTACACCTACACTCAATCCGCCGCGGCCTACAGCCAGTGGACGGCGGACAAGTATCCGGGGCTGAATAGCCAGATCAAACAGCGCATCGATGAAGGCCGGTGGGAACTCGTGGGCGGCATGTGGCTGGAGCCGGACCTCAATATGCCCGATGGTGAATCACTGGTGCGGCAACTGCTGATAGGCCAGTCGACGTTCAACCGGCTGTACGGGAAGACGACGCGCATCGGCTGGAACCCTGACTCATTCGGCTACAACTGGCAGCTTCCGCAGATTTACAAGCGCTCGGGCATCGACTACTTCGTGACCCAGAAGATGGCGTGGAACGACACCAACAACCTGCCGTTGAAGCTATTCTGGTGGGAGTCGCCGGACGGCAGCAAGGTGCTGACCTACTTCCCGCACGACTATGCCAACGGTAATCTCGACCCGGTGCGCCTCGCGAAAGACATGAACGTCGCGCGAAGATTTTCGCCGGGATTGCCTGAGCTGATGGACCTGTACGGCATCGGCGACCACGGCGGCGGGCCGACGCGAGAAATTCTGGATCAGGGCCTGCACTGGATGGAGCCAACCGCCGTGATGCCGCGCGAGGAGTTCGGCACGGCGCAGCCTTACTTCACAAAAATTGAAGGCCAGTTGGACCCGAACTCGCCGACCTGGAACTACAAAACGCTGGCCAGCGCGGACGCTTCCCTACCCGTTCCCGCGGCTGGGCAAGTCAGTCTGCCCACGTGGAAAGACGAGTTATACCTCGAATACCATCGCGGCGTCTTTACCACCCAGGCCAACCACAAACGCAACATGCGCGACAGCGAGGAGTGGATGCTCGACGCTGAAAAATATGCGTCGCTGGCGTGGCTAAATGGGAAGACGTACCCTGCGGACGAGCTGACCGCCGCCTGGAAGCATGTGCTGTTCAACCAGTTCCACGATCTGGCTGCGGGGTCCGGCATCGGGGTCATTTATAGAGAGGCCCAAAAGGACTACGACCAGGTGCGCTGGGCAACGGAAGAGGTCAGTCGCAACTCCTTAGCGACGCTGACGGCGCAGGTCGATACGCGCACGGCGCAGGGCGTTCCGATTGTCGTCTTCAACTCGCTGGGATGGCAACGCGGAGGCGTGGCCGAAGTCTCGATCCAGATGCCGTCCTCCGCGCCGAATGGCATCGCACTGCTTGATCCGAAAGGCCGTGTCGTGCCTTCGCAAGTGGTCTCGCGCGATGAAAAGACGAATTCGTACCGCGTGATCTTCGACCTGGCGAGCGTTCCGTCGCTTGGCTATGTCGTCCTGCACGCGGTCGAGGGGAAGCGAGAGTTTCCGACGGACCTCAAGACCTCCGGCACCACGATCGAGAACGCTTCGCTGCGCATCACGGTCGATCCGCAAACCGGCTGCATCATCTCGCTGTTCGACAAGAAGACGGCCTTTGAAACGATCGCGAAAAACGGTTGCGGCAATGAACTCCAGGCGTTCAAAGACACGCCGAAGGACTACGACGCCTGGAACATCGACCCCGGCACATACGATGTCGCGCCTACACTGCTGCACGCGGTCGAATCCGTGAAAGTTGTGGAAAGCGGGCCGCTGCGTTCCGTCCTTCGCGTCGCGCGGACCTGGCAAAAGTCGAAGTTCGTGCAGGACATCACGCTCTACGCGGGCACGGACCACGCTATCGTGAGCAACGATATCGATTGGCACGAAACGCATGTGCTGCTGAAGGCCGCGTTTCCATTGGCCGCAAGCAGCGACTCGGCGACGTTCGAGATTCCTTATGGAACGATCGCGCGCCCCACCACGCGCAACAACAGCTTCGAGAAGGCGAAGTTTGAAGTTCCCGCGCTGCGCTGGGCCGACCTCGGCGATGGGCAGCACGGCTTCAGCCTGCTCAATAACTCAAAGTATGGATACGATGCCGTGGGCAATCTGTTGCGTCTGACACTGCTGCGCTCTCCCACCTGGCCCGACCCCGATGCCGACCGCCAGAAGCATCACTTCGCATATGGACTCTACCCGCACGGCGGCGACTGGAAGCAGGCGCGGAGCGTTCGCCAGGGTTACGAGTTCAATTATGGCCTCAAGGCGATGCAGGCGGGGGCGCATACGGGGGCAATGCCGCCGGAGCATTCCTTCGTGAGCATCGCCGAACCGCATGTTGTGCTGACCGCGGTGAAGAAGGCCGAGGACGGCAACGGATTAGTGATGCGTTTCTATGAGTGGGAGGGCAAGGGCGGCAGCATCACGCTCACGGTTCCCGCCGGAGCTACGGGCGCGACGATTGTAAACCTCATGGAGAAACCCGAAGGCGCTGCAATAACGGTGTCCGGCGGCAAGGTTGTCGTGCCGGTGTCTCCATTCCAGATCCAGACGGTGCGTGTCGATTACTCTCCGCAGCCGTAGCTGTAGGCCCAGTAGAAAACCCACCCCTTCCGCAACGACGCGGAAAGGGTGGGTGCTCGGTGAATGGAGCGCGTACCGAGATGTGTGCCCCGTGCAACTACGCCTGGGCGGATATTGCGGCTATTGGACCAAGAAGCTGGTCGTCGCCGTCGCTGCCGTGTAGTTGCTCGTCGCGGCCTGATCCGCCTGTAGCGTGACGGTGCCTGCGCCCGTCAGCGTTACGGTTTGACCGGACACGGTCGCTGGTCCGCTTTGCACGGAATAGATGATCGCTCCCGGAGATGCAGAAGCCGCACTGACGGCGAATACAACGGGGGGATTACTTTGGTAAGTCTTGGTGCCTATCGGCGTGAAGGTAAGTCTTGGGGTCGCCGGTGCAATGGTGAAGGTGGTCGTCGTGGTCGCCGTGGTGTAGTTTCCAGTCGCTGCCTGACTTGCGCCCAGCGTGACCGTGCCTGCTCCGGTGAGCGTGACCGTGCGGCCGGAAATTGTTGCAGGACCACTCGCGACAGAGTACGTCACCGCCCCCGACGAGGCCGAAGTGGCAATGACGTTAAATGGCGCGCTTCCATAGGTCGGGTTTGGCACCGCTGCAAAGTTCAACACGGGAACAGCCGCGACGACATTGAAGCTGGTCGTCGCCGTGGCAGCAGTGTAGCTTCCAGATGCTGCCTGCTTAGCCAGCAACGTCACCGTTCCAATGCCCGTCGGCGTGACCATGTTCCCAGAGACCGTCGCGTGGCCCATCGTCACGTAATACGTGACAGCTCCCGGCGACGCCGAAGTCGCGCTGACCGCGAACGGCGGGGCGCCGTAGGTCGCCGTCGGCACGGTGGCGAACGTCAGCGTTGGGGTGATCGTTCCTGATGTGACTTTGAAGCTGGCGGTAACCGTGGCGGCCGTGTAGTTGCCATTCGCCGCTTGGCTCGCTTGCAGGTTGACGGTGCCGACGGCGCCGGTCAACGTGACTGTGTTGCCTGCAATGGTCGCCGGACCGCTGACCACCGAGTAGGCAATGCTGCCGGAGGACTGGGTTGTGGTGGAGACCGTGAAGGGCGGCGCAGTGGAGGTCTGGCTAGGAATCGGCACGAACGCCAGTGCCGGATTGCCGGGATTGACGGTGAAGCTGGTGGTCGCGCTGGCTGCGGTGTAGTTACCTGAGGCTGCTTGAGCTGCGTTGAGGACGACTGTTCCCACGGCAGTGACCGTCACCGTGTTGCCGGAGACGGTGGCTGGGCCGCTGCCGACCGAGTAAGTGACGGCTCCCGAAGAGGCGGAAGTGGCGCTCACGGTGAAGGGCGCTACTCCAAACGTCTTCGCTGAAATCGCCGCGAAGACAAGGGTCGGCGTGCTCGTCGTGCCCGAGATGGTGATGGTGGTCGAGGCGGTCGCGCTGCCGAAGGCATTGCGGCTGGTGAGGGTATAGGTGGTCGTGACGGACGGTGAAACTGTGACCGGCCCGCGGATGAATCCGACTTTGTCGATAGTGTTGTACGAAGCGCCGCTGACGGTCGGGGTCAGCGTGACGGCGGTTCCGGCAGGGACGGGCGTGGTCGACCCGGTGAAGCTGGCAATCTGCGGCGCAGCGCCTTTGGGCGCGGTCGTCGAATCGTAAATCGGATTCATCTGCACAACGTCGAACGCCGTTGCAGGGATCACCTTGAGCGCGCTCAGGTCGCTGTCGTTCCAGCGCGCGTCGGGAGTGCCCTGAAAGAACAGGTTGGAGCCGTTGTCGGCCAGGATCATGCCGTACTGCTTCATCGCCCTGAGGATGATCTGATTGGTCGCAGAGTAGCCTGAAATATCAAAGCTAGCCTTCAGGCGGATCCGCATGCCCATAATGTTGTCGGTGCTCGAGGAATTGCCAGCGGCGTGGGTCGCGGGCGCGGTGAAGAAGCCGTTGTTCACATTAGTCTTGGTGCGCTGGGCGGTGAACCTGAGCGCGTGACTGATGACGCCGGCTACGATCTCGTCGTAGCGGACAAGGCCTTCAAAAACCGACAAGCCGGCCGCGTCGACCGACGTAAAACCGTAGGGCCGCGTCTCGGTCGCGCTGAAGTCCCAGACCGTGCCTTGCGACGCCTTCCAACCGCTGCCACAATGGGCCGCTTGATACATTTCATAGGCCACGCACTGGTTGCGGTCGATGATGATGGCGTGGCGATCTGCTCCGTCGGTGGGGCACAGACCGGGATTGCCCTCGATAGGAAGGTTGGCCGGGACCGGGTAGAGCGTAATGTCGCTTTCGGTGGGGTAAAGCACAATGGGGACGGCCACGGCGGGCGTGTTCGCGGAGTCCACGATGGCGTACGGTATCCCAAAATTTCCGCCGGCGACGGAGCTGAAATCGGGGTGCAGATGCGCGCCCCCCAGGTCGCCGCTGGTCGCGATGATTTTGGCGGACCCGGGATCAACGGCTGTCGCGCTGA
>JBBRCA010000003.1:0-47376 GCA_038205325.1 Terriglobales bacterium | reverse complement strand
GGCGGCGGTTGGGCCGGCCTCGCGCTGATTTATTTCATCGCACCACGCGCGCGCAAGTTCGCGCAGTACACCATCCCCGACCTGCTCGAAGCGCGCTACAACCAGACCGCCCGCGTGCTCGGTGTCATTGCCGTTCTGTTCGCGTACACCGCCATTACCAGCTACCAGTTCATCGGCGGCGGCGACATCCTCCACCTCATCTTCCCGCAGGTGTCGGCCGTGCAGGGGCAATGCATTCTCGCCGGCTTCGTCGTCCTGTTTACGGCGATTGCGGGCATGAGTTCGGTCGCCTACATGGACGTCGTCATCGGTTTGTTGGCGACGTTTACGATGATCGCCGCGCTTCCGGTGCTGATTCACCTTGCTGGCGGATGGAGCGGCGTTCACGCAGTGCTCCCCGCGACCCACTTCCAATGGTTCGGCGATCTTTCCAGGATTCAAGCTCTCGAATTGTTCCTCCCCACCTGTCTGCTGATGCTGGGCAATCAGTCGATGTACCAGAAGTTTTTCTCCGCGAAAAGCGAGAAGGCCGCCACTCGCGCGACCCTCGGATGGATCGTGGGGACGGTGATTCTGGAGACGGTGATTGTGGCGATCGCGGTGGTGGGTTCGGCGTTATATCGCAGTGGCGAAGTGCATGACCGCCCGCGCGAAATTCTCGCCTACACCGCCATCCACGCGTTCGGCGGAGCGTTCGCGGGCAATCGCGTCCTCGGAATTCTGGGCGCGCTGCTCGTCGGGGCGATTTTCGCCAAAGTCGTTTCTACTGCGAACAACTACCTGTTCTCCCCCGCCACCAATCTTGTCAACGACGTGTTCGTCCGCTATCTGAAAAGAGATGCCTCGAACAAACAAGTGCTGCTGGTTTCGCGCTTGATGGTGGTGGCGCTGGGTGCGTGGGCGCTGTGGCAATCGCTCGGAACTTCAAGCGTCTTGAAGAAGTCGCTGTACGCCTACACAATTTATTCGGCGGCTCTGACGCCGGTCATCCTGGCCGCCTTTTATTGGAAACGCGCGACCGCCGCGGGCGCAGTCGCGAGCATCGCTGCGGGGACTGTCGTTACCGTCGCCTGGGACACTCTGACGCCGCACCTTCCTCCGATCATCGGAGCGCGCGACGCGATTCTGCCCGCGCTGCTCGCGTCCCTGCTTTGCCTGTTCGTGGTCAGTTTGCTGACCGCTCCCCCAAGCGCGGAAAAGCTTGCGCCCTTCGCCGTATAGCCTTTGACATTTCGGCAAGCCCATGTCTAGAAAGCGAAGATGAGGGGTGTCGTATCAATAGGGAAAGACGCGGCCCATCGTAATGCGAAGCAGATTCCCGCGGCCCTTCAGCGGCAGCTTGCTTTCCGAGCGCGCCGCTTCCGAGTAACCCGGTACTTCGACCGCAATCTGATGCAAATAGCCGCACGGGGCGTGGACCCCGAGCGTGACCATGCGCCGTCCGCACACAATCAACCGCAGCAAGGGGCTGGTGCGACCGCGCACTGCCGGGAACGCAGCGCGTCCATAGCTATCGGCGCTTGCCAGCGAGGAGGACACGTGCCCGGAGACCGCATAGTCCTCGCGCATTTGCTTCACCTCGGCGCCCGCCAGGCCTTTGCCAGCGGCATCCGCGACGAGCACCTCATAGCGCGGCAGCAGCACTGCGTCGCGCGGCATACATAGCCAGAAGCCGAACACAAATCCGCAAGTCCCCGCAAGAATAGACTTCCAATTCATCTCCTGCAATCGTACCTGCGCGACCGGTCGAAAAATTGCGTTCGCTCCAGTGCCAACCGGCGCACGGCCAACCCGCATCTGAAATTAGCATGAGCCGCGAAATGGAATCTACGCAAAGTCGTCTACTCAAGGGTCTTCTCGCTGGGCTTGTCGCTGGCCTGGTCGCTACCGCCGCCAAAACGCTCGCCGAGCGCTTCTACCCACCGCGTACGCATGGCGAGCCGGAGCCGCCCGAAGTCCTGGCCAAAAAAATCGCGGGCCATCATCTCGACTCCGGGACCGAAGAGGTCGCGGGCGAGGCCATCCACTGGGGGTTCGGCGCGTTGACGGGCGCGGCCTACGGTGCGCTGGCAGAGTTCTACCCCGCGGCGACCGCCAAGGAAGGTGCCGGTTTCGGCATGGCGCTCATGTCTTTGACCCACGAAGGAGCGCTTCCGGCCTTGGGTCTTTCCGCCGCGCCTAAGGACCAGACGCTGCGCGAGAAGTCCAGCGAAGCTGCCACTCATGTACTCTACGGCGTGGTTACGGAGCGCGTCCGCAGCATCGTGCGCAAACTGCTTTAGAGCCTCTTCACGTCTCTGTTTAGCCGTAGACCCTGTCATTCGACCGCTTGAGCCGTGTCACCATCGCGTGAACGATGTGACGTGCCGACGGTCATCGCCGTCCACACACCGCAGGTGATAGTGCTGAACGGGGACGCCACCATCACTGGCTTTGCGATCTCGAACTCAGCCAGCTATGCAGTCCGTTCCGGTGCGTCCGGAGGGGTTGGTAGGTCCGGCGGCGCTTCGCTGACTTTCGCGATCGACGTTACGAACTGGCCGGGTATGTCAAGCCCACCATTTCGGCACTTGCCGGCGTCAAACTTTGTGTGCTGGTGCCAGGATTCATTCGCGAGTGGGCTCGTTGCCACGTGCTGCGGCCGATGTTACGCGTGCTGCGTGGCGGCGTCACGCCGCGACGACTGGCGTGGAGCCTGGCGCTGGGCATGGTCGTCGGCATTAATCCGTCTGTCGGGCTCACGACGTTGTTTGTTGTGCTTGTGGCGTGGGTGTTTGGCCTCAGCAAGCTCGCGTCGCTGATCGGCACACATGTGGTAGCGCCGCTGCACTTGCTGCTGTTCATTCCCTTCATCCAGCTCGGCGTCCATCTTTTTCGCACGCGCAAGCTGCCGATGGACCGCAAGCAGTTGGAGCACCTAAGCCATCATCCGTTGCGACTGTTTCACGACATCTGGCAATGGGAGTGGCACGCGCTGATCGTTTGGGCCGTGATGGCTGCAATTGCGATGCCTCTGCTGGCCATGTACCTGCGCCGGGCACTGGTAGTGCTGCTGCGAAGGCACAGAACGCTCGTGCGCTCACGACCCGCGGTCCATTAGTACCGCATTTCAATGAGATCGCTTCCGGGAAGCCGACTCACAAGGAGCGCGATCTTCGGCAGCAACAGTTGGCCACTGTCATCCGGCGGTGGCACTTGATGAATGCCGGAGACACCATTCGAGCCCCGAATGGCATAAAGCCGCTGCTCACCTCGCATGTCCGTCTTCAATGTGATGAATCGAGGCACGGCTATCGTCAGATGGTCCTCAAGGAGTCTCGCATTGCGGGGTCAGACAACCCATTCCCCCGCCTAGGCCCATCCAAGCTGCTGATGATAGGGATTAAAGCACCTGCACTGCTACTCAGTCTTGCGCTCGTCACCAGCGGCTGCAAAACCGTCCCGGAGCCCCAAGCCACGCGGAAAGGCGACAGGTATAACCAATCTGCCAACTCGTCCAACTCTGCCAACGAGGACAAATACGAGACCGAATCGCACCATCGCCACCATCGTGGCAAGCGCGACGCATCCAACGACAACTGGACCCGCCACGACCGTGAAGATACGGTGAATGAGCCTTCCGGCGGTACGAACGCTGGTACCTACCAGTCGCGCCAAAACGGTTCGCGAAATACCAACACCGACGCAGTGCTGGCGGCGCGTTCCAGTCGTCATCACAACAGCCGCGCCCTTACCGCCGCGCCTGGCCAGTTCGACTTTTACGTGCTCAACCTCTCCTGGTCACCCGAGTTTTGCCACGGCCATCCTACGGCGCCCGAGTGTGCTCAGCGCCGCACTTTCACCTTGCACGGGTTGTGGCCGCAAAATAACGACGGCACCTACCCAGAGCACTGCAGCGAAACCCCAGGCCCCACCAGCCCCTCTCAGTACGCCGACATCTACCCTGACTCTGGACTGCTCCAGCACGAATGGCAAACGCACGGCACCTGCTCGGGCCTGGCGCCCGATCAGTACTTCGTCCTTGCCCGCCGCGCAGAGCAATCGATCCATGTCCCAACCGAACTCTCTCACCTGACCCAGCCGACCACCCTTACGCCAGCGCAGATCGCCACGCTGTTCACGCAAAGCAACCCAGGTATCCCCGCCAGCAGCCTCGCCATCACCTGCGGCAACAACTATCTCACAGCCTTGGAAGTCTGCCTGGACAAAAACCTGAAGCCCGAAAGCTGTTCAGCCGTGAAGACCTGCGGGGCGAACCAGATCCGCATACCCGCACCACAATGATTGCCGCAATACGGTTCACGGTGCAGGCCTCAATCTCAGTTCGTGCCGCAAGCGGCGGAGGCTTCCGCTTCTGATGTGTAAACCCCGAAAAGGCTCAGGATTCCGACCATCTTGAATGACTTGGAGATATACGGTGATGGGTTCAACAGCTTGGAATCGCCGCCGGCTTGCTTGGTGAGCCTCAGGGTGTTGACGACGGCGCCTATGGCCGAAGAATCGAGCATCGGGACATCTTCGAGATCGAGGATCAGATAGATGTGGCCCGTCTCGATCGCCGAAATCACGGCCGCGTCAAACTCGGGAACTCTATCGGACCTAAAACGGCCTTTGACTTTCAAAATGCAGATGTTGCCAGTTTGCCTGATATCGAAGTCCACGAAGTCTCCTGCGTCGGTTGAATTCTATTCTTGAAGAGACACGCCGACGTCGGCTCTTCTTCTACACTTCGATTTCTGTCAGCGTCTCCGCCACTGCGGAATTCATTGATGATACCTTGGTGGCTCAAGATGCCACTGCCAATTGATTTCATGATTGAATTGGCCGACTCTCTTTTGTCGGCGGCCGATTCATCCACCCGCGCTGGGCTGATCGCTGCCGCAGTGGTCGACGTCGTGGGCGATAGTGCCTGTGTGGTGCATCGGCTTCTCGCGATCGAGGATGTGCGGACGCTTTCAGTCATTGGGATGGCCGGGCCAGTCACACTCGAAAGCGCTGTGCTGTCAGGGGGGAGCCGCCTGCTGGACATTTTGTCCGACGGCGAGACGGGATCGATCCTGTACTCCGGCGCGGATATCCCGCGCGAAGATTGGGCGCACCTGAACGTTAGCCGGACGGTCGCTTCGCTGGGGTACGTTGCCCTTCTGAGTCACGGAAGCCTGGCAGGGGTGATCGAGGTGCTGACCTTCTCCAAACCGATGGACGTAGCCGACCTCGACGCTCTGCAAACGATCGCGCGGCTGGCTGCAACGGCGTTCGTGGGTGCGGAAGATCAGGAGCGGCAGCGGCAGAATCTGCTCGACTCCGTTCACCGGATGAGCCAGCTGTACGACCTGGAGAAGTCGCTCAACGCAACCCTTGAGCTGGATGAAGTGATTGGGCTGGCGCCGCGGAAAGCGCTGGCAATGCTGCCGTGCCAGGCGATGCACCTGTGGCTGTTTGAGAATGACGTTCTTCGACTGATGGCTTCCAGCGGATCGGACGCTACGGTTGAATTGGGGACGAGCCAGTCTGCCGGAGAGGGTTACGTCGCGGATATGGCGGAGGAAGGCGATCCGTTGCTGATCGACGATGCCGCGGATGAACGGCTGGTTCGGCGCAACGCCGGTCTGGGCGATGACTCCCTCGCGCTTTCGATTACGACAGCGCTGCTGGTTCCGCTGATGCAGGGCGAGGCGGAAGTTGGCGTGCTGGAGGCCGTGAACAAGAGTGGCGACGGGCCCTTCGATGATGATGACCTGTTCTTCCTTTCCGCGATGTCGGAGACGGTGAGCAACGCGCTCAAAAACGCCAGCCTGATGAATGCGGAACGTAAGCTCGAAATTCTTCAGGCTCTCGTCCAGGTGAGTGCGGAGATTACGTCGACATTAAGGCTGGACCGGTTGTTGCAGATCATCGTCAACTCGCCGCAGAACGTGTTGCCGTACGAGCGGTGCTCCATCGCGTTGGATCATCGGGGAACTCTGCAGTTGAAGGCTGTGTCGGGTATCGCGAATATTCCGATGGGCGATGCGCAGGTGAATCGTCTGCTTGAGTTGGTGCGGTGGCTGTCACCCCAGTCGTCTATTTTTCATATGCGCCGCACTGGGGAGGCTACCAAGGACTCCGGGCTTCCTGAGGAGGTCGTGCGGCACTTTGAGGCCACAGGCTTTGGCGCACTTTACTCGCTTCCACTGGCGGACGATCAGGGAAGAGTCGGTTTGCTGCTTTACGAAGGAGCGGATCCGGAATTCCTCGACCAGCCGCATATCGAGATGATCAAAATTCTGGGTGGACAGGCGACCGTGGCGATTCGAAATGCGCTACTGTATCGCGAAGTCCCGCTGATCAGCTTGCTGGAACCGTTGCTGCAAAAGAAGCGGGCCCTGCTGCGGAGCAGCCGAAGCCGGAAATTGACGTATGCAGCGATAGCCGCTGCGGCCGTGCTCTTCCTTGTGCTTTGCCCTTTGCCGATGCGGATTTCCGGACGGGCGGTGATTGCGCCCCAGCACGTGGTGACGATCGCAGTTCCTGTCGACGGCAACCTGACTGCGGTATTCGCGAAAGAAGGGCAGCGGGTGGCCGCGGGAGAGTTATTGGGGGCGATGAATGACTGGCAATGGCGCAGCGATGTCGCTTCGGCTGAAGCGAAGTACCGAACTGCTGAAATGGCGACTCAGGCGAGCCTTGCCAGTGGGTCGGCCGCGGCCGGGGCCGATCGTGCGCAGGCAGAGTTTTTGCGGTCTGAGGCGATGCGTGCGCGTAGCCGTGTCGAGAGTGCTCAACTGCGGTCGCCGATTGCCGGGGTGATCGCCACACCTGCGTTGGAGAACCTGGCTGGCCAGCACCTCAGTGCCGGGGACAAGTTCGCCCAGGTGCTGGATTTATCTTCGGCTGTCTTGAATATTGAAGTGACCCAGAGCGATGTCGCGCTGGTGCACGCCGGCCAATCCGCAACCATGAAACTGGACAGCTATCCGCAGCGTTCATGGCACGGAGCGATCGGCGTTGTGAGCCCCCAGACGCAAGCCACTGAGAGCGACCTCATGTTCGCCGCGCGGGTTCCGCTGGCGAACGCGGACGCTACCCTTCGCGCCGGCATGACGGGCAAAGCAAAAATTTTCGTTGGCTACAAGCCGGCGGGGTACGTGCTGCTGCGAGCGCCGGCGATGTGGCTGTGGCAGACCCTGTGGAATTGGATCGGATGGTGAGCGCATGAGTCGTCAATCAGACGCAAGTTCAGCAACACGTTCGTTTTTCCAGTCTGCCGCGGTGGCAGTCTTCTCGACGGCGTCGGCCATTGTTCTGGGTGGATGCAATGACCATAACGCCGCACAAGCCCACGCCTCTGCAGAACCGGTTCCGAATGCTGTAACCGTTCCTCTGCCAAAGCCCCCGGTACCGGTCTATGAAGGGAATGAGTGGCGGCCCTTCTCTACGACGGGGCCGTTGGTGGCTGAGCAGCAAGCGGACATTTCCGCCGCACGCGATGGCCGGGTCGCGCGGGTGATGGTGCAGATTGGCGATCATGTGCGCCGCGGCCAAGTGCTTGCGGTATTGGATGACCGCTCGCTGCGCGCGGCCAGTGAGTCGCAGAAGGCCAAGCTCGTGTCTCTTGATGCGCAGATCGCCGGCTGGCAGGCGGAACAGAAGTCGGCCGAGGCGGACCTTCGTCGCGCGGACATCATGCGCAAGGAAAAGATCCGCAGCGAAGAGGACTGGGAGCACGTCAAGTACAAGCTGGATGAAACAATCGCGGAAGTCGCACGCTATCGCGCCGACAGGGCGGCGGGGCAAGCAGACCTCGTCTCCGCCAATTTGGCGCTCGAAGAATCTCGTATCGTCGCTCCGTTCGACGGGGTTGTCGGTAGAAGTTCTTTGCGCCAGGCGCAGGAGGTGAAGAAGGGCGAGGTGCTGTTGTGGATTACCGCCACAGGGCCGTTGCGCGTTCTCTTCACGGTGCCGGAGTCCGTGATGGCGGCGTACTCGACGGGCGCGGACCTTGATTTGACGACGCCGAATTATCCGCAACTACATCAACCGGCTCGGATCCTTCGCGTGAGCCCTGTTGTCGATCCGGCCAGCGCGAGTGTGCAGGTGATCGGTTTACTGGTTCATCCTTCGTCGTTGCTGAAACCCGGAATGACGATGCAGGTCTCTGCAACGTCCCTACGTGATGTGCGGCCACCGCGATGAACCTGACCGAGGCCCTCGACGCAGCCCTGCCGCAGATTCCGAAGTCGCGGCTCGCGCGCGTCAATCCGCCTCGGCTCGATCCCGATCTGCTGGTCCGCGATGACTTCCTCGACGGAGAGCCGATCATCGGGATTTTGCAGCGAGGCAAGGGAAACTTCTTTCGCTTCCATCCGATTCAATGGCAACTGGCGCAGCTCTTTGATGGCGTTCGCACCTTCGCTGAAGTTGCGCAGCAATTTAATAGCGATACCGGTGCCGAACTTTCGGTCCAGGATGTGAAGGATTTTGCGGCCGGTCTGGATGAATCGGAGTTCTGGTACAAGACGCCGCAGGAAAAGAATATCGCGATGAGTGCGAGGCTCACGGCGCAACGAGGCCGCAGAGCGAATCGGAAGGGCAAGATCAACCTTTCCAACATCAGCTTCTCGGCATGGGACCCCGACCGCTACCTGACGCTGCTAGACAACCTTACCGGGCGCTATATCTACAACTACTGGAGTGTGCTGGCTGTCGTCGCTCTCTTCCTGTTTGAGGCTGGAGTGTTTGTCGCGAAGTGGAATGTGCTGGGACCCGACATCCCTCTCTTTTTCACCTTCACGCACAAGTCATTTTACGATCTGGTAGAGTTCTGGCTGCTGCTCTTTGGGCTCGGATTCATTCACGAGACGGCGCATGGCCTTACCTGCAAACATTATGGCGGCGAGGTGCACAGCATGGGCCTGATGTTCCTCTACCTGACGCCCGCTTTCTTTGTCGACGTCACCGAGAGCTGGGTTTCCGCCACAAAGATGCAGCGCCTGGCGACGATCATTGCGGGCATCTGGATCGAGATGGTCATCTGCGGCTTTGCGATGATCATCTGGGCCAACACGCCGCCGGGCAATTTCGTGCACGACTTTACGTACAAGATCATCCTCATTACTGGGCTTGCCGTGGTGGTGATGAACCTGAACCCGCTGCTGAAACTCGACGGGTACTACTTCCTTACGGAAATGATCGGAGTTCCTGATCTCAAGGAACGGTCCACGGCTTTCGTCTCCGCATGGGTTCAGAGCCGGATCCTTCGTCTGCCGATTGAGGTGCCTGCGATACCGCGGCGGCGGCTCCCGCTGTTCGTGCTCTATGCCGTGATCTCCGGCGGATATAGCTACCTGCTGCTCTTTACCGTGATTCGTTTTAGCTACAATCTCACTTCCAAAGTTCTGGCGGAGTTTGCCCTGATTCCCGTGGGGCTCCTGGCGTTCACGTTGTTTCGCAGCCGACTGAATTTGCTTCGTGGAGTGATGGTCCAGGCGTGGAAAGGGATTCCGCGATTCAGTGCATGGCTGACACCGAAGTATGCGGTCGCTTTGCTCATCGTGCTCGTCCTGCTGTTTGCGCCCATCCTGCGCGAGCGGGAAGATGCGTACTTCCTCGTCGAGGCGGCCGAGTCTGCCGCCGTGCATGCGACTGTGAGCGGCCAAGTCGAGTCCGTCTTCGTTCGCGAAGGGCAAGACGTACGTGCGGGTCAGCCTTTATTGCGCCTGTCCAGCGACGAGGCGGCGGGGCTGACCTCTGGCGCCAAGGCGGCGACCGATTCTGCGAGCTTCCAGGCCTTTGAAGCCGAGATCCAAGGGCGTTCGATCGGCGGCACGGCCGCCGGACAGGAGGCGGCGAGACGTTCGTCCACGATGGCCAGCGAAGCCCAAGCCTCGCTGCTGATTACCGCGGCGAAGGAGGGCACGGTTCTCACGCCGGATCCAGGCTCGTTGTTACATCAAAGAGTCGGCTCGGGAGAAAAGCTGCTGACTGTGGCGAGCTTGAAATCGAGTGTGGCTCAACAATCGATCCGGCTTTTTATTCCTTCTGGCGCGCTTCGCCGCATCCGAGTGGGCGCGGAGATTGCGCTGAATCCGCCGGGCAGATTTTCTATCGTCCGCGGACGGCTACCGCCGATCGATGGAACGCCGGTCACCCTGCCTCCCGGGCTGCTCGCTCGTCAGGATTACAAAGGTCTCGAGCTGCCGACCTTCTACTCTGTTCGGCTTGTTGTGCCGGCCTCGACCGACGCTGCCGCACTGCCGCTGGGGACCGCGGGTCGCGCGAAGATATTTGGTGCACGACAGAGCCTCTTCAGCCACTACTCGTCGATGGTTCTGAACCTGGTGCGGGCCCACGTCTGGTAACGCCGATGCAGTCCCAAAAAGAGACGGAGAACTCTCGGCATGAGAGTTCTCCGTCTTGCAAAGCGGTGCAAGAGAAAATCGTACTAGCTGCGTACCCTCGCAGTGGCGAGCTTGGCAGTGGCGAGCTTCGCGTTGACCATCTTCGCGTTGACCATCTTTGCGTTGACCATCTTCGCATTGACCATCTTTGCAGTGGCGAGCTTCGCGGTCGCAAGCTTGGCAGTGGCGAGCTTGGCAGTTGCGAGCTTGGCGGTCGCCAGATTGCCGGTGTTGACGGGAGTGGAGATGGATACTTTGCGAGCGGCCTTCGTGGTGGAGGGCGAGTTGAACAGAGACTTTTTCTGGATTGCCATGGAATTAATCCTCACTTGAGATTTCGATTTGATTTCAAATTACGCATTGCATAGAGCAAGCATCATGCCAAACTTTCGCGGATTCAAAATGTTTTTCAAATTACCTGTTTCCAATGACTTGCGTGTTCGGCAAAAATTTCCAGTCCGATGAGAACTTCCTAGTAGGTGAGAATGTTACATGGCGTCGGTGAATTTTTCACCCATGCGGTGTCGTCCACCTCATAACGAGTACTTGCGGCAGAGGTATTTCATTCGCTGGCTGTCGATACGCAGGAGCCTCGCCGCTCCCGACTTGCTGCCCTTAGCTCGCTTGAGGGCGCTGGCGAGCAACGCAATCTCCAACTGTTGTACCTCAACGTCGAAGTCCGTTCCAGACTCCGGCAGCAGTGCGGCTTCGTGAACAGCGAGGTTATGTGCGATCACGCGCGACGGCAGATGTAGGGGCCCAATCTCGTCGCCGCGCACCGTAATGACGAATCGCTGGATCAGGTTTTCGAGCTCGCGCACATTCCCGGGCCAGGTATGCTCCTCGAGCGCCGACAAAGCGTCGTCGTTCAGTCTCTTGAGGGCAACGCCGTTGGCCGCGCAATGCATGTGAAGGAAATAGTTGCAAAGCAGAGGAATATCTCCGCTGCGTTCGCGTAAGGGAGGCAGGTGAATGGGGATGACGTGAATGCGGTAGTACAAATCTTCGCGGAAGCGGCCGGACCGAATCATCTCTTCGAGCGGCTCGTTACTGGCACAGATGAGGCGGAAATCAATCTTGCGTTGCGTGCGGCCGCCGAGACGCTGCACCTGATGATCCTCCAGTACGCGCAGCAACTTGGTCTGCAGCGACAATGTGAGGGTGGCAATCTCATCCAGAAAGAGCGTGCCGCCATCGGCCAGTTCGATCTGACCGGGGCGCGATTCGGTGGCCCCTGTGAAGGCGCCGCGTTCGCTACCGAACAACTCCGATTCGATCAGGTTTTCGGGCAGAGCAGCGCAGTTCAGACGGATGTAGGGCTTCTGCGCGCGGCGGCTGAGCGCAACGATCGCGCGTGCAACAAGTTCCTTGCCCGTGCCGCTTTCACCGCGAACCAGCACGTTGACGTTGCTTGACGCAACCTGCTGGATAGCGTCGTAGATCAACCGCATGGGCTCGCTGGCTCCTACAAAATCCTGAAAGCGGCTGCTCTCGAACGCCTGGCGGCGCACGCGCTCTTGCTCAACGTTTTCTCCGCGTTTACGTAGGGCTTCGGCCAGAGCCAGGCGCAGTTCGCCGATATCGACTGGATTGCGGAAATGGGTGTCCGCACCGGCGTCGATGGCTTGCCGCTCGACCGAACGCTTTCGCGAGCGGCTCAGAGAGATGATGACGAAGTGGTCGTTGAGTTTGCGCAACTCATCGAGGACGGCAAGCCCGCCGTGAATTTCTCCATCGGCGTCCTCCTCGGTGTCGATGTCGAGTAGAACGGCGGCAACGTTGGCTTCGCGAGCCCAGCGCGAGAGATCTCCGTAGTTGTCGCGCGTGACGATGTGGTACCAGGGCGTTAGCTCCGGAACCAGCTCACTGAGGAAGTTCTCAGCCGTGGTCACGACACAGACGACAGGAAGAGGCGCCTGCTCAGACGACGCCGATGTTGTCGTACTTCGCCTCGCCGCGATGTCCATATCCTTCTCGCATCCTAGCCTATCCGCACTCGGCTGCGACGGGGAAACTCTTGAATCGAGTCGTTAAGGATCGACAAACTCCGATTCTCGAGTTGCAACAGAATGCTTCGGCGGACGCGCTACCAGTGGCGTGTGCCGGGTGCGCCTTTGAAGGGACCGCGGAGGTTGGAAGTAATCCACCCTCCGTAAAAGTCGCCGAGCTGTGGCATCACGCGCTCGTCGCCAACCCAGCACTCGTCAACCTTGGTGGCGTAGAACGCGAGGTGTCCGCGCAGGGCGGCATAGCTGGGCGAGGGGGACTCGTAGCTCCAGGCGGCATTGGGTGATTCGTGCCCAAGAATGGACACAGACCAGTACGTTGCGAGACCCTTGAACTCGCAGAAGCTCTGCCGGGCGTGCGACGGCACAAGCAACTCTGTGGCGACGGCGGTGCGCGGCAGATAGTAAACCGGCGGATGGCTGGTTTCAAGAATGCGCAGAGCGCGTTCGCCGTTCAGCGCCGTGTCGGCGACCGTCTGGCCTGCGTGAAGGATGCGGATGCGCTGTGGGGTGAATTCGAGACGCGGTGGACGAGGGTAGTCCCAAACGGACTCAATAGCGGGGGCGGCTTCATTCATGGCGACTTAGCTCACAGAATTCGATGAAGCGGTTTGCCAGACGACTCATCAAGCCGCTAAAGACTACCGGGGAGGGGTGCTTGCCCTGCTGCTCGAAGTGCTCAATGTCGGTCTAGAAAGATAATCACAACGCAAATCAGAAGCAACGCCACCGCCGGCACAGATTTTCGAGCGGGATCGTGAATCTTCACATGCATTGCCAACGCGCCCACCATGAGGAGCGCAACCAGCAGAGCTGCGGGAAACACCAGCGAGGGCCACCAAACGCCAGCGACCAGGCAAATTGCTGCCCCCACCTTGAGCGTTCCCACCACGTACATCGCAAGCGGCGGCAGACCATACGCCGCAAACTCTTGACTCATAGTCTGTGCATTTCCCCCACGATACGAGGTGTTCCGATTGGCCCGCAGGAGCCAGACGTTGAAAAGCCCTAACGCCACCACGCATTGCAGAATTACTTGTGTCGTATGCATAGTCTTCACCACGGGCAGCGCCTTCGAACCTTTCTTTCGAGATACGTGAGTGTATAACAACGAAGTGTCGCCAATCTCTATCGCTCAAGTCGCGCGGATAGTTTCCGTTGTGTTTTTCGGCTTTTACGGCATCAGTTGCTTCTCGTCCAATCGCATGCAACTGGAATTTGAGCGCTACAAAGTTCCTCAATTGCGCCAACTCACGGGCGGTTTGCAGATTGCAGGATCACTCGGCATCGTCGCCGGGTACTGGTTTCGGCCTATCCTCGCTTTCTCTGCAGGTGGCCTGATGCTGATGATGATTTACGCCGTTATTACGCGATTCAAAATACGTGACCCTCTCTACGCCGCCATCCCCGCGTTCTCGCTGGCTCTTCTGAATGCGTACATAGTCTTAACAGCGTTCAGCAAATAAATCCGAGCTTACCCTTTTCCATTGGGCAATCAGTTTGGATCGACTTGCGCACACTCCCGCATACATACTCCCACAATAAGCCGCGCAGGAATTCAAGTGTCCGTACAGTCGGCATCTCGTCCAAGTGTCGTTGGCAAAGGGTCAACCGGACGCTAAGCCCGTTGGGAGTTTGGAATCTTTCCGAAAAAAGTAACTGGGAAGTAAGACATGTCTCTCTCGATTGCGAGCTATGGACGAATTGACGGCAGCCTGAATCGCGGTGGTTATCGTTACGGAGCGATCGTTCTATGAACTTCGAATTTGTCCGTCGCCGAGATGAAGCTTCTCCTGCAATTGTTCGAGAGAGAGGCCCTTGGTTTCAGGGAAAAAGAGGAGTACGGCAACAAACTGGGCTGCCATCAGCACGGCGAAAATGACGAACGGCAGGGAGCGTGATTTTGCGGCCACAAGCGGGAATATCTGCGAGATGATGCCGTTCATGATCCAGAGGGTCGTGCTGCCCAGGGCCTGGCCTTTGACGCGCACATCGTTGGGAAAGATCTCGCTCATATAGACCCAGATGACCGAGCCGGACGACATGGCGAAGGAGGCTGTGAAACCGGTGACGAGAAAGATCAGGGCGCCTTTGGCGCGTCCGGTCATGAAGACGGCGGCGACACCGCCGAGAGCGAGGCTCATGCCGACGCATCCGATCAGCATGAGCGTCTTGCGGCCGAGTTTGTCGATGAAGAACATCGCGATGATGGTGACGGCTAGATTGACCGCGCCGACGATGACGGTCTGCAGGCCGCCGGAGATGCGATCGAAGCCGGCGGACGCGAAAATGTCGTTGAGATAGTAGAGAATGGCGTTAATTCCGGAGAGCTGGTTGAACGCCGCGAGCGCGACAGCCAGCAGGATCGGGACGCGATATTTGCGAACGAACAACGGCTCTTTGCGGGTGCTGGTTTCGACGTGGATGGAGGCGACGATCGCCTGGAGCTCGGCTTCGGTGTCGGGGGTGCCGATGATGTTGAGTGTTTCGCGAGCTTCTTCGACGCGACCTTTGGTGACAAGCCAGCGGGGGCTGTGCGGGATGCCGAACAACATCACGAGGAAAAGAACGGCGGGCAGCGCGGAGACACCGAACTCCCAGCGCCATTCAGTAAGGCCGAGGTGCAGTGAGGCGATGAAGAAGTTCGAGAAGTAGGCCAGCAGGATCCCGACGACGATGTTGATCTGGAATAAGCCCACCAAACGCCCGCGATAGGCCGGGGGTGCGAGTTCGGCGATGTATACGGGGCCGAGGACCGACGAGCCTCCGATGCCGAGGCCGCCAATGAAGCGTGCCAGCAGGAAGATGGGCCAACTCCATGCGAACGCGCAGCCGACGGCAGAAAGTACATACAGGATGGCCATGACGCGCAACGTGGCGCGGCTACCGAACCGCTGCCCGATTTCACCGGCGCTGATCGCCCCGATGACGGTGCCCCACAGCGCGATGGAAACGGTGAACCCGAGCTGCAATGGAGTGAGGTGAAACTTGTCCGTGAGCGCGTAAGTGGTTCCGGCGATGACGGCGGTGTCGAAACCGAAGAGCAGACCGCCGAGTGCGCCCGTTAGCGCGCTGCGGATAAGGAATTTGTTGAGAGCCATGGGTTCACCTCTGTGCTGGTGCTAAATGTGGAGCGCTGTCTTGAGGGCATCGCCAATAAGGCTCAATGCCGAGATGGCGGGGCCAGAGTCCGCGAGGTCGTCGAGGACGATGAAGTTGTGGAGGGTACCGAGGAAACGGATCGCGGTCACAGATACTCCGGCTTGTGCGAGACGATGAGCGTACGCTTCGCCTTCGTCGCGGAGGATGTCGCATTCGGCGGTGAGGATCATGGCGGGGGCGGCGTTTGCCAGGACAAATTGCGCTGCGAGCAAAGGTGAAGCGCGGGGGTCGGAGTGGTCGCTGGGGTCAGGGACGTACTGACTCCAGAACCATTGCATGGCGTCCTGGGTGAGATTGAGGCCTGCGGCGAACTGCTCGTAGCTGAGGGTGGCGGTGGCTGCATGAAGGGCGGGGCATAGCAGGGCCTGAAGACGGAATTGGGCACCAGCGGCGAGCGCGATGGCGGCGGCGAGGTTGGCTCCGGCGCTATCGCCTGCGATGGCGAGACGGGTGGGGTCGATGGCGTGCGCTGCGGCGTGCGACTGCAGCCATTCGAGGGCGGCGCTGCATTGCTCGAAGGCCGCTGGGAAAGGCGACTCGGGGGCGAGGGCGTAGTGGGGGAAGACGACGGCGGCGTTGGCGCGGACGGCGATTTCGCGGACGATGCGCGCGTGGGTCTCGATGCCGCCGAGGACCCATCCGCCGCCGTGGAGATAAAGGATCGCGGGCAGGACCTGTGGCGAGCTTTTCGGGCGAACGATGGTGAGGGTGACATCGTTTGCTGCAATGGTTTCGACCGAGATTGAGGGATGTTCGAGCGGCGTGTGCTGGCTGTCGCGCATGAATCGGCGAGCGGCTTCGAGCGAGAGTTCAGGCAACGGCTTGCCGCCTGCGCGGATGAGGCTTTCCATGTAGGCGCGGGCATGGGGTTCGAGAAGGTCGAGGACACTCATGCGAAAGGCTCCGTGCGGACAAAGGCTTTTACTGTGGCGCACTCGGTGCCGACGGCGATGCCGTAAGGGCGGATGGTGTAGGCGCCGACGGCGGCGGGGACGATGAAGGTTTCGGCGTAGTGGACAATGTAAGGCTCGAAGGCGCCGGTGGGGCTTTCGACGATAGCCTCTTCGCCCTGTACCAGGTTGAGCACGTTGACGCCGCCGTCGGTGTCATGGGGCGCGACGCCCGTGAACCAGTGGCGACGGGTTTCGATGAACTCGCGCTCGTGCAGGCCAGTGGCTTCTTCACGCCAGCCTCCGCCAGAGGCGATGGGGCGGATCGCGTTGATCAGGTTCTCACGGACCCAATCGGTGGTGCGGTCCCACTGGATGTTGCGGAGGCCGTGGTCGATGTGGATGGGGCGGGGGCGTCCGTCGAGACCGAGGCGGCCCCAGTCCCACAGTTTGAAGGTGAAGATGTACGGCGTGGCGCTGATTTCAAGCACCATGCTGTCCGCGCCCGAGCAGTGGATCGTGCCCGCGGGGATGAGGAAATGATCGTGCGCACGGGCGGGGAATTGGTTGACGTAGGTGTCGGCCGGGAAGTCGCCACCCACGTCCTGCGCGGCGCGAAGATCGCGGGCCATGGCTTCGCGGTCGATGTTGTCTTTGAGGCCGAGGTAAACGGCGGCTCCGGGTTCGGCCGCGAGGAGGTAGTAGCTTTCATCCTGGGTGTAGTGCATGCCGAACTTGTCCTGGATGTACTCGGTGAGAGGGTGGACCTGGAGGGAGAGGTTGCCGCCGCCCATGGTATCGAGAAAGTCGAAGCGGATGGGGAACTCGCTCCCGAAGCGCGCGTGGACCGCATCGCCTAGCAGCTCGCGAGGGTGGGTGAAGACGAGGTCGATGGAGGCGACTTCGACACGCTCATCGCCAAAGCCGAGCAGAAGGCTGTTTTCTTCGGGAACGCAATCGAAGCACCAGGCATAATTCGGCTGGCCTTCGGGCAGGTCGCAGACTGTCTCCATCCAGTGGCCGCCCCACGGACCCGGATCGAAGTACGGAACAACGCGGAATGGTCGATGTGCAACGTTCGCGAGGGCAGAACGGAAGGCGTCTCCGGAGATCATCTTCGGACGCTGCGGGTCGTTGGTGTCGAGGAGAAAGTCGAGGGTGGGGAGAAGACTCTTCTTGAGACGGTCGGCGGCACGCCAGTCGGCGAAGAAGCCACATTTGTATTTTTCGGCGAAGGAGACGTCGCTATTGTCGCAGCCCAGGTTGCCGAGTTCGAAGCGGCGGTAACGGAGCTGGATCTCCCACCGTGCCATGTCGGCGTAGATGAGCGCACTGCGTTCCGGTGCAAGAAGGGCGGCACCGGTGCCGACGACGAGAACAGTGCCGCGACCGGCGGCTGCGACGATGTTCTCGCGCATTCGGTCAAACAGATTGCTGTCGAACCACTCGATAAGGGTGAGGCCGTTCATCCGACCGAAGACGCGGTCGGAGCCGAGGTGGGGCGCGAGCATCGCTTGAATCTCCGCGGCGGGCTTGTAGGCGCCGGAGGCAAAAAAAATGGCCTGGGGCTGGAGGCGTCGCGCGAGTTCGGCGGCGACTTCGTCGACATCGACGCCGGGGTAGCACTCGACGCAGATCACGGCTGCGCGCGCGAGCAGGGGCGCGATGGCGTCCCAACTGGCGGCGCACTCGGCCCTCGATCCTGCCGCGACGAATGGGAACTTATCGTAATTCGGTTTACGAGCCATGCATCTCCTCGGTCAGCAGGGGAACGGCACCCAACAGCGCCGAGGCGTTGCCGAGTTCGGCGGCGCGGACTTGAGCCTTTCCCCAGGTGGACCACGCGTGTTTGTCGATGTATTCCTGGACGGCGGGAACAATGACGGCAGCACTTTGCATAACTCCTCCGCCGAGGAGGACGATCTCAGGATCGTAGGCATGAATGAGCGAGACGGCGTTTGCGGACCAGACTCGAAGGCAGCGGTCCCGAACTTCGCAGGCGACCGCATCGCCGGCTGCGGCGTGAGAAAACAGTCCGCGGAAGTCGAGGGGATCTCTATCAGCCAGGGTGCTCTCGGAGAAGCCCGGCCACGCGAGTGCGACCAACGGCATAGACCAGCCAGCGGCTTCGGCTTCAGCGCAGCCTATGTTGCCGCAGTGGCAGAGACGCCCATCGAACTTCGCGGTAAGGTGGCCACCGAGACAGCCAGCGTGCGCGTGCGCGCCGCGCAGCAGATGGCCGCTAAGGATGGTCGCACTTCCAATCCCAGTGCCCAGCGTCATCATAACGATATCGGCTATGCCGCGTCCTGCGCCAGCGTACTGCTCGCCCAGTAGCGCCATGCGCGCGTCGTTCTCGATGCGGATGGGCAGACCGAAGGTCTCTTTTGCCCAGGCGGCGAGGTTGAGCTTGGGTGCGTCTTCGTATTTCTTCAAAGTGGAATGAATGGTGCCGTCGCGCACATCGACGATGCCGGGGAATCCGATCGCGATGCCACTGCACTCGCTGGCGGTCGTATTTGCTTCCAGTAAGAGACGGCGGAACGCCCGGCTCACCGCCGGCAAAAGATCGTGCAGGCTGGATGCGCCCTCGGATGCAATGGACGTTTCGGCGAGCAGGCGATCGTCTTCGACCACACCGCAACCGATGTGCGACCCGCCCATGTCTAACGCGAGAGCCTGCATTTATCCATTCTCCGACACGCCGAGGAATGCAGCGGCGCCCTGTGCCCTCAGGCGAACCTGAGTTTCCGAGTTTGTGATCACGATCTCGTCGGTATCGACGCGGATGTCTTCAATGTCACCCCAGCCATCGGGCAGCGGAGCGATAAAGAGCAGCCATGGCGCTCGTAATGTCTGACCTGCTGCGATGGTGCGAGAAACGGGATGTCCGAGAATGGGACCGCCTGCGTCGACGGCATCGTTGCCCAGGGGGAGAGGGGTCGTCCCGAATTCGAGGCCGCGCGCCTGCACGCGTCCCAGCCACGGTGCCGATTCGCGTGCGAGATTTTCTTCCCATGAGGCGATCCAGGGGAAAATTTTCGCCGAGAACACGTACCCCATCATGAGTTGCGCGCTGGGGTCGCACAGGGCGACGAATCCGTGCTCGCGATCGGGAGTCTGGTGGGCTGCAGCGACGAAACCCGTTTGGGGCGTGCTGAAGAGTTTGCGGAGGTCGATCTGTTCACCCTGCGCGCCGGGCGCGTGCGGCCATTGAAATTCCGCACCGCAGGCCAGGAGATTGTGGCCGTCGTAGTCGAACGGAGCGGTGATGCCGTCGCGCAGCGAGGCCGATATGCGCCCTTTTGGCGTGGTGGAAACAGTGGCGTGCTGAACCCAGTGTAGATTGCGGGAGGCTCTGCCCAGATTCGTGACGCGCTCGTCGACTCGCAGGACGCTCTCGGCGGGCGCAAGCTCAAATCGACGTTCGACGCGCAGCCGGGAAAGCGGGAGTTCGACCCACGCCAAAGCGCGTCGATATTCCGCGTCCGAGTCATGGGCGTCCGAACTGAAGTTCCACATCGAGGTCGCGGCCTCGCCATGCAGGGCAGCGCCTCCGAGGAGTTCGCTATTGGACGGTGGACCAAAGCCATCCAGACAGAGCGCGTGGCCGGTGAACGAAGCGAGGAATTCTCCGACGCCTTCAGCGCCATATAAGGAAGCCAGGGATTTGTACTGTGGCGTGCACGGATCGGCCGTGGCCCAGGGTGATTCCCAGAGAACGTTATTGTTCGCTGCACCGTTACCCGCAACAAAACGCCACGCTGCAAGGTGGCCGCCGCCGGGAAGAAGCGTGGCTTCCACTACGCCGTTGGTGAGCGTGCGCGCAGTTCGGCCACGCCACAAGGGGGTGGCGGAGGTTGCCGGAGCGGACTGAGGAGTCATTCGCCGGAGGCTCCGAGCCCGCTATCTCCAAGGCCCATCCCGCCGGTGGGGACGAGCAGACCCCCATCGACGAGCAGCGCCGCGCCAGTGATGAACGAGGCCCAGTCGCTGAGGAGGAAGGCGATCGCGTGGGCGACTTCTTCGGGCCTGCCGATGCGGCCAAGTGGGTGCATGCGAGCACACTGCTGGAGGAGGAATTCTGGGTTGGGTGTGGCGTTGGCGACGGCGCGCAGCATGGGAGTGTCGATGGTGCCGGGGAGGACGCAGTTGGCGCGAATGCCCTGCGCGGCATAATCCAGTGCGACCGAGCGCACGATGCCCATGAGCGCATGTTTGGCCGTGACGTAAGCGGCCGAGTTTTGCACGGCGCTGACAGTTTGCACAGACCCGGTGACGACGATGGCGCCGCCCCCTGCGCGGAGAATGGCCGGAATGGTCGAACGTACGGAATGGAAGCAGCCCTGGACGTTGACGCGGAGGGTTTCGCCCCAGTCTTCGAGACTGGTGGAGACAATGTTGCCGTAGCGCTGAATTCCGGCGTTGCTGACCAGAAAGTGAATAGCCCCGAAGTGCTTTTCGGCGAGGTCGACGGCGTTGGCGACCTCTTCCGCGCAGCCAACGTCGCAGGAGAAGAAGGCGGCGGGGGAGCCGAGGCTCTGGGTGTGCACCACGACTTCGGCGCTGCGCGTCGTCTCGCGATCGAGGATGGCGACGGACGCCCCTAGCTCGCCGAGAAGGCGGGCGGTGGCAGCTCCGATGCCCATCGCGCCACCGGTGACGATGGCGACCTTTCCGTCCAACCGAAAGCTCATGGCATTTTCTCCGGCAGTGTTTCAAGGCGCAACGTAACAATTTCGTACGGCTTCAATTCGAGCTTGAGAGAGTTGTTGCTCACAGGAAGATTTGCCACGCAAACCTCGAGCAGATTGCATTGCTGCGCGTGGAGGAGTTGGAAATGTGGGACGCTGAGATTGACAGCTTCCGGCCGGCCTGCGATTTCCGTGAGGCGGAGGATACTGCCGAGGCCGTTCTCGGCGCGCTTCCATGTTGTGACGACGACGTTGGGATTGTCGAGGTTCAAAAAGCTCGCACTCGTTAAGGGTGACGGTGTGAAGCTGGCGTAGACGGGGTCGCTTTCGAGGGGTGTCATTTGTTCCCATCCGGTGCGCGTGAGTTGCGCCGGATCGAACTCTGCGGCGCTCACGAAAGAGTAGCGGAAGGTGAAGTCACCACCCTGCGAGGACATGAAGTTGGTGCTCCAGTAGTTGCTCATCAACCAGGAGAATATGGTGGAACTCCTGGGGACGAAGTCGTCGGGCCATGCGCCACGGACGATGTCTCCAAAGGCCAGCATGGGGGCGTCGATGGGGATGATGGCGGCGGTGAGGGTGTCGTCATGAATGGCGGCCCAGTGCTGTGTCGCGTACCACTCGCGGCTGCCTCCGGCGAGTTCGTCGCGCGCGGGATCGACGTAGCCGTTCTGGGTGTCGTACGCGAAGGAGGATTGCTCGATGGCGAGCGGAAATGCGATGAAGATCGCTTCGCGCTTGAGGGTTTCTGTCTTGTGGAGAGAGATAATGATGTCGATGCGTTTGATGTCGGAGGGCAGCGTGACGGTGGTGCGGATGGAGTCAGTGTTGGGCGCCGACGACTCGAGAATGACGGTTGAAGATGCGGCTCCGTGATGCAGGGAAACGATGCGACCGCCGGATGCGAGACGCGGAGTCAGAGCGGGCATGGGAAGAGTGGCACCGAAACGGTACAGGCTGTTGTTCGGCATGTCGTCCGCCCCGGTGACGTAGACGTAGCTGCCGAAGCGATAGGGGCTGTGCGCATCCACGAGTTCGCGTTTGAGGGCTTTGTCCCAGATGCTGCGGATGGAGCCGCTGGCGGGGTCCAGAGTCATGCGGTAGAAGTTGTTCTCCAGCGCTTCGCCCTGTGGCTGTGCGGGTCTTGAAGATGGTGCGGGCGGCGCGTCGATGATCGAGAGAAGCTTGTAACCGACCGCGGGGACGTTGTCGACGCGGTAACGAACGCGTACCGTGGCGCCGCCGAAGCCGGGCAAGGGAGTTCCGCGTTCAACGCGCAGGATGTCTTGCGGTACGGGCTGGTGTGTCTCGGGGTCGGCGATCTGTTTGCCTTCGGGTATGTCGGCCTCGAGCCAACCGCCGCGGGACCAGTTCAGCCCGTTGAATATCAGCAGCGAGGCCTCTTTCGGGGCGAGTGTGGCTTCCAGTTGAGCAAAGCTGCGGTGAATACTCTGCTCGATATCGTCGCGAGCATGGAGGGCCTGGCCGGCTTTGTTCTGAAACTGGCCGACTGTCTGCTCGCTTTCCGCCTGGGTGGTTGCTCCAACAGAGGTCCAGGTGTGCTCGTCGAAGAGTACCGAATTCTGCCAGGCGTCGTCGAGCAGCCCGTGGTCGGGGCGGATGGCCGGATTGAAAAGCGAGGGGATGGTCGCCATCGTCTCCGCGTTGAGCAGGCGCTGTTGGTTGGCGCGATGCATGGCCGTGGCTTGTGCGCCGGACGTGAAGCCATCTTCCCAGTAGGGACCGAAGTCGCCGCGATAGGTGGGAATGGTTCCGTTGAATTGATTGAATTGCGCTTCGATCGAAGCCATGGCATCGTGGAATGTTGAGAACACCAGGCGGGGGTAGACATATTGTTTTGCCCACTCGGAGGGTAGAGTGACCTGGGCGGCGTCGAGGGCGGTGTTTTCAAGCTGGCTGCCAAAGAGGATGACGGAGTCTGCGCGATAGTCCTTGCGCGAGTAGGCCTGGAGGAAGACCGGGAGCGCATCGTGGACCGCCTCGACCCTCGGCGGCGTGCCGAACATCGAAGCCAGTTGGAGGTACGCGCGGGAGTACCACATTAAAACGCGCCCACCGTCGGGACCTTCCCAGTAGAAGGGCGACTTCTCGTTCCAGCGGCCCTTGAGCAGGATGGGAGCGCGCCACGAGTTGCTTGCCGCCGCGAAGTATTGGATGCCCGCACTATGCAGGATAGACGCGTAGGACCACGAGTACGACGGGACGTCCGTGATGTTGGCCGCGCCGATGGGAAGCTTGAACTTGTCCGCGAGCGATTGCGAATAGTAGAGCGAGTGGGCGAGGCCTTCAAGTGAAGCGACGCCGGTGTGCTGGTTGGCGTACTGCGCAGGCACGATGATTTTTCCGGCGCGGACTGCGGTAAGGAACTCTTGTACACGCTCGGGCGACCGCGCCGCCATGAACTGTTGTGCGATCCAACTGCCATCCATGGTCCAGCGAAATTCGGGGTGTCCGGGAAGGAGGTCCAGGACGCCGTCGATGCTCTCCGACTGGAGTTCAGCCACTTTTTCGCGATAGTCGGTGAAGCCGATATCAAGGTGTTCGTGAGGGACGATGAGGATTGTCCACTTCTTTTGCGCGACCAGATCGACGTTGGTCGACTTTCCGTTGACGCGTACGATTCCATGTGCGGTCCCTTTCCACTCCGGCACGGCGAAGAGGGCGCAAGCTTCGCCGAAGTCGGCTGAACCGATGTCGAGAGGCCGGATTTCGGTATGTCCGGCGAGGGTCAGTTCGATCTGCTTGGGAAGACCGCCCTGACGCGCGTCGGCGTGCGCTTCGACGCAGGCGCGGACCACCTCGCGCGGACCGGTCGGTGAGCCTTGAAAGAAGATGGTGGCGACTGCCGTGGTCGTCGTGCCTCCCCCGGCGTAAGGCTCGGAAATTTGTTCCAGGGCCAGCGCGTCGTAGATGAGGCCGCTTTCACCGGGCGCAATGTCGCCCAGGGAGTTTTGGGGCGTTGCGGGATCGTCGATCGCTGTGAGGGTAATTGTGTTTCCACCCTCGCGAAGCCATGCGGCGGGAAGTGCAATCGAGCGTTCAGCGTGCGAGGTCTGCGGGACGAAGGTGCCTTCCCAATCGCCCGCTGCGTAGTCGAGCGTAGGAGCAAACGTGAACAGGCCGGTGTGGCCGCCCACTTCAACGCGGAGCCTGGAGAGGCGGGGGGTTTCATAGAGCATTGCCAGCTTCAGCATGTAAGTGCCCTGCGGTTTCTGGGGGAGCATGAAATGGATGCGGAACGGGTGTAGGCGCGCGCCCGCGAGGCCGTTGGCATCGCCCGGTTGGAACCGCAGCCAGTCGGAGGCGGTGCTTTTGCCGATCGTGTAATCGACGTCGGAAGCGGGCTTGGCATAGTCGACGCCGAAGCTGTCGTGAAACTCTCGTGAAGTATCGTCGAAGTTGCCGATCAGCCACACGGTATGCTTCTGCGTTTGCGCGCAGGCGAGCGTCGGCAATGAGGCCAGCACCAGCCCGCAGAGCAGTGTGCGGGTTACCATTTCGGCTGCACCGTGACGATGCCCGGACGGGTGGGGTCTTCAATCCACGATCCCATCTGCTTTGTGCGCGAAAGCTCGTTATACTTTGCCAGCTTGTCGCGGTCGAGTTCTACGCCCAGCCCCGGGCCTGTGGGGACGCGCAGTCCCCCGGCTTCGAACTTCATCTTGCCGCCCACGATGATGTCGTCCGTGAGGTGGTGGTAGTGAGTATCGGCGGCGGCGCTGAGATTGGGTACGGAGGCCAATAAGTGAAGGGCTGCGGCTTGCGAGATTCCGAATTCCCCACCGCTGTGGAGGCCGACGTCGAGGCCCAGAGCCTCGCATGTGCCAGCCGCCATGCGGGCGCGAGCAATACCGCCGTACCAATGCGGGTCGAGGAGGACCACGTCGAGTACATTGTTGCGCGCCGCCAGGAAAAGATCCTCGAAGGCGAAGATGCTCATGTTTGAAGCGAGCGCCATGTAGGGTACTTTGGCATTCACGCGTTCCATGGCACGCTGACCCCAGACCGGATCCTCGTAGTATTCGACATCGTATTGTGACAGCTTCTGGGCAACGCGGATCGCGGTCGTGACGCTCCAGGCGGCGTTGGGGTCGAGCCGTAGCTTGTGTTGCGGGAAAGCTTTGCGGAGAGCGATGAAGGTTTCAATTTCTTCGGGTGGAGGAAGGACACCGTTCTTGTATTTCAGCGTTTCGAAGCCGTGCCTGGCGACCAGGTCCTTTGCGAAAGCGACCATCTCGTCGGAGTTGCTGACGCGTCCGTGTCCCTGCTCATTGGGATGGCGATAGAAAAGGTATCCGGCGTGCGGGACCACTTCGCGCAAACGTCCACCGAGAAGGTCGCACACTGGACGCCCCGTGGCCTTGCCCTGCAAGTCGAGGCATGCAAACTCAATGCCCGCGTATCCGAGCACATTGCCGAAAAGCTTTTGCGCGCTGGGCGAGGAAAGCTTCCAGCGGATGCGCTCCAATTGGAACGGATCTTCGCCCAGCAGAAGTGGCCGCATCTCTGCGAGTTGACCTTCGCGGCTGGCGCCGCTGTAGCACTCGCCGAGACCTGTGAGACCTTCGTCCGTCTCAACCTCAATGACGAGCCGAGATACCCCGGGGTGCGAACCGTAGGCGTAGCGCAGGGGTGCTTCGATAGGAATGAATACGGGCGTCCAACGTACGTCAGTAATCTTCATAACTTCTATGTCCTGTCCGCGGTTTGGTTGGCAAGGAGCTGCCCGACCGCCACCGACGGAATGCGTGTGATGTGCCAGCGACCCAAATTGGCCACGAACAAATCGGAGTTTGAGTCGCCGCCGAACACGGCGTTGGTCGGTCGTGCAAGTATCGTCCCTTCGGGATCAAAAGCGAAGAGTTCAACGCTGCGATCAATGCCTATTCGGTAAATGCAGTCTGTCGCGTAACACGTGACGTAAAGATTCTGCGCGGCGTCAAGCACGACACCGTCCGGTATGCGGGAGAGTCCAGACGCATAGACTTCGGGTGTTCCAGCCAGCCCGTTCTTGCGGATCGGAACCGCTGTCACGCGATCACGCTGACTCTCAACAACGAACAATGTGTCCTGCGCCCCGTTGAGCGCCAGGCCGTTCGCGAACGCGAAGGGTCCTGCGAAATGCTCGACGGTGCCGCTGGCGCGAAGACGATAAACGCTGCCGTCGTTTCCGTTCCAGGAGCCCGAATCGGAGAAGTAAAGATTGTCGTCGCCATCGAAGACGGAAAAGTTCGGTGTGCGGAGTCGGGTCTCGCCAACGTGCTCGATGGTCTGTAGAATCTTTCCGCTCCGGTCGATGCGCTGCAGTGCGTGCAGACCGACATTGCAGACGAAGAGTTCCTGCGCAGCCGAAAAGGTCAGTCCCAAACAGAAGCCGCCTACGTTACCGATCTGCTGCGTTCCTTCGTCGCTCGAAAGACGATAGATCTGCCCGGCTTCACCGCCCGCCCATAAGGCGCCGTCGTTGTCGGAAGCCAGACCTTCAGGGTGATCGAGTCCCTCGGCAAACAGCGACATGTGCTCGCAGGCAACGAGTGGCACGACGCTTTGCGGAAAAAACTCTGGCGTGCGGTTCATAAATGACATCCTCAAAATGTCAGACAGCTACAAAGCATAAAGCGTGGAACGCAAAAGCGTCAACCGCGAAGAAATCCCAATGGCAAAGACTCTATGAGCAATTCAGCAAAAAATGCACGAAATGGAATTCTTGCTTGACAACGCTCTACTGACCGCCGTATTGTCTGACAATTGTGAAGGCATCTCTTCCATCTACGGCAAGAACTAAGAAGACCGCACCGACTCGCCGGCCTTCCGATCGCGAAACCGTGATTGAGATGGTTGCCAGCCGGATCGAGGCGCTGGTGCGTTCCGGAGACCTCAAGCGCGGAAGCCGCCTGCCCTCTGAGCCGAGGCTCGCCGAGATGCTGGGCGTCAGCCGTGCTTCTTTGCGCGAAGCCCTGAAGGGGTTGGTGTTCCTCGGATTGCTCAAGGCGCGGGCGGGTGATGGCACCTACCTGCAGCCATCGCTCACGAGCATGGCGAGTCGTCACCTGCAGTGGATGCTCCTTCTTGAGGAGATCAAATACATGGAGTTGTATGAGTTGCGCGAGATCCTGGAACCGGCTGCTGCGCAACTGGCTGCGCGTCGAGCCACGCGCGACGATCTCGAGCAGATGAAAGACATGCTGGAAGGAATGAAGGTCTCGGCCGGAGACGCAGAAGCCTACATACGCTACGAACTCGATTTTCACGGAGCCATCACGCGCGCAGCCAAGAACGGCGCGATGCACAGCACCATGCAGATGATGTACGGCGCGCTGTCCGAGGGGCGCCATCGCGTTCACCCGCTTGTTCCGGACTTCGCCGCGAACTGGGAGCGCCATGAACGAATTTATAAACTTATCGCCAACGGCGACGCTGCCGGCGCGCGGCGCGCCGTGACGGCGGATGTGAAGTATGCCGAGAAGCTGCTTCAAGACAACCTGCAAAGCATGCAGAACCCCAATACCCGCAAGAGCACGAAAAAGGCTGCGACACCGGCGGCAACAAAGGTTGCGCGACAGACGACTCGCGGTTCGTCGGCCACAACCAGCAAATCACACTTTCATTGGAGCCCAAAATGAACACGATATTTCGCGCGTGCCGGATTTTCCTCGCACTTCTCATCCTGTCTTTGGCTGGAGTTGCCACGGCGCAACTCGATACTGGCAGCATCCAGGGAACGGTGCGCGATACGACGGGAGCGGCTGTTCCCAACGCGTCCGTTGTGGTCGTGAACGAAGGCACACTACAGGCCTATCGGACTAAGTCGAATGGAAGCGGTGAGTATAACGTTCCATCGCTGCCGGTTGGCAGCTATCGCGTCAGCGCCACCTACCAAGGATTTGGCACGTCGAACGTTCTTGGCGTAGCGCTGAATGCCTCCGAGCAGCATCGCGCGGATGTTGTGCTTCGCCCCGGCGCCGACACCCAATCGGTGACGGTCACCGCGAACCAGGCGCAGGTCAACACTTTGAGCGCGGACCTGGGGACAACCATCGATGCGGACCGCATTGCGAACCTTCCGCTGAATGGCCGTGACTTTGCCGATCTGCTGGCGCTCGTGCCGGGATCGGTGACCAGCGGGCAGTTCGGTCAGACCAGCCTCGGAGGTGCGGAGACGAGTTTTGCCGGCGTAAACATTTTGCTTGATGGCGCCGACGCCACCCGCATCGACACCAACGCAACATCCATGCAGCTTGGCCGCGGAAGCGCCCGCATCACACGCGCAAGCGTCGACTCGATCGCAGAATTCCATGTGCTCCAGGGTAATTTTTCAGCAGAGTACGGCCGTTCGATTGGTGACGTGGTCAATGTCATTACGAAGTCTGGAACCAATAACCTTCATGGCGAGGCTTTCGAGTTCTTTCGCAACGACGCGCTGGACTCACAAAACTACTTTTCCACGCCCGGATCGAAGACGCCGCTGCGGCTCAACCAGTTCGGCGGAAATATCGGTGGACCGGTCATCAAGAGCAAGCTGTTTTTCTTTGCAAATTATGAAGGCGTGCGTCAAACAGTTACCAACACGCGTATTTACGACGTGCTAAATGCAGCCGAACGGGCGAAGTTCGTACCCGCGCTGAAGCCGGTGGTTGCGGCCATTCCGGTTGGAAATCTCGGGCCAGACCCTTTAGATGCTGCCCACAAATTCGACCTATTCAGCGCCAATAACGTCGACACCTTGCGTGAAGATACGGGTTCGGTGAAGATCGACTGGGACCCCAGCGACAAGAATAAGTTTTACGTTCGCTACAACATCGGCGACTCATTTACGAACACAACCTACGGACCCGCTGTGGGGCAAACTGCACCCACACCTGCGCGGACGCAGTTCTTGAAGCTCAGCAACACGCACATCTTCTCGCCAACGCTCTTAAATGAAGCGGGATTCGGCCTCAACTCCGATAAGGTGGAATCACTGGGCGGCGGCGGGGCGTTCCCGGTGATTGCCTTCAGCTGCTTCTTCTGCAACTTCGGGGTTGCGCCGGGGCCGGCAGTGTTCGCAAGTATCCGCCCCCAGACTTCTTACCAATACATAGACACGTTGACCAAGGTGCTTGGCCGCCAGACTTTCAAAGCAGGGCTTGATATTCGCCACAACGCCTCAGACGAACAACTGGGACTGCAGGAGTTTCTGTCCTTCGGAAGCATCTCCGACTTCGAGAACAATGCCGGTTTTGCATTCGGTACACTCGGAAATCCGCTAACGCGGATTCGTAATACGAACTATGACTCTTTTGTGCAGGATGACGTCCGGCTCACGCCTCGTTTCACGGTCAACCTGGGTGTGCGGTACGAGTACAACACGGTTCTGCATGAGCGCGACAATCAACTGGCCAACTTCGATATTGCGACCCAGACCGTGGGTCCGAAGGGTGCTCCACTGTACAGCCCCGACTACAACAACTTTGGACCGCGTGTCGGGTTCGTGTGGGATCCGTACGGCCGTGGGAAGACCGTTGTGCGTGGAGGTTTCGGGGTGTTCTATAACCCGCAGCTAACCGGGGCAGTGTTCTCGCTGACGGACAATACGTCCAACAATATCTCGGTGAATATTTTTCAAGCCCTGTTCGGAACGGTTACGTGTACGCCGGGCTTCCCGCTTTCATTCCCCGTCGATACGTTGCCGACCTGTACCCCTCAGGTGCGCAACGTTGACCGTTTCGACCCGCACACGCGTGACAGCTACGCCTATCACTACAGCTTCGGCATGCAGCAAGAGTTGGCTCCGAACATGGTGTTGGAGGTGACGTACGCCGGGGATCGCGGTTTGAAGCTGCCCGCGGGAGCCGCCTTCGCGGGCCTGCAATTCAATAATCAGAACCCCATCACCGGCACGTCGCCTCTGAACGCTAACTTCGGCAACGAACGTTTGCTGGGCGACTATCTCGATTCGAAGTACAACAGCATGCAGGTGGCGCTACGCGGCCATCACCGCATGATCACCTACGACGCGAACTATACCTGGGCGCACGAGTTTGATGACGCCGTCAGCGTATTCGGCGCATTCGTAAACCCAACCAACCCGCACAATGATTTCTCCACCGGCGACATCGATGTACGCAACAACTTTACGGCAGATGCTTACTTTCACGCCCCCGACATTTACGGTTTGCCCAAGGCCCTGGGTCACGGCTGGGCTGTCGGGTCCATTGCATCGGTGCGCAGCGGGTTGCCGGTAAATATCACGACAAATATTCCGAATGATTTCGGAACGCCGCAGCGCCCCGACTACGCGCCGGGCTCCAACAACTCGTCCATTCGGGCCAGGAACTACGGTCTACCTAACAGTCAATTCAATTCGTCGGCATTCGTTGTCCCGGTCTCGAGCGCTTTCGGAAACGTGCCCCGCAATGCGGGTACTGGACCGAAGTTCGCGCAGGTGGATCTGTCGCTGATGAAGCGTACTGCGTTCGCCGAAAAATGGAGTTTGGAGTTTCGCGCCGATCTGTTCAACATTGCGAACCATCCTAACTTCGCCAATCCCGATGGAAATCTGACAGACAGCGGCTTCGGACGAAGCCAATCGACCGTCGGCGACCTGGTCGGTACGGGCACCGCACGTCAAACTCAGTTTTCCCTCAAGATCATCCGCTAATCAGAGCCGCTGCCCGTCTTCCGACAAAAGTGGCAGCGGCCTCTATGCCTTAGGAGCCTGAAGTGTTTCGAAATCTTCGCGCTGCGCTGTTTGTTCTGGTCATCATCGCTGTGGCGACATTGGCCGTTCGGGCAGAGACATGTACGCCGAGCTTTCCGCTGGAAAAGGGCAAAGCGCTGGGTTGGCAAGGCGCTGACGCGGCTTATTCGATTCCTCTGCGCGATGGCCGCGATGTCTGGATCTTCGGAGACACGTTGTTCGGTCAAGAGCGCATCGTCGCCGGCCACGATCCTCAACAGGTGCACAATACGCTGGGAATCTCCACATGCGATGCCAACGGTCACTTCCACCTACAGTATGTTGTCAAGCGCGACAAGGCTGGTCGCGCCGACAGTTATTTCTCCCCCGCAGACCGCAAACACTGGTACTGGGCACTTGACGGCTTCCAGGCGAATGGGAGTTTATGGGTGACGCTGTTATGCATTCGTCATGCTGCGGCTCCGATGCCATGGGCGATGGACTTTGAAACCTGCGGGTCCGACCTGGCTGAGATCAAGCATCTGGATCGAGATCCGCAGAACTGGGACGTTAAAATCCATCCGCTGGTCGACGACGGCGTCAAAGCATATCCGTCGGCAACGACTGTGTTGGATGGCAAGTACGTCTACCTGTTCGCATTGTGGGAGGCAGGCAGCCGCCCATTGCTTGCGACGCGCATTCCGCTGGGCGGACTGAATGATCCGAAGGCGCACCTTGAGTATCTTGCGATGGATGGGAGCTGGAAACCGGGATTTGATCCTGCAAAGGCGGAGCCGGTGATGAAGAATGGGGTCACGGAACTCTCGATTCGTTACCATCCGGAGCGCAAACAATGGGTGGCCATCATGTTCGATCCGGCGGCCTTCTCGGAAAAGATTGTGATGCGTACCGCGCCGAATATCACTGGCCCCTGGACTGAAGGTGAGGTCATTCATCGAGTCGCAGAGATGCTTCCCGGACCAGCGCGAGACAAGGACACGTTTTGTTATGCGGCCAAGGAACATCCAGAGTTTGAAGCAACAGGCGCTCTGCTCTTCACTTATGTCTGCAATACGATGAACGTTCCATCACTGGTGACAAATCAAAAGATCTACTTTCCCCAGGTGGTGCGCATGCCAATGCCTGCTGGCTCCAGGTGAATCGTTAAACGAGCTCTAACCGGACATCTACCAGCGGCCAAAGGTTGCCGCGAATCGAGGCGGACTTGGAATCGTCCATGCTGACAGGAAAGCGGGCGATCATCACGGGCGGCGCGAGCGGCATCGGGCGTGCGATCGCGATGTCGTTTTCAGACAACGGTGCGGACGTCGTCGTCCTGGATTTGAAGGCTACTGCGGCGGAGAAGACGGCCGCGGCAATGGGCCGTGGCGCAATCGGCGTTGGCTGCGATATTTCAAATGTCGCAGAGGTAGCGGCAGTGTTCGCCTCGTTGACCCAGTCCGGACGCATCGACGTGCTGGTAAACTCCGCAGGCATCTCGCATATTGGAACGCTCCTGACGACGGGCCCGGAAGAGTTCGACCGGTTATTTCGGGTGAACGTTCTTGGCACTTTCCTGGCCATGCAGGTCAGCGTAGAACACATGAAGACGCACGGTGGGGGCGTGATTCTGAACCTCGCTTCGGTCGCCGCGACGGCCGGTCTTCCCGATCGGTTTGCGTACTCGATGACCAAGGGAGCGGTCCTTGCGATGACGCTTTCCGTGGCACGGGATTATCTGGCGGATGAAATCCGATGCAATTGTATTTCGCCAGCGCGAGTGCATACGCCGTTCGTTGATGACTTTATAAGCCGGAACTACCCCGGACGCGAAGAGGAGATGTACGCGAAGCTCTCCATGGCCCAGCCGATCGGACGCATGGGACAGCCAGAGGAGATCGCAAGCCTCGCGTTGTATCTCTGTTCGGATGAAGCGAAGTTTGTGACCGGTTCGAACTTTCCCATCGACGGAGGCTTCCTCAATCTGAGGTGACCTTCGACTGTCCATCACTCCCTAAAGCAACGGGGCTTCAATGGGTAAAGTCTCTGTGCTCGCGACGACAGGGTTGATCAGCGCACCGATGCTCTCGATCTCCACGGTCATGATGTCGCCGGGGAGCAGCCAGCGTTGGGGCGAGCGAGCGAAGCCAACACCTGCGGGCGTTCCGGTGCTGATGATGTCGCCGGCTTCAAGGGTCAGGACGCTGGAAAGATAGGCGATGAGTTCAGGCGCCTTGAAAATGAGTTCGCGCGTATTGGAATTCTGCAATATCTCGCTTCCGATACTCAGCCGGATATCCAGCGCATGAGGGTCTGAAATCTCATCCGTCGTGACAATGGCAGGACCCATCGGCGCGAATGTATCGAAGCTCTTGCTCAGGCTCCACTGCGACGTTGAAAACTGAATGTCGCGCGCGGTGACATCGTTAAAAATCGTATAGCCGAAGACATGGTCCTGCCAGTCGGAGGCTGCGATGTGGCGTCCGGGTTTTCCGATAACGATCGCCAGCTCTGCCTCGTAGTCCGGTTGAGATGTGGCCTTGGGCAGCACCACGTTCGCATGGTGGCCGATGATGGCGGTCGAAAACTTTGTAAAGATGACCGGAGTCTGAGGCAGTTGCATCTTCGATTCGGCGGCGTGATCCCGGTAATTCAGACCGACGCATAAAATTTTCCCTGGCCGCTCGATGGGTGCGAGAAGCTGAACCGCTTCGAGACGCAGCATGTCTGACGGTTTCACTGCGGCGAGCGCCACTCGGCCCTCATCCCAGGCGACCCGGCCTGCGGAGATAAATTCCAGGACAGAAGAGTAGCCGAGACAATTCAGAGAAAAGATTGCTCGTTGGGCAACATCCAGCAAGCCGGGAACGGACCGCTCATTTTGACGAAAGCTCACCACGCGCATAAAAATCCCACCAACCGACAGACCCATCTTATCAACGCCGGCAAGCCTATTTATTCCCGCATGTTGTGGCCAATTATGAAATGAACTAGCTGTGAGGAGTGTCATACGTCGAGCGAGAGGTTCCTCGGCAAGCGGAAGAACTCAACACGAATACCCACGAACAAGTTCTTCTGGGTCATGCTGCGGAAGTTCTGGTCTGGCTGGCAACGTTCGCTCGTCATCGTGAAACCAAAGACCGTTCTTGGCTGGCACACGTCGGCTTCAGATGGTGCTGGACCTGGAATTCCCAGCATAAGACATGTGGGGGCAGGAAGTGCATTAGCAAAGAGTTACGCAATCTCATCTTCCGTATGAGCTTCTGAGAATGACGAAACCCGGTGCTCTTTCCAACGACGCAAGCAGCAGGCGATATCACTCGCTCGTGTAGTGGATCTCAAGATTTCGCATCCGGCGACAGGCGTAGAGTAAAACCAATATCGTCAGCACAAGCAGCCCGAGACATGCCTGCCAGCCGGGCACGGGAGCCGCAGGCACAGTAAGTAGCGCAAAGATACCCTTTGCGGCTACAGGCACAGGGAAAAGGGATCGCAAGTATCCGGCCACGCTGATCTTCTGCAAGAGCAAAGGAAGTACGGGGTTGATGAACTCCCAGCCAAGCAGCAGCATAGCGGCCGGAGCGGGGTTGCGGAAGAGCATGCTGAACAGCAGAAAAATGGAGCCGTAACCCAGACATGCGAGGACCGTGATGAGCTCATAGGCGAGCAGTTGCTCAAGGCCGGGACCATGAAGGACGTAGTCGCGGCCAGCGGCTCCGTAGCCCAAGTACATGAGGACAAAGTCCAACAGCACGGCGCCGCCGAAGACGAGCACGGCGCTGAGGGAGCCTGCGGCGAATTTGGCGAGGAGTAGCACCTCTCGCCTGAGCGGAGCGAGCAGGTAGAAGTGAAGACTGCGCTCGATCATTTCGCCACGGATCAGCCGGGAGAAGATGCCGAGGCACCCGAAGAAGATGGCAAGGCGCAGGTAGTAGAACTGCATGATGCCTGCGAGTATCTCGGTGTCCTCGTCCATTCGCGACGGCTGCCCGCGGTTGAAGACAAGATGCACGAGGATGAGCAGCGCCGGTGCCATGGCCAGAAAATAAACCCAGCCCGCCTTCCAGGAAAACAGGTTCCGGCGAATCTCGATCGCGGTGAGACGCCGGCCCTGGAGCCACCACATCCGCCACGGCATCGCTTGTCTGGATTCGCTCATGAGGCACCGCCCTCCGGGCCGATGAGGTATTGGTAGATTGCATCCGTGTCGTCGTCGGCCGGCGCGACTGAATGAATACGGACCGCGCCTTCGACGGCTGCCTGGTTGAGCGTGTTGTAGAAGTGATCGATGTTGCCGGTGCGAAGATAGATTCCGCTGCCGTCAAGATGAAGCCGGGCCTCGACGCACTGGCCGCCGCTGAACATTCTCGCGGCTAGTTCTTGCGGGCGATCGCAGCGAATAAGCACCTGCATAGGCTTGTCGCGGACCTCTTGCCGTACCTGCTGAATATTTCCTTCGGCAACCAGGTAGCCGCCTGTGATGAGAATGACGCGGTCCGCTAAGCGGTCGACTTCGTCGAGGATGTGACTGGAGATCACGAGGTGCATGCCTTGTCTGCCCAGCTCTTCAAAGAGCGCGATGGACTCCGCTCGCGCCATCGGATCAAGGCCGTTCAACGGCTCGTCGAGCACGAGCACGCTCGGGTGATGGGCGATGGCCTGGGCCAGCCGTATTTTCTGCCGCATACCCTTGCTGTAGCCGGCGATCTTGCGGTCCGCCGCCTCGCCAAGATGTACGCGGTCGAGCGCCTCCTGGGTCAGGCACTCTACATCTGACCTGCCGATACCGTGCAGCATCAAGCTGTCCCGAATAAATTCGCGCCCGGAGACACCTCGAGGAAAGGAGTCAAACTGCGTGCAGTACCCTACCTGACGAAAGAACTCAGCGGGTGCGGCCGGCGAGAGCCCGATGACAGAGACGCGACCGCGAGTCGGGCGGACCAGCCCCGTCATGAGGTTCATCAGGGTCGTTTTGCCGGAGCCGTTCGGGCCCACCAACGTGGTGATACCCGGCGGAATGCTGAGCGAAATGTTATTGACTCCGAGCACTTCCCCGTAAAACTTCGACACGTTGTCGAAAACGATTTGATCACTGCTTTTATTGACTTCGCGGCTCTCGCTCATCCTCGCACCACGCCCCGCGCCCGGATGCGTGCGTTCAACATCACGAGGAAACAGACGCAGGCTAGGGTGAGGGCCAGCAGGATGGGCGCGAGCGGCAACGACTCGCCGCGAAGCTCGAGTACGGGAAGGCCAAGCAGACGCTGCCAAAGCGAGGTCATCATGACGGGAAGATTCAGCAGCATGCCCCACCGCGTGCGCAGGACAACCTTCATCATGGAGCCCACAGCCGCGGAAACGAAGATGGAAGCAAAGATGAGGCCCGTCGCAACGACTCGCCACTTGACCCACGCGGAGAGGGCAAGCCCGAGAATGGAGAGGAAGACGATCCATACAAGCGAACCGGTCAGCAGGCCGGCGGCAAGGCTCAGGTGCGCGCTAAACCACGGCTGCGGAGACGAATAGCCTTCGTAGCCAAAGAGGATAAGGGCCGGCACCCAGGTGACCGCGGAAAGGATGCCGAACAGCGCGATGAACTTGCCGAACACATAGGTGGGTCGTGAGATCGGGTGACTGAGTAGGATCGGGAGAGCGTTATCGGCGAGATCAAAACTGATAAGGCGAGGAGCCACCCAAGCGCACAGCACAAGTGCGAGCCAGGACTGCACCTGAAGGATTTTCAGGAAATAGCCAGCATCAACCAGGATCGCGGGAGCTCCTTTGAAGATCAGCATGCGCGCAAGCGGGTTGTTCGCAAGATAGATACCGACCAGGAACAGGATGAAAGGCAGCACGCAAAGCACCAGTAGCCCCACCGTGATCTTGGACGACCACGCCTCCGCCAGGGCGTAGTGGGCCAGCACCAGCATGCGCGTTCGCCGTCTGGTCAGCGGCCCGGTATAGGCCCGGTAGGTCTGTTTATAGACGGACAGCAGGGGCCTCCGTTCGGCTTTCCATCGAGTTGTCCATGGCGCGCAGGAAGATGTCTTCAAGCGAGTCGCGCCTTTGGTTCATCCTGCGAATCTGCACGCCCTGTTGCGCGGCGATGCGGTACACGGTGCGCGACTCCACCCCGTCCGGCAGCACAAGCTTCATGCGACCGTCGGGAAAGCTCGCAGAGTCGCAACCCAGGCTGCGCAGATGGGCGGCAAACTCAGTCACAGGGCCCACCGTCTCCAGCTCGATGAAGCTGCGATTGGAACGGCGTTCCGCCTCGATGTTGGAAAGCGCCGCAATCCGCCCATCCTTCAGGATCAGGACCTCGTCGCAGATCTCGTCGATGTCGCGCAACATGTGCGAGGACATCAGCACGCGCGCACTGCCTTCGGCGCGGATCTCCTGGATGAGCTTGATCATGCGCTGGCGGGCAAGCGGGTCCAGGCCGTTGGTGGGCTCGTCCAGAATAAGCAGTCGCGGTCCATGGGCCAGCGCCTGCGCGAGTTTGATCAGTTGCTTCATTCCCAGCGAGTATGTGCTGACCTTGCGGTAGCGCACCTCACCCAGGCCCACGTAGAAGAGCGCCTCATGCGCACGCTCGAGCGCAATTCCCGGGGCCAGCCCGGCGAGTTCGGCCATGTAGCGGACGAAGCGCACGCCGCTCATGTTTCCGATGAAGGAGTCATTCTCCGGCATGTAGCCGACCGCCTCGCGGATGCGGTCACGGTCGAGGTAAACATCCATGCCCAGCACGCGCGCCGTTCCCCGGAAAGGTTTGTGGAAGCCGAGCAGCGTGTTGATCAGCGTCGATTTTCCCGCACCGTTCGGGCCCAGCAAGCCAATCGCCTTCCCTTCCAGGGTTCCGCTGAGCCCCTTCAGAATCGAACGACCGGCGAGTTGGACTTCCAGACCTTCCAGTTCGATTACAGCCATGCTATTTCCATACGTTTGAAGGATAGGCTTGAGTTCCGTGGTTTGCGGTCCCGTGCGGCCCATTGACTCCATGATGCAGTAACGCGGCCACGGCCAGGAACTCAGAGCCTAGCAGATGGCTGTTGCTGCCGGCTTCAATCCTGTCGCCCTTGCCCCACGCGCAGATGGCCGTAGGCTTGGCATCAACGGCCAGCTCGCGTAGCGTCTCAGCCTCCGGACCGCTGAGTTGAGAGAGCAGCGGCACCAGCACTGGGCTCAGGTTCTGATAGGCGACAGCCGAGCAGTTCTCATTCTCGTCTTTCGGCAGTTGCGCCTTGAAGGCGGAGGAGCGCGCCAACGACATCCCCGTGGCTCGAGTATGCAGCGCTTCCAGCAGCAGCGCGCGGTCCGGCGCGACGAGCAGGTAGCCTTCCGCGAAGGTATATTCCGCCAAGATCATTCCGCTGCCAATGTTTCGTAGCGAATAAAACTTCTGGCCGTTCGTTTCACCGGTTTCGATCTTGAACGCAGCCTTTCCCTGCTGTCCTTTTTGCGTCGCCTGGGCGAACCGCTCGAAGGCTTGCTCGAGACCCTCGGCACTGTTTACCTCCGCCACGATCTTCCACGCAGGCGTGGGCAGCACGGGGCCATCAAGCGCCACCAGAAAGTCGCCGCCGAGGTTAGCCGCCAGATCGTTGCGCAAGTTGAATGCGACGCCTTGACTCGTCAGGTCTGCCACATCTGGTCCAGCCTTCATCATCAGCAGCAGGTCGTCGGCGATCGCCTTGGGATCCTTCGAAAGTAGGGCGACCGCAATCGATGCATTCGGCGAGACGAAGCTCAGCGAGCCGATGGGGGCTGGCGCCGCGAGCCACGACGAAATGCCCTGTCGCGGCCCGGCAAACTGTAGGCTCAGGTGATTCTCGGGCTCTCCATTTAGCTCCCGATGCTCGACCATAAGGAAGCGCGGTGCCGCGCCATAGACCGGGCTGGTTGCGTCCGCGGCCAACGGCTTCTTCGCACCCATCTGTTGCAGGTCAGCGGCTAGAATAATTCCCGCTCCACGCTGATAGGCCGCCGTAATCTCGCGGCCAAAGTCACCGCTTACGAAGCTGCCGGGCCCTGCGCTCAACTGACGGTTCAACTCCCTAAGCGTAACGATGCTGCTCGAGAAGACGACTTCGTGTCCACGCACCAGGGCATATTCGCCATGAGCGCTCTTTGACGGCACCTCCGCAGTCGCGAGGCTTTGCTCATTGAGCACGGTCACGCCATTCGTCGAGCTGCCCGGCGCGATCTGGGTGCGAAGGTACTCCTCCAAGCCATCCCTGCGGACGTCCGCGACGATCGCGAAGGCGGGTCCGGTAGTGTCTTTTCGTCCCACCAGTACCACCTCGTCACCCAGGTAACCGCTCATGTCGTGCAGCTTCGCTATGAGCGAGTTCAGTTGGGCCGTGCTGTTCTTTCCATTGTGATCAAACCACTGCTGCAGCTCCGGACTGCGCTGCAACTGGTCCTGAAAGAGACGGTTTGCCTGGCTGAGCGCTTCGCCGAGGTTCGGAATGCTGATGTAGAGCGTTGTATCCGCCGGCATGCGTCCTAGCAGATCACTGCTGTAGCGCGATGCTGGGAACGCAACCGTCTGCAGGCGATGCTCCAGCACCGCGAACTGCGCCAACAGGGGAAGATAGCGAGCACGGTCATGGCTCCAGGCGATCTGCTGCGCCACAGGCTTGTAGGCCCCGGTCTCGTAGGTCGCCATCTGGTTGCCGGCCTGCACCAACTGGTCGTTTCCGTTGTGATTCACCTGCACGGCACCCTGCAGCACTGCTACGCTCGAACCCTTAATGCCGGCATCGACCGCGAAAATCGTCCCCTTGACCGCCACGCGAAGATCGGCCGTCCTCACGTAGAGATGGCCGTGTTCACGGTGCACAGCCTGCACGATTACGTTACCGTTCTCTAGCAGGATGTTCGTATCCTGGCCGCGGACGCCGACACCCAACACGCTACGCTCGTTCATCTCGATAGCGGACCCATCGGTCAGCCGCAGCACGGCATGCGCGCCGCTGCCAGTTCGCAGGCGCTCTCCTTCCGCAAGCGTATCGCCCACCGCAATCTGCCGGATCTCCGCGCCGGAGATTCTGTACGTTGCACCCTCGACGGACTGCACCTCTGCGTGAACTCCGGGCAGCACACGAAAGTAAATGCTGTAGACCGCAAACAGCAGCATCAGCGAGGCGAGCGCGGGCAGAGCACCCCAGCGCACAGCACCCTGCTTCCAGAGCGGCACCCGCACCGTCTGTTCCGACGCAGTAAGCGGCGAACGCCAGTCCAGTGCCGTTCCTCGAGTGTCCGCGCGAGACTCCCGCAGGCACGATCCGCAGTCCCGCAGATGAGCCGTTACCAGCAGCGTGCGCCCCGCGCCCAGCGTGCCACGCCGGTAGGCCGGCAGCAGCAGCCGGACATCGTCACACCCTTCGATTTCATTCGGCTTCGCCCCGTCAAACGCAACCGCGTTCAGTCGCTCTGCAACCCGCCGCGCGGAAGCCGATAGTTCGGCCGCATCCGGCTCTGTGGCGTGAATGGCTTGTACTGAACGGTCCAGCAAGTCTGCCGCCGTCCGCTTTTCTGTTCCATATTTATTCATCGCGTCTCCCATCCTGAGTCCTTCAATTTTTTCTTTAGCTTCGACCGCGTCTGGTGCAACGTCACCGCGACCACTGCCTGCGAAGTCCGGAGCAGGTTGGCGATCTCGGGGTTAGTAAGCCCTTCCAGATAGCGCAAGGTGAACATCTCCGCCGCACGCGGAGACAGTTGACTGATCGCATGACGCAGCAGCCCACCCAGCTCACGGGCAGACACGTTGGCCTCGGGCGAGCTTCCGCAATGTTCATCGGGAACGTGCGCGGCATCCTCAAGCGGTCCCATGACCACGGTCTGTCTGTGCCGCAGCAGGTCGAGCGCTCCGTTGATGCCGGCACGGTAGAGATAGCTTGCGATGTTCTGCGCCGGGCTGCCATTGGAGTTTGCGAGCCGCAGAAAGACAGTCTGGGTCACATCTTCGGCGTCTGCCATGTTGCCCGTGACCCGGTAGGCCGCAAGCAGGACACGCCGATGATGCTCCGTAAAGAGCTGCGAGTATCTCTCCCGACTTTCGATGAACGGCATACTTGCTTCAAGAGTAGCCAACGAATCACCTTTGCGTTTCACAAAGATGACGTATAAAACCGCCGATTCTTAATGGCGTTCGAGAGAATTGTCACTTTAAGACGTAGACCTCATCCCAGTGCCGCTAGACGCGCACCGCGCTTCAAAGGTGCTCCAGGTCGAGCGGAAGGAGAACTTCCGTGCGATATTGCTTTCGCTGTGCTCGCGTCACTGGCGCACGGAATCGGCGAGAGATAGACTGTGCGTACAACCAATCGGAGTCGGGGGTGCACCAGTGTTTTTTGAATTTAGAGTCGTATCGATTGCCGTAGCCCTCTTCGCCACATTTCAGCAAGCATCAGCGCAATCGGCAGGGGCCGCCGGCGCGCACACTGCCTCGTGCAGCATCCGCTCGGCGCCTGTGTCGGATGCCGACATTGCCTACCAGCGCCGGGAATTCAAGAAGGCTGCCGATCTCTATGCTGCCGACTTCAAGCGCGATTCGAAAGACCAGAGAAGCCGTTATGGCCAGATCGACAGCATGATTGGCGCGAGGAAACTCGACGATGCCGCAAAGCTGGCGGACGAATGGACCGTGATGACCCCCAAGGAACCGTATGCAATCCTTGCAGCGTCCGACGTGCGCCACGCGGAAGGCGACTGGCTGGAGGCGTACGTTCTCGCTCTTAGGGCGGTGAAACTGGATCCGTGCCTCCCGAGCGCATATCAGGCAATGGCGCAGTATGAAGAGTTGGCAGGATATCGCTCAACGGCCCGTCGAAGCATCGCACTGGCTCATCAGTTGGCGCCTCACGACGACAACATTCGCTTCGACTGGATCACGTCGCTGGACAAAAACCACAAATTCGATGAACTGAAGAAATATATTGCAGAAAGCAAAGCCATAGACGAGAAGCGCCGTCAGCCACTTCTGAATAGCTTGACAAAGGTTGCCGCTCAATCCGAAAATCACTGCGAACTCGTGTCCTCCACCGGACCCGCCCACATACCCATGACGGCCGTGTATGGCGATGCAGGCATCGACTACTGGGGCATAGAAGTCGCCTTCAATGGCAAAAAGCGAACGTTACAGATCGATACAGGCGCTAGCGGATTTATTCTAACCAAAAGCGCTTCTGCAGGCACGGGCCTGGTAAGAATCGATACAGCGCGTGTCGGCGGTTTCGGAGACAACGGCAGCAACTCTATTCTGATCTCACGCGCAGCGTCCGTTCATATCGGCGGCCTGGAGTTCAAAGATTGTTCTGTCGAAACCCTTGCCAACTTTGGTGTTATGGGTGGCGGCAACGAAATCGGCGACCGCCTCGATACTAGCGAGGGTCTCATTGGGTCCGATGTATTCGACCGTTATCTTGTAACGCTCGACTATATAAAGCATGAAGTGCGTCTTGAACCGTTACCGGCGCGTCCTAGCGACACGACGGACGTAGCTGCCGATCCACTGGGTGGTCGCAACGATTTGGAGCGAATGACGACAGACCGTTTTGTCGCTCCATCAATGCAAAAATGGACAAAAATGTATCGTGATGGACACACGCTCATCATTCCCACTCGCATTGGTTCGGGTGGCACCAAGCTGTTCGTAGCGGACACCGGTTCAGACTCCAACCTTGTCGATGTCAAGGTCGCCAAGGAGTTCACAACATCCAAGGACGACATCACGGTATTTCGAGGCCTTTCCGGTGTAACGACGAAGACCTTTGAAACGGGCGCATTCACGATGGACTTCGCCGGACTGCGCCTGCCGATCAAAAGCATGAACGCGATGGACCTCTCCAGGTTCGAAGGCATCTCCGGCTTCATCGGGTATCCAACGTTGATGCAGCTTGTAATGCACCTGGACTATCGCGATAATCTCGTGTTTTTCGAGGCGCCAAACGCTACGAAGAAGTAAGTTGTCGCCGCCTGACGGTGCGAGCCTTGGGCGAGTTCTAACGTCGCCAAAGCAGGTTATCGCGAGGACCAGCCCACGATCACCCGGCTTTGCTGAAACGAGATCTTGATAGCTTTCAGTTTGTCGTCGCACCCGCCAACATGTTCCGTGCGAAAATCTTGCATATGTCAAGCGGCGACCTAGCAGTACCCCCCGGACATGGGCTGCGGCGGCAGTTAGGGCTTCGCGACCTGGTCCTCGCTCAGATCCTTTACGTAGTAGGCGGGGGCTGGGTGGGCGTCGCCGCCGGTCTCGGGCGCGGCCAAGCGGTCACCTGGGTCGCCGCCATGCTGCTCTTCTTTTTTCCTATGGCCGCCGTTGTCATCTGCCTCAACCGCGAGATGCCGCTCGAAGGTGGCCTCTACGTCTGGGCGCACAAGGCCTTCGGCAGCACCCTCGGCTTCCTTACCGCCTGGAATCTACTCGTCTACGGGATCATGAACGCAGCCGTCATCCTGTATGAAGTGCCAACCGGCATCGCTTATCTGATGGGCCCCGGCGCCGCCTGGATACCGGAGAGCCGCCTCACCTCCCTTGCCATTATCGGCTCAATCATCGCCGCTATCGCGGCCGCCGCCGCGCGCGGACTCGGCGTCGGCAAATGGATTCAGAATCTCGGCGGCATTGCATTGGTCGTGCTTTACGCGATGCTGTTCGGGCTGCCCGTCTGGGCGCTTCTTCACCACCCGTCAGCAGGCCCTATAAGCCTTGACGGCCTCGCCATCGCCGTGCCCATCATCAACCTGCACACCCTCGCGCTCTTCGGCCAGATGCTCTTCGGCGCGCTCTGCGGCCTTGAGTATGTTGCTATCCTCGCTGGCGAAAGTCTCCGCCCCGCTCGCAACATCGGGCGCTCCGTTTGGATTGCCTCGCCGGTCATCTGCGCGATGTTCATCCTCGGAACCGCCTCCGTGGTCGCCTTTAGAGGACACACGACCACCATTGATCTCATCGCGCCCATTCCCCAGACTCTGCGTTTGGCCCTCGGACCCGGCGGCTTCGGCGGGCTCCTCGCTATGGTTGCCATCTTCTTGTTACAACTCCGTCTTCTTGGCGCGAGCAGCCTCACCTTTACCGCACTTACTCGTCTGCCCATGGCTGCCGGATGGGACCAGCTCGTCCCCGAATGGTTCACCCGGCTCGATCCAACGCGCCGCACGCCGATCAACTCCATAGTCTGCGCCGCCGTTCTTGTCTTCGCGGTCGACCTCCTGGCCGGACTCGGCGTCCGTGCGCAAGAGGCGTTTCAGGTCATCGTCAACGCCAGCACCGCCAGCTACGCGCTCGCCTATCTCGCCATGTTCGCCATCCCAATCGCCGGGGTGGTCGCATTGCGCGAGCGCCTTCCCAAGTGGCTGAAGTGGGTTGCCGGCGTTGGCTTCTGCGCAACCGTCTTCAGCCTGCTCATCTCGACCTATCCCATCGTCGATGTGGCTAAACCAAAGGCCTTCGCGACCAAGCTCATCGTCACGACGCTGTTCAGCAACATACTCGGACTTGGATACCTCAAGCTGCGCTCGCGCTGGATAGCGCGGCGCGGCTCTTTGGCCGCGCCTGCTACCAACGAATCGTCTGTTAAATTATCCTAAGAGGCGTAATCATGTCGCATAAAACATTAGAGGTAGGCGCACTCTCAGCGGGGCCGGGAGAAAAGCGTTACGGTGTCGTCGAATTTCCAGTTCAGGGTGAGCTTTACAAACTTCCCTTGTGGTTGATCAACGGAGATGAGCCCGGCCCGACCCTGGTGGTGACGGGCGGAGTACATGCCGCCGAATACGCAAGCATCGCGGCGGCACTTGACCTCGGGCAGTCGCTTCATCGCTCAGGCTTGCGCGGGCGGGTCATCGTGGTGCCGGTGGTCAACATGCCTGGCTTCGCAGCTCGTTCCATCTACGTCTGTCCTCTCGACGGGAAGAATCCTAATCGGGTTTTTCCGGGTGACGCCGACGGGAGTGGCTCCGAGCAGATTGCGGACTGGGTCTTCCGCAACGTCATCTCTCAGGCGAATTACTACGTAGATCTGCATGGCGGCGATCTGATTGAGGCACTCGTTCCGTTCACCATCTTCTTCCGCTCCGGCAACGAGCAGGTCGACGCAACCTCGCTTGAGATGGCGAAGATCTTTGGGATCCACTACCTGGTCGGCAGCGACTCTCCCGGGTCCACCATCAGCGCCGCCTCTCGCGCCGGTATTCCTTCCATCCTCACCGAGTCCGGGGGGCAGGGGATCTGGACGGCGGAACAGGTTGCCGACCATACCAACGGGCTTCAACGCCTGATGCGTTATCTGAAAATGATCCCCGGCTCCGCCCCAGAAGCAACTCCGTTCACGCTGTTGGAGCAGTTCCTCTGGCTACGCAGTGAGCATGAGGGCTTTTGGTATCCACAGGTCTCGGTGGGAGAGACGGTTCTCACCGGTCAGGAACTCGGATACGTCAAGGATTGGGAAGGGAAGGTGCTGCAGACGGCCATCAGTCCCGGCGACGGTACTTTGCTTTTCATCGTTTCGTCGTTAGCAATCCATCGCAACGACCCTCTTTTTGCCGTAGGTGCGTGAAACGGGAAAGCTCAACGAGTGACATCTGAAGCGATTGATGTACGAGTACGTCCGCTACTCCCATGAAGACCGGACTCATCTTGGCTTGGAGAAGCAGACTCCGGCTGGCCGAGCAGCAGCAAAGGATTCAGCGGACAACAGCACGTCATATGAATTGAGCCCGTATTTGCGTGCGGTGGCATTTTGGCGAGGCACAAGCGGGTATCTCTGAGTTCGGATGATTACCGTGTAGGGCGAGGGGGCGGAGCCGCGCAGGTCAGCGTTATAAGAAAAAGGCGGGGACGGCTCGCGAATGGAGCCAGCGGACTGAGAAACTGCGTCGCGCTCATCGATATCAAGTCTGTCGCGAACGTGTAAAAGCCGGTTGCTGTCTGCTCGGAGGGCGTTGGTCTTCGCCGGTGGGACTGACATGGCTTTCACGCGAGATAGACTCCCTCAGCTCCGGTCGCCGTGCGATAATAATCCGACACGAGAACTCGTATTTAACCCATCCTAACTCTCTGGAGACCCGATGACGCGGTTCGTTGCTGGCACTTCTCGGTTGCTTGGTATGCTCATGCTCGGTGGAACATTAGCCGCTAGCGGCCAGGCATCCGCAGATAGAGGCCGCCTTGAAGGGAGGGTGCTGGATCCGAGCCAAGCCCTGCTACCTGACGCCACGATCACCGTCACCAACACCGCGACCGGTGCCTCCGCCACGGAACATAGCGACAGCAAGGGGCATTTCGAGTTTCTCACTCTCGCTCCTGGACACTACCGGGTCATCATCACCGATCAAGGCTTCGGAACGACGTCCTTAAATGACGTCACCGTACGCGTAGGAACCACCACGAACGTGGAGCCCCACCTCCAGATCGGCGCAGCGGAGACACAGGTCGCCGTCACAGCCGAGGCCCTTATCGATACGGAGCAATCCTCGCTTTCGACTGTTATTAGTCGCCAAAGCATAGATTCCCTTCCATTGAATGGCCGCAATTTCACCGACTTCACCTTGCTCACTCCCGGCGCTACCACCGACGGCCAGGGCATGGTCAGCTTCAATGGGGTTGCCGGCAACTTCAACAACTACTCGGTCGATGGCGGCAACAACAACAACGCCTTCTTCTCTCAGCAGATCGGCCGCACTACTGTGCCTTTCCAGTTCAGTGAAGACGTGATCCAGGAGTTCCAAGTCACCAATTCCGGCTTTGAGGCCGAGTTTGGCCAGGCTGGTGGCGGTCTCGTCAACACCGTTACCCGCAGCGGTGCCAACCAACTTCATGGTGATGCCTACTACTTCATACTCGACTCGGTCTTCAACGCGAATGATCCCATTAACAAGAAGATCGGCATCGCCCGGCCATCTAATCGTCGTCAGCAATTCGGTGGGACGCTTGGTGGCCCGATCAAGCACGATCGTATCTTCTATCTGGTTAATTACGAAGGTCAGGTCCGGAGCCAGCCGATCACCGTGAACAACTCCGCGGCTACCGCCGGGCTCCCTGCGAATTTCTTTGTCGCAAACCCTGCGCTTGCCGCGCAGGTGAATGCCGCTTCGGGAAGCTTCGCTCGCAGCTTCAATCAAAACGCTGCCTTCGCCAAGGTCAACATCACGCTGAACAGCAGCAACAGCCTGGACGCCACCTACAATTACCAGCGTTATCGCAGCCCGCACGGCTACTTCAACACCCCCACATCGAGTGGCGATGGTCTCTCACTCACAGACGGCTCGACGAGCCACTTCTTTCAAGTCTCGCTGCGCACCGTCCTCAACGCCAAGACCACGAATGAGCTTCGCTTTCATTTTGGCTCCGACCTTCACTTCGATCTGCCCGACACCCCGGCCACCGGTCCAGCCATCATCATTCAGAATCCCGATAGCGGATTCGTTTTTGGTGGCAATCGTTTCCAACTCTCTACCTCCGATCATCGCTTTGAATACGCTGATAATTTTACCAAGCTGATCGGCGATCACACCTTGAAGTTTGGCGTGGACATCAACGATAACTACGACACG
>JBBRCA010000002.1:0-74068 GCA_038205325.1 Terriglobales bacterium | reverse complement strand
GGGCGGCATCGGTAAATTCAAGCCAAGATTCGATGGCGATTTCGGAACTCAGCTTAGGCGACGATAGGGCCGTCGCCGACGACGGGCCACCCGGTTCTGCGAAGCGTTTGACGGCGGCGGAGAGGTTCTGGTCGCCGAGGTGGAGTACGGCGAAGCAGATGTTTTCGCTCTCCTGGGTGATGCGGGAATGGATTTCGGCGCGGCCCAGGGCGACGCGGCCGCGGCCCGAGGTGAAGACTTCGTAGCTCTGGCGGTGGAGGTCGAAGCAGAAGAGTTCGCCCTTGTCGGGGTAGTTGCGAAACATGGAGCTGATGGCGTAGTGGGCGCCGACGTGTTCGAGATCGACGCGCGCTTTGGGGACGTTGCGGCGGTACACTTCGGCGCCGTCGCCGATGCCGGGAACGTTGCTTTTAGCGAGGGCGAGGATGTAGAGAAACTCGGCTTCAAGCGCAATGCCGGACGCGCCGAAGAGTTTTGCGGCGAGTTGCAGAACGCGGCCCGCATAGGCGATGATCTGCACGGTTTCGAGGCCGGAGACCTCGTCGAAGAACCAGCCGCAGGAGGTGTACATTAGCTGGGTGTGGCGCTCGAGTTCAAGCAGTTCAAAGACGGTGACGCGCTCGCCGAGCGAGAACTCGTGCGTCGCGTGGGCCGCGAGGAAGCGCGCGACGTTGTCTGCAGAGCGGTCAAGCACGACGCCGATGTAGGCGTCGCGGGCGGCCCAGAGATCGTTGAGGAGCGGCTTGGCGACGGCTTCCGCGAGCGGGGCAGTCTTGTCGCGGAGGAGGTCGAGGGCTTCGCGCAGGGGGCCGCGCCACTCCTGGTGCCAGCCCTGCTTGCCCCCGTTGCAGCCGCAGTTGGAGCGCCAACGCTCGATACCGTGGGAACAGCTCCAACTAGTGTTGTCGACGACTTCAGCCTCCCATTGCGGAGGGAAGTTTTCGAGGAATTCGGCGTAATTGGTCAGCGTGGCGAGGTTGTTTTCTTCAATCCAGTGAAGAGCATAACTGAGGGCCATTTCGCCGTGGCGATGGTGGTGGCCATAGCTCTCGCCGTCGGTGGCAACGTGGGCGAGTTGAGGCTCATCGTCGGGCTTGTCGGTGTGCAAACACTGGAGCAGGCGCTGACCGAAATCTTCGCCGGAGTTGAGCAGGCCCTCGAAGGCGATGGCGCGAGAGCCGGGACCGTCGTAGAAGAAAACCGCTATGCTGCGGCCCTGGTCGAGATGGATGAGGTAGGGGTGGGTGGGGTCGACGTTTGCGTGGACGGTTTCGTTCCAGGGTGTGTCCGGTGCGCAGAGCTTGCGCACGCGGGCGCATTGGCTGGGCGCAAGGACAGTGAACTTGATCCCCTCCTGCGCCATGAGGTCGAGCACGGAGCGGGAGACGGCGGTCTCGGCCAGCCACATGCCCTCGGGCTTGCGGCCGAAGCGGTGCTCGAAGTCCGCGATGCCCCAGCGGATCTGCGTCCGCGCGTCGCGCTCGTTCGCCAGCGGCATGATGATGTGGTTGTAGGCCTGCGCGATGGCCGATCCGTGGCCGCCGTAGCGCGCGGCACTGACGCGGTCGGCGTCCTGGATCATGCGGTAAGTGCGCGGCGCGGACGCGGCCAGCCAACTCAGCAGCGTGGGGCCGAAGTTGAAGCTGATGCGCGCGTAATTGTTTACGATCCGGATGATGCGGTCTGTGTTATCCGTGATGCGCGAGGCGCCATTGGGGGCGTAACACTCGGCCGTGATGCGCTCGTTCCAGTCGTGGAAGGGCGCGGCGGAGTCCTGCATTTCGACGGTTTCAAGCCACGGATTTTCGCGCGGCGGCTGGTAAAAATGGCCGTGGACGCAGATGTAGCGCCGCGGCTTGAGGGAGGCGTCTATGCGGAGCATGGTCTCTTCCATCTTCTACAGTAAGTCCGTGGTGAACTCTTCCACATCCTCCACCGTATCAAAGGTTACGCTTGCATAAGGAGGGCACATGAGCTTGACCAAAGACCCAGGCAGATTCGCAGGTTTGCTGTATATACTTGCGTCAATTCCTTGCTTTTTCGCGCTCCTATATGTTCCCAGCAAGCTGATAGTGCATGGAAACGCAACCGGAACGGCCCACAACATCGCGGCCCACCAAATGCTGTTTCGTCTCGGCATTGTGGCAGACCTCGTTGGCCAGGCTTTATTCATCTGTGTGGCTTTGGCTCTGTACCATTTGCTCAAGGGGGTCAACCGGCGGCACGCGCTGCTCATGTTGACTTTGATTCTGGCTGCCATCCCGATAGCGTTTGTGAGCGAGATGAACGCAATTGCTGCCATCGTCCTCATTCGCGGAGTTGATTTCCTGTCTGTATTTGACGAGCCTCAGCGCAATGCTCTAGCTATGCTGTTTCTCAATCTGCGTGGGTCCGGGTTTGATGTAGCCGGAATATTTTGGGGCCTTTGGCTGTTCCCCCTTGGGCTGCTGGTGTATCGGTCTGGCTTTCTTCCGCGCTTTCTCGGCGTCCTGTTGATGATTGGTTGCTTCGCATATTTGGCGAACAGTTTTACGTCGCTGGCGCTACCAGACTACGAGGATATCGTTTCGCGATGGGCGGGTCCGCTACAGCTTGGGGAGGTGTTGTTCATGCTATGGCTCCTCATTATGGGCGCAAAACCGAAGGCCCTGAAGGATTGAAGGAGCTTGTTATGTACTCGATAGAACCAACTCATTGATCGCTGCCACCCACGTGGGCAGCGGACCTGGGCCGAAAGAACCGCATCTATAATGAAAGGTTGACGAATGAAAGGTTGACGCGGGTTTTTCTGCGCGTAGTCCTTTCTACCGAGGAGTTCTTTCATGGCAAATCTTTTGGACCAACTGAAGTCGATGACGACCGTGGTTTCGGACTCGGGTGACATCAACGCCATCAAGCAATACAAGCCGACCGATGCGACCACCAATCCATCGCTCATCGCGGCCGCGGCGGGGATGCCGGCCTATCACCAGATCGTGGACGACTGTCTCGAATCCGCGCGCAAGACCGTAGGCGCCAAAGCTACCGACGAGGAGGTTGCGGCGGCGGCGTTCAAGACGCTGGCGGTGGCGTTCGGGCGCAAGATTCTGGAGATCGTTCCGGGCCGGGTTTCGACCGAAGTGGATGCGCGCCTGAGCTTCGACACCGAGAAATCGCTGGCGGCGGCGCACGAGATCATCAAGCAGTATGAGGCTGCGGGCATCGGTCGCGAGCGCGTGTTGATCAAGCTAGCGTCGACCTGGGAAGGCATCAAGGCCGCCGAGATACTGGAGAAAGAGGGCATCCACTGCAACATGACATTGCTGTTTGGAATGCACCAGGCGGTGGCCAGCGCGGAGGCGAAAGTGACGTTGATTTCGCCCTTCGTGGGACGCATTCTGGACTGGTACAAAAAGGACACGGGAAAAGATTACGAGGGCGCGGACGACCCCGGCGTGCAGTCCGTGACCGAGATCTACAACTACTACAAGAAGTTCGGCTACAAGACGGTGGTGATGGGCGCGAGCTTCCGCAACACGGGCGAGATCAAGGAACTCGCGGGTTGCGACCTGCTCACCATTGCGCCGAAACTGCTGGAAGAGTTGCAGGACACAGAAGGCCCGCTCCCCAGGAAGCTTGATCCCGAAAAGGCGGCGGGCATGGCAATCGAGAAGATTGCGATGGACAAGGCGACCTTCGACAAAATGCACGCGGCCGACCGCATGGCGAACGACAAGTTGCAGGAAGGCATCGACGGCTTTACGAAGGCGCTGGAAGATTTAGAGAAGCTGCTGGCCAAGCGGGTTGGGGATTTGGTGAAGCAGTAGGTGGTTGCAATGTGGATAAGGGGCGGCCTTCGGGCTGCTCCTTTTCTTATGGACGCCGTGACAAACGGAACTCGCGAACTTTTAGTGACGCGAACCCTAATTGACGGTAGGGTGCGGCTTCAGCCGCACCACCAAGGCCATAGAATCAAGACGGCTTAGCCATTGAGGGCAATGCCGAAGATTCATCGGAGCTTCACCGGGAGTGAAGATTCAACACATGAAGAGTTGGGTGGAGATTTCGGGGTCCGCGCTCACGGACAACTTTCGCGCTGCGCAGACGGCGGCTGGCGAAGAGTTTGAAATGCTCGCGGTCATTAAGGCCGACGCGTATGGGCATGGCGCGAGAATGTGCGCTCCGGTACTGCGAGAGGCAGGCGCGCGTTGGTTGGGCGTCGCCGATGTCGAAGAGGGCGCGGCGGTGCGCGAGGCATTAGGTGCGCCATTGGGTGCGCCCTTGCAGGAAAGCTCGACCCGCATTCTGGTGATGTGTGGCATGGAACCGCACGATGCTGGGGCGGTGGTCGCGCATGGTTTGACGCCAGTGGTGTGGACAGCCGAGCATCTGACGGCGCTTGAGGAAGCGGCGCGTGCGGCGGGCCGACGGGTAGGCATGCATGTCGAAGTCGATACGGGAATGGCCCGGCAGGGTGCGGCGGTGGGGGCGGAATTGCAGCGTGTGCTGGCGAGGCTTGCGGAGTCGCGCTGGTTGTTCTGTGAGGGCGTGATGACACATCTGTGCTGCGCGGAGGTGGCGGGCGCGGCGACAACGACCGCGTCGCAGCGGCTGTTTGCGGAGGCGCTTGAAGCAGTCGCAGCGGCGGAACTACGACCGGAGTTTGTACACGTTGGAAACAGCTCCGCAGTGGAAGAAGGCAGCACGATGCAGTGGGTGCGGCAGCAGGCGACGGCGCTCGGGGCGCGTGCGATGGTGCGGCCGGGGATTGCGCTCTACGGCTATTCTCTGCCGCTGGCAGGCGCTTCCGCTGTGGAAGGAACATTGCGCGCGAATTTACAGCCGGTGCTGACGTGGAAGACCCGCGTGCTGGGCGTGCGAGAGATCGCAGCGGGAGCGACAGTCGGTTACGGCGCTACTTTCGTTGCCGAAGGCGCGATGAGGCTCGCGTTGTTGCCCGTAGGGTATTCGGACGGATTCAGGCGCGCCGCATCTTCGGGTGTCGGCAATGGTTGGGCGATGCTGAACGGCGGGCGCGCGGCGGTGGTGGGACGCGTGTCGATGAACCTGACCGTGATCGATGTTACGGACATCGAGGGTGTGCAGGAAGGCGCGGAGGTCGTGCTGCTTGGCAAAGGCGTCAGCGCGGACGATCATGCGCGCTGGGCGGCGACGATTTCGTATGAGGTTCTGTGCGGAATTCGTGCCCCGCGGGTGCTACGGTAGGACTTGATGTTGAAGAGCTGTGCGCTTTAGAGCACAATCAGCTTATGAAAAGTGACGGTCAAACAAATGAAGTGGCCCGCTTTCTCGATGCCTGGTTCAGCGTTCGACAGTACATACAGGCTTCGAACTTCAACCGCTTTCAAGGCGTGGGATTGAGCGCCACGCAGTTCATGACTTTGAATCTTCTGCCGCCGAACGGAGAGGGTGTTGCGATTGGAGAACTCGCGCGGCGCATGAATTTGAAGCCCGCCACAGTGGCAAAGACGGTCGATAGCTTGGAGGCTCGCAAGATGATCGCGAGGGTCAGGAACGCCCCCGACAAACGGCTGGTTTTTGTGAAGATTACAAAGACGGGACTCGCCCTGCAAAACAGCGCCAATGGACACTTCAAAAAGCAGTTCGGCACGCTGTTTCGAGCGATGCTCCCCGAAGAGGGCGAAGGGTTAATCCTCGGATTGGAGAGCTTGATGCGGGTAGCGACCTCGGATGAGGCCGCTACCCGCAATCGGACTAGGCGTGTTCGTGATGCCGCTGTTCCGGCGATGCGTAGTTCGAAGCGATCTCATCGGCTGTAATGACGATCTTGGAATTTGCCGCAATCGTACGTGCAATTTCCTCGTCGCTATGACCCTGGCCTCGCAAAGTCTCGACTTCATCGCTGATCATTCCCACAAACGCCTGGACTGGAAACATCTCGGGACCCAGGCCTGCAAGCTCGCGCAGCGCTTTTTGGGCGCGCACAGCTTCTTCAACGGGGTAGGTTTTAGCTTCAAGATGGGTGTTCATGTCGTCTCCTGGTTTATTACTTCGTAGTACGAAATAAATACTAAAAGCGATCGTCTAGAAATGTCAACCCGCCCCCTCGAATACGTTTCGGTTGGGCGGCGCCGGTGAACTTCTGTAGATAAGATGCGATCGCCGACTGCCACTGTGGGCCACTGTTCTTGTCTTCGTTGCCGAGCGCGAGGACGTGCTCGTTGGCTTCAGACGTCAGGGCTGTGCGCGCGTAGGTAACGTTAACGCAGTATGTGTCGCATCGACGATGCGGAAGGTTACGTCGATGGTGGCCACCTGAACGCTCGGAATGACGTAAACGTATTGGAAGTGACGCGCGTCGAGATCGAAGAGTGTATTGACCCATACGGCGGCGCGGTCTTAGTGCGCAATGGTGAAGGCCGCACCCTGCCGGTCGTGCGCGGGCTGAGGGTAGATGAAGTGCGGATCCCAGTGGCCACCAGCCCAGGGGCGCTCGCCTTCGGGGCCAAAGAGCGCGGCAGCACGCGGGTAAGCCTGCGCGACGGTGAGGTTGAAACTGTTGACGACGTGGGCAGGCGCGGGTGAAGTCGGAGCGGGGAGCGTTGTCGTCTGTAGGCAATGTCGTCGGTAAGCACGATTAGAGCGGAAGAAGTTTTCAAGGCTTATTCTCCTTGAGTCGATGGCTGTGGGTCGCAATGAGGCTGAGGCCGTAGAGCGCGCGGAACTGCTCGATCTGCTTGAGCGATTGCGGGGAGAAGGGGAGCTTGCCTTCAAACGCGTGCAGGACGATGCCTTCGAGGAGATCGCCGAGGGTCATGTCCTTTTGTTCGGCAACGGCCTTGAGGACTTTGAGCAGGCGCTTTTCGATGCGGACGCCGGTCTGGACGCGTTCGACTTCGGTGGGTGCGTGAGCAGTGTCCTTCTTCATATGTACTAATGTACCACGGTACACGAAAAATGAAGAGCATCGAGCCAGATAGACTGGGGAGGTGCTCTCAAAGCTCTATTCAAAGTGGATGTTTGCGTGGGAAACGGCGCTGACGACGCGCGACGAGAACCGGATTCAGCGGCCGCTGGAGTGGGGCTTCGACTGGCTGGCGGACTTCGGCGGCGATGAAGCCATGGCGCATGTGGCGGTGGGAGAGCTTTCCGACTTGGAAGCGATGATTGCGTTGAACCTGCGGATCGCCGCCAATCCTCATGCTTTTTACGATTACACAACGCCCTCGGATTTCCGCATCGAGCAGCATTTTCCGGAGCTGTACCCGACCAACGTGCGGCCCGAAACCCTCGAGCAAGAGCGCGAGTATCAGCGCCAGGCCGAGGTAGGCGAGCTGCGCAAAGCGCCGTATTTACGGTTTACATCGGCGCTGCGGACGCCGCATCCGGAGAACGATGTGGCGAACGCGCGGTGGTATCCGGCGGACGCAGTAAACAAGAAGCCGCGGCAGGCGATGATCGTGATGCCGCAATGGAATGCGGACGCGTTCTCGCACAACGCGCTGTGCGAGTTGTTCAACCGCTTCGGGATTTCGTGTTTGCGGCTGTCTAAGCCGTATCATGATGTGCGCCGGCCGGCGGAGTTGGAGCGCTCGGACTATGCGGTGAGCGCGAATGTCGGGCGCACGATCGCGGCGTGCCAGCAGGCGGTGGTGGACATTCGCAGTTGTGTGGACTGGCTGGAGGCCGAGGGCTTTGAGCAGTTCGGCGTGCTGGGCACGAGCCTGGGGAGTTGCTATGCGTTTATCGCGGCGGCGATGGACGCGCGCCTGCGAGTGTGCGCGTTCAACCATGGGTCGACGTCGTTTGGCGACGTAGTGTGGACGGGTCAGAGCACGCGCCATATTCGCGCCGCATTCGAGGCCGCAGGGCTGGATCAAGAGATGTTGCGCGCGATTTTTTTCGGTGCGAGTCCGATCGCTTATATGGATTTGTATGCGGCAAATCCGCGCAGATCGCTACTGGTGTATGCGCCCTACGACCTTACGTTTCGTGTCGAGTATTCGCGCGAGGTGTTGAAGAACTTCGCGGCGCGCGGCGTGGATTTTGTGGCGAAGGCGCTGCCCTGCGGACACTACACGACCGGGGAGGCTCCGTTCAAATATTTGGATGGATGGTATTTGGGGTCGTTTGTTTATGGGGCGTTCAAGCGACTGGCGATGGAGCGGACGACTCGTAGGCAGTAATAGAGATTGGCATGGAGTAGCTTGGCCCGGCGTGAATTAGACGGGCGGACAGCTTTCTTCGATAAGCCTTTTGACTTCATTTTGAAACTTCGCTAGATCGGTTTGAATTGAGTTCCAGAGAATCCGCGGATTGACTTCGAAATAACCGTGAGCGATGTAATTGCGCTGGTCGATGACTGCCCTGAGATCAGGGATTGAATCTAGCGAACCGGGGAACTGATGTGAGGCTTGCCGGAGAGCCTCACCAATGATCTCGAACTTCCTCTCGACCGCCGACTTGACGACATCCACACTCTCAAAAGTCTCAAAGTTGAGGTCTGCGACGAAGAGAAAGATCGACTCGGCGGCCTCGAACATGTCGTGCAAGTAAGCGCAACGGTCACGCCGCATAGAGTTCGACCTTGTCTTCCAGAATGGAGCGCAGGCGATAGGGATTGCGAATGACGCCTTCCTGTAGAAGGTCGACTGGCCGATGAAAGAGAGACTCCAGGCCGGAGCGCAGACCGACATAATGGTCGATATAGGTAGGGATGGCAGCAGACGCGAAGTCGACAAGGACATCCACATCGCTGCGCGCGGGGTCAAAATCGTCACGCGCGGCGGAGCCGAAGATGGCCAGCCGCCGCACATGATGCTGGCGACATAGTTCGGCGATTTGCTCGCGCTTGGATGTGATGAACTCCTGCATCTTGTCCTCGTGCGTAGTGTAGCGGATTGCGCCAGACGCACAAAAGCCCCGCCCAAGCGAGGCCAGTGGGAGCGCGGTCGTGAGCTACGCGGCTGTCGCTGTTGCAGCGGCGGTCGTGGGAATGATGGAAACGAAGCGGCCGCGTTGGCCGCGGTCCTGGAACTTGACGACGCCGTCGATCTTGGCAAACAGCGTGTCGTCGGATCCGCGACCCACGTTCAGGCCAGCCTTGTGCGGTGTGCCGCGCTGGCGAACGATGATGGTGCCGCCGGTGACGGTCTCGCCTGCGAAGCGCTTGACGCCGAGCCGCTGCGCGTTCGAGTCGCGACCGTTTTTGGAAGATCCAAGTCCTTTTTTATGTGCCATTCTTGTGCCTCTTTCGCGCGATCGGTCGGCGCTTCAAAAATTGGTAAAGCAGGTCCTACGGGATGACAAATTCAAAATAATTACTTGGCTTCGGCCTTGAAGCTCTTGCCGCCGACCAGAATCTCGTTGATCTTCACTTCGACGAAGCTTTGGCGGTGGCCCTGCATTTTTTTGTACTGCTTCTTGCGCTTGAAATGGAAGACCAGAATCTTGTCGCCGCGGCCTTCGCGAACGACTTCGGCGAGCACCTTGGCGCCCCCCAATTCCTGCTCGAACTTGCCCTCTTCTCCGGACACGGCGACGACGTCGGAGAACTCGATATTGCCATTCTCATGCTCGGACTTCTCGATGCGGACGGTGTCGCCGGGGGCGACGCGGTACTGCTTTCCACCGGTGCGAATGACTGCGTACATGGCTTGAAACCTCATTGCGGAGCGCAGAATGCCACGCTCGCATTTCCTCAACTACTTGAATGTCTTGTCAGGAGGGCCGAGCCCGACCGGCTGTGGACTCACGGCCCGTGGCCGCTGCTCCGCCGGCTTGCAACCAGAAACGCGGGCTGCATTGCCAAACTTCATGATTTTACCGGGAAACCAGGGGCTGGGTCAAGAAGCGGCTAGAATCGAGCCTCAGTGATACCGCCCGATGTAGTTCCGAACAGAAGCTCGCCCACCCCGTTTTGGGCGGGGCCAATGCTACGGGTCGTGATTGTTGTCGCGCTGACGCTTTCGGTGCTGGCGGGGGCGGTGTGGACGGCGCATTGGCCCATCGTTGGCGACGCGCCGCTACTGCATTACGTAGCGTTCCTGATCGACCACGGTAAGGTGCCGTATCGCGACATCGTTGAAATCGACATGCCGGGGACATACGCGCTGGAGTGGGCGGCGATCCACGTCCTGGGGCCAGGCGCAGCGGCGTGGCGCGTCTTCGACTTTGGGCTGCTGGCGGCTGCCATGGCGGCGATGATTGCCATCACTTGGCCCGTCGATTGGCTGGCCGGTTTCTTTGGCGGAGCGATGTTTGCGCTAATCCACTTTCGCGACGGGCCGACCCACACCGGGCAACGCGATCTGATGATGACCGTGATGGCCCTGATCGCGTGCGCATTTCTGTTTTATGCTGTTCGGAAACAGCGAGTGTGGGCGGCGAGCGCGTTCGGTCTTTTCGCAGGAATGGCCGCCACCATCAAGCCGTCGGGTCAGCTATTTTTCTTAATCCTCGTCGTTCTGCTATGGCTGCGGCTGCGCGAGTTGAACAGGCCAAAGACCTCGTACACTGTCGCCGCGATTGCGGGGTTCGCGGTCCCGCTGCTTGCGTGCAGCCTGTACCTCATGCATCACAGCGCGTTTGGCGCGTTCATTGCGATCAGCAAGGGGATCGGCGCGTATCACGCTTCGCTGGGACGGCCTGCGCTGTGGCGGTTGGTGGTGGGCAGCTTTCCGTCGGTGCTGCTGGCCGTCGCGATTCCGGCGCTGCCATTGTTTATTGTCGCGAGGGGGTGGAGGAAGTGGGAGAACCTGGTTGTGGTTTCGTGCGTGGTCATTGGCGTAGCGTCATACATCATCCAGGGCAAGGGGTTTCCGTATCACCGTTATCCGACCGAAGCGTTTCTGCTGCTACTGTGCGGCATGGTGCTCGTCACGATGGTGAAGCAGACGGGTTGGCGACGCGGCTTTGCAGTGTTGGGGCTGATGGCGGGGGCAGTGTATCTAGCGCCAGCTTCGGCGGCAATCGCGCGGCACTACGACGGTCGCGACCAGGAGTTTCAGCAGATGTTGACCGCCGATCTGACGCAGCTTGGAGGCACGCGGCTGGACGGACACGTGCAATGCCTGGAGATGGCGGCGGAGTGCCACACCACGCTCTACAACATGAAGTTGGTGGAGGCAACCGGCTACATGTACGACTGCTACATGTTCCAAAACCGGCAGACGCCGGTGAGCTTGAAGTACCGCGAGGATTTCTGGGCGGCAATTCATGCCCACCCGCCGGAGGTGTTCGTCGTCACCAATCAGGATTGTTTTACGCTGCATCGGACGTTCGGATTGACGGCGCGCTGGCCGCAATTTCAGGATTATCTACAGTGCGAGTACACACTGGCGTCCGAGCGCACTCCACCGCATTTGCTGGGTTGGTGGAGACATCCGGCAGTGCCGTTTTCGTACCAACTTTATGTTCGCAAACCTGCGAGCGGGAACGTGCCGAGCGGGAACGCGCGATGAGCCGTGCTGCTAGTCGGAAGTTTCGAGCGCCCTGGATCATCTTCTGGGTGGGTTTGGCGCTGCGGATTGCCTGCATCGTCATCGGGCACATGTACAGGATTCAGGCCGTGGGAGACCACTTCCGCTTCGGCTTCGAGATGGGGAGGATCGCGCGCGCGCTGGTGCAGGGGCAGGGCTATGCGAACCCGTTCAACGGGCCTTCGGGACCTACGGCGTGGGTGACTCCACTGTATCCGTTACTGATGGCGGCGAGCTTTAAGCTCTTCGGGATTTATACGAGTACGGCGGCGTTCTTTTTGCTGGTTTGCAATAGCGTGTTTTCGGCGGCCATCGCTCCAGCGGTGTATGAGATCGCGGCGCGGTGCTTCGACGCGCGGGGGATCGCTCGGCGCGCATCGAAGCATGCCCAGCCCGTGGCGTTGTGGGCGGCGTGGATGTGGGCGGTTTACCCGGCGGCATTGCAGTACGCGATTCATTGGATATGGGAGATGTCGCTTTCGACGTGCCTATTTGCGTGGACTCTGGTATTGGCGCTGAGACTACGGGGAGTTGGGGAGGGTGAAGCTGCCATTGATGAAACCGTCATGGATGCGCCACCCGGAACTGGAGGTTGGAGAGCCGGGACGTGGGCGGCGTTCGGCATGCTGTGGGGGTTAGTGGCGCTGTCGAACGCTTCGCTGCTGTTGTGCTTTCCGGCGACGATGATTTGGATTTTGTGGCCTCAAAGCAGGAAACGGGAAACGGGAAGCGGGAAACAGCCGCAGGTCCGGGGGTTCGCGGGAGCGGCATTGGCGTGTTTTGTTTTTGTGTCGGTGATGGCACCCTGGATGGTGCGGAATGAGCGCGTGCTTCACGCCTTCATCCCGACGCGTACGAACTTTGGCGCGGAGTTGTACGAATCGACGCTTCCATCGCACGACGCGATGCCATGGGGCACGTCGATACCGCTATGGACGGGCGATCCCGAGTTCAAGAGCTTTGTCCAGAGGGGCGAAGTGGCGTATTCGCGCCAGCGTGGCAACGAGGCGAAGGCGAGGCTGCGCGCCAATCCTGCACGATTCTGGCGCTACACGTTAGACCGGTTTCTCTTCTTCTGGGACGACACGCCGCAGCCTGTCGACAAACATCCTGTGCAGGGATTTTTGCGCGACCTGAGCTATGCGTTCTTGAGCCTATGCGGTTTGATGGGGCTGGGGCTTGCACTGAAGCGGCGCGTAGCTGGCGCAGGGCTGATGGCGCTCGCGTTCTTGCTGATCCCGCTGCCGTACTATTTGGTTACGGTGCAGGCCAGATTTCGGCATCCGCTGGAACCGTTGATTGCGGTGCTGGGGGTTTATTTGTTTCGATCGACAAGACCGCGCGGGGTTGTGCGGAAGGCAACGGTATGAGTGAGCGCACGGAAGTTTTGGTAACAGGCGCGTCGGGATTTTTCGGTGGGGTGTTGAAGCGGCGGCTGCTGTTGGAAGGCTTCGCGGTCGCGAACATCGATCTGGTGCGCGATGAGGATGTGTACCCGGCTCTGACCAGTATCCAGGGCGACATCCGCGATGCGCCGTTGCTGGCGAAGACGTTTGCACAGCACAGGTTTCAGGCCGTGTTTCATTGCGCGGCGATGCTCGCGCACGATGTGCAGGACGATAAGCTGCTGTGGACCTCGAACGTACACGGCACAAGGCGGGTGGCCGAAGCCACGCTGGCGGCGGGTGTGCAAAAATTTGTTTTCATCTCCAGCAACTGCCTGTGGGGCGAGGACCTCGGCCATGACGTTACCGAGTCCGATATGCCTGCTCCGGTCGAGTTGTACGGCCGCTCGAAGCTGGCCGCCGAGCAGGAACTCGACGCGTTGATCGAGATGAATTCTGCGTTGCGGGTGGTGACTCTACGCTGTCCGACGATCATGGACAGCGGGCGATTGGGGCTGCTGGCAATCCTGTTCGAGTTTATCGACGACGACAAGAAAGTCTGGGTGGTCGGAGGCGGCTCGAACCGCTACCAGTTCATCTACGCGCAGGACCTCGCGACGGCGTGCCTGCAGTGCCTCGATTATCCGAGGTCGAACCTGTTCCACATCGGCTCGGACCATGTGCCGACCATGCGCGGGATGTACGAAACTGTAATCCGCGAAGCGGGCAGCGACTCTCAGGTGGCGTCGCTGCCCAAGGCTCCGACGCTGGCGCTGATGCAGCTCGCGCACAGGCTGAACATTTCACCGCTGGGGCCGTATCACTACCGCATGATTGCCGAGAATTTCGTGTTCGATACGACGCGGATTCGTCGCGAGCTGGGATGGATGCCGACGTTGACCAATGAACAGATGATGCTTCGGGCCTTCTCGTACTACAAAGAAAATCGTCAGGCGATTCACGAGCGCACCGATGTGTCGGCCCACTCGAAGGCCGCGCCCATGGGGGTTATCCGGCTGTTGAAGTGGCTGTCGTAAGTGCCCAGTGTCCAAGCCCAATTCATGGTCGGATCGTTACCCGACCCCAAAACTCCGCTGCCCGCTTGACACGTACGTTACAATGAATGAAGCAAGAACCTGAAGCTCGGCCTATCCGCCGAGCTTCAGATTTTAAGCTTAAGCTCGGCTAAGTCTATTGTTCTGCGCACTTTGCAATAAGTACCGTGCCGCGTCCTTTGTTATCAATACTTAAGCGTTGATGACAATTGTATGTACAAGCCTAAGTCCTTAGTTGTCCGGACTTTGCCAGATTTGACGGGGAGGGGGAGGAGACGTGCGACACTAAGTTCGCGATGACGCCTTCCCCGACGATCAAGGTTCAACGGCTGCATCCTGCCGCACAGCTTCCACGCTATGCGCATATCGGGCCGTTCGGGGACTTGGCGGCGGACTTGTTTGCGGCGGAGGCTGTGACGCTTGCGGCAGTGGGTGAGACCGGGAGCACGGGCGCGGTGCGGACGGGGCTGGCGCTGGAATTGCCCTCCACGCACGGGGCGCTGGTGGAGGACCGCAGCGGGTTGGCGTTGCGCGGGTTGACGACGCTCGCCGGGGTGATCGATCCGGGCTATCGCGGCGAGTTGAAGGTGGTGCTGACGAACCTTTCGCCCGAACCGCAGAGCATCGCGCCGGGGCATCGCATCGCTCAGCTGCGTGTGGTGGAGCGGATTCAAGCCACCTTTGAAGAGACTGACACGCTCGAAGAAGCTCCGCGAGGCGGGGCGGGGTTTGGGTCTACGGGGCAATAAGCGCGGTCCGGGCTACTCGTACTTCAGCGTCGCCACGGGATCGAGCTTCGCGGCGCGTTGCGCGGGCAGCGTTCCGAAGGCGACGCCGACCAGCACCGAGGTCGCCAGCGCGATGACCGCGCTCCACCAGGACGTGGGGATGGCGATATTGGTAAAGAGCCGGACGCCGAACGGGATCGCCATGCCGATGATGGTTCCGACCAGGCCGCCCGAGAGCGATAGGAACACGGCTTCGGTGAGGAACTGCAATCGGATTTCGCGGCTGGTGGCGCCCAGTGCTTTGCGGATGCCGATTTCCTTGATGCGCGCCTGCACGTTCGCAAGCATCGAGTTCATGATGCCAACGCCCGAAACGATCAGCGTAATGGCCGAGGCCAGCGTCAGCACGATCGTCAGCATGGAGGCGATCTGTCCCATGACGCTCAAGACTTCCGTCAGCGTGAAGGCGTTGTAGACGCTGGTGGCACGGTGGCGCGAACGAATAATCTCAGAAATCTGCCGCGCGGCAGGCTCAACCTGGCTGGCGTCCGGGACGGTGAAGAATATCTGCTTCACCGTGTCTGTGCCAGTGAAGTAGCGGCCGACGGAGTACGGAATCAGGATGGTTTGGTCGGAGACCTCGGACATGCCGAAGGTTTGAATGCTCTCCTTGAAGACCCCGATGATGACGAACGGGATACCCTGCACCGAAATGGTGTGGTCGATGGCCGCCGCCTCGCTTCCGAAGAGGGCCTTCGCGAGGGGCTGCACGATGACGGCGACCTTGGTGTGGGCGATGGAGTCCTGGTCGTCGAAGAAGCGGCCGGCGAGGACCTTGAGGTTGCGCACGTCTTTGTATTGCGGGCTGACGCCGAGCAGCATAGTGTCTTTGCTGACGCCGCTGCCCATCGAAATGCGGTCGTGGAACTCGAGCATGGGCGAGCTGGCGATAATGTTGGGAACCTGCTCGAGTACGGCGTTCATGTCGTCGCGGGTCATGTTGTCGGGCGTGCTGACATTGCCCGGGCCGGTAACATTGCCGCCGACGTACTGCATCTCGATCATGTTGGGGCCGATGCTCGAGATCTGGCTGATTGCGAACTGGCGGCCGGTGAGTCCCAACGTCGCGACCAGAATGATGGACGCCGATCCGATGACCATACCCAGCATGGTGAGTATGGACCGCGCCTTGCTGGCGCAAAAGCTGTCGATGGCCAGATTGATCGTTTCGCGAAATGCGACCGTCGTTCGCGCGCTGAGCAGCGTGCTGTCGAAGGAGCGGCCCGGTGGGCGCCAGGGGCCACGTTGAGTTGGAGCGGCCGGTTTGGGAGCTGCGGTGAGGAGTGCCATTCGCTCGAAAGGTCCAGACTTCAGATGCTTACCAGTATGGCAGCGACTCGCGGGTTTTGCGCGGGTCAAGCCAAGCCGTTAGACTCCTAATGAGGAAGAGTGGCCGAGCGGTTGATGGCTCCAGTCTTGAAAACTGGCGTACCTGAAAGGGTATCGGGGGTTCGAATCCCTCCTCTTCCGCCATCTCAATTCCAAACTACTCGGGCGTCCAGTGGACGTTGCTGGTAAACAGGCCGTCGACGAAGCCGAGATGATAGACCAGGAACATTCCGAAGCAGATGCTGACCAGGCCGGAGGCGATCGTCAGATAGCGCGACGATTTCTGGCCGGTCAGGGCGATGGGGATGGCCATGACGGTGGTCATCAACATCATGCCAACGACGGTACCCAGCCCGAAAACGACTAGGTAGGCGATCGCCCACGCCGGGCTGTGAATCATCGACAACACCAGCAGAGCGACGGCTGCGGACCCGGCGAGTCCGTGGACAAGCCCGATGGCCAGTGGACGCAGAAGCTGATAGTAGCCGAAGTGTGTCAGCAGCGCCCGCATCTTCCCCGGACGTTTCTTCTCCGCGAATGTTTCCGCGAGATCGCCGGCGGACGCGGTCCAGGCAGCCGGGGTCAGGCGCTCGGTCACACGCTGCAGGACGCCGCTGAGGTTCAGCACGCCCAGCAGGATGAGCATGGCGGCCACGGCCATTTCCATGGAGAGGCCAACGCGGGGCGGGATGGTCAAATTGAAGAGAATGATCGCAGCGCCGACGATGAAGATCGTCAGCGTATGCCCGAGCCCCCACATCATGCCGATCATCGCGCCCTGGCGCACGGAGCGCTCGCGGGCGACGATGGTGGAGACCGCAACGACATGGTCGGGGTCGGTGGAGTGGCGCATGCCCAGGAAAAGTCCGAGGCCCACCACGCCGACGAACGAGGCGAGGTGATTGCCTCTGAACGACGCCATGTGGAATGAAAGGCCGGTCGCGTGGAGGGCGCGGACGGCAATCGCGATGCCCGCGATGAGCAGGGCGGAGGCTGAGGCGATCACAGTCCAGCGCTCGGTCCGGGGCCAAGCGCCGCGCCCATCGCCTTTCTCGCGCCCATCGCTGTTCTCGCGCATAGCAGGCCAATGTGTGTGGCCGCCGTGCTCGACCCGCAGATTGCGGGTTTCGGATGCGGACCATGCGCGCAACAAGAGGTACACCGCCAGAACGACCATGAACAGGCCAGCGAAGACGTCGAGCCAGGGACGGAGTGGCTGGATGCGTTGCGGGACTACATACCGGACCGCACAGAACACGACCGCGCACACCAGACAGACACCCACCACGCGCATCGCAGCCCGCGGCAGGAGAGCGCGGCGAGCAATCTGTGAGCGGTCACGGTTGGACGGCATGGGGATCCCCGGCGAAAGTTTCAGCCACTTGTAAGCTGGAGTCGGCCGGCGCTCCGGTCGCCTGTTGCGCAAGATTACATGAAAGCAAGGGGCGGTTGCACGTCGATCGGGCTTGCCCGCGCTGCCTGCAAAACATCGTCTACGGTCAAGCCGTCAAGCCCATAGGTGGCGTTCGGGGTGTAGTCGCCGTGTGCAGAGACATGGGAGCGGATGAACCGCGCGACCGATCAAGCCAAGCTCTCGCCTGATGACATCGAGAGTCCGCCGCTCGAACTCTTCGTCCGTCATTTGCGTTGCCCGATAGCCTACTGCAACAGCGTTCCGTTCTCCGACTGTGTTTTAGGGTCTTCCGGCGGGATGACCATGGCGGCGGCGACCTTGTCGTCGGGGTCGAGGTCGAGGAGGCGGACGCCCATGGTGGCACGGCCCGCCGCGCGGACGGACTTCGTGTCAATGCGGATGATCTTGCCGAATTGCGAGATGACCATCATCTCCGTGGTGTCGTCCACAAGCTGGATGCTGGCGACCTTGCCGATTTTCGGCGTCGCGCGCATGTTGATGACGCCCTTGCCGCCGCGCGACTGCAAGCGATACATGTCCACGTCGGTGCGCTTGCCGTAGCCGTTTTCGGAAACGGTGAGAATGAGGCAGGGGGTGAGGCCGAGCTTTTCGTCCAGCTTGGCGAGCTTGGCGACAGCTTCTTCGGAGAGTTCGGGTTGGACGTCGGAGCCGAGGACTTCCTGACCATCGGGCGCCTTGGTGCGGTTGGCGACGTCGGACATGGACGGCACTCCATCCCGGGTCCGAGAGTCCGGACCAGCCGCTTCAATGAGGGGTTCGGTTTCGTCGAGGGCCGCGAGCTGGCCGGTCTCGTCCAGGACCTTCTCTGCCTGGGCGGTGAGGCCCGCTTTGGCGGCGAGTTCCAGGCGGGTGCGGTTGCGGGCTTCGTTCGATGGCGTGACCGCAGCGCCGATGACGTAGTCGCCCTTCTTGAGCGAGATGCCTCGGTTGCCATAGGCCGGGCGGCCCATCGAGCGGAGGTCCTGCTCGTTGAAGCGGATGGCCATGCCTTCGTGCGTGGCGAGGAAGATGACTTGCTTGCCGTCCGTGATGCGGGCGGTGATGAGTTCGTCGTCCTTCTCGATGCCGATCGCGATGATGCCGCGGGCCATTACGTTCGAGAAGTCTTTCAGCGCGGTCTTTTTGACCGTGCCGTTGCGGGTGGCGAAGAGCACGTACTTCGATTCTTCGTTAAGGTCGCGGACGGGCAGGATGGTGACCACTCTTTCGCCCGGCTGGAGATCGACCAGCGAGGCCATCGCCTTGCCCTTGCCCGCGGCGCCGATATCGGGGATTTCGTAGACCTTGAGCCAGTAGACGCGGCCCGTGTTGGTGAAGCACAACAGGAAGGAGTGGGTCGAGTCAATGATGAGTTGCGCGACGAAATCTTCTTCGCGGGTCTTCATGCCGAGCCGCCCCGTCCCGCCGCGCCGCTGCTGGCGGTAGGTCGAGATGGGCGTGCGCTTGAGGTAGCCGGTGTTGGAGACGGTGACGGCGACCTGCTCGTCTTGAATGAGGTCTTCGAGGGTGAGCTCATCGGCTTCTTCGGTGATGACAGTGCGGCGCGCGTCACCGTACTTGTCGCGGATGTCTTCGAGCTCTTTGATGATGACGCGGCGGAGTTTTTTCTCGCTGGCAAGAATCGACTCGAACTCGGCGATGTTGTCGCGGATGGTGCGGAGTTCGTTGAGCAGTTCGTCGATGGAGAGTTGCGTGAGTCGATAGAGCTGCAGTTCGAGAATCGCGTCGATCTGACGGTAGCTGAGGATGAGCGTGCCGGTATTATTGACGGCCAGTTGCGCGGAGATGCTGCCGCCTGCGAGGTCGATCGCGTACTTGGCGGGGTCGAGCTTGATGCCCGCGATTTCGGTACCGCGCAGCGTGATGCGGCGATTCGAGAAGTAGGCGAAGAGATTTTCACGGGCGTCGGAGCGCGACGACGACTGTCGGATGGTGCGGATGACCTGGTCGAGGTGGTCGAGCGCGATCTGATAGCCGAGCAGAACGTGCTCGCGCTCGCGGGCCTTTGAGAGCAAGAAGGCGGTGCGCCGGCGGACGACTTCGATGCGATGGTCGATGAAGGCCCAGATGGCGTTGGGGAGCGGGAGTTCTTTGGGCTGGCCGTTGTGAACGGCCAGGAAGATCATCGAGAACGACTCCTGCATGGAGGTGTTCTTGTAAAGCTGGTTGAGGACGATTTCGTGTTGCGCGCCGCGCTTGAGTTCGATGACGATGCGCATGCCGTCGCGGTCGCTCTCGTCGCGCACGTCGGAGATGTCGTCGACGATTTTCAAGTTGACGATCTCGGCGATGCGCTTGATGAGGTTCGACTTGTTGACCTGGTAGGGGATTTCGCTGACGATGATCGCCTGGCGTCCGCCGGAGATGGCTTCGAGGCCGCATTTCGCGCGCATCATGAAACGCCCGCGGCCCGTGGCGTAAGTATGCGCGAGGTTGCCGCGACCATAGAGGAAGCCTCCCGTGGGGAAGTCCGGGCCTTTGACGAAGGCGAGAACGATTTCTAGGTCGGTGCGGGTTTCGCCCTTTTCTTTTTGCAGCAGTGCGATGGTCGCGTTGAGGACTTCGGTGAGGTTATGCGGTGGGATGTTGGTCGCCATGCCGACGGCAATACCCGTGCTGCCATTGACGATGAGGTTGGGGATGCGCGCGGGGAGCACGGTCGGCTCTTGCGAGGACTCGTCGTAGTTGGGGGTGAAGTCGACGGTGTCGGAGTCTATATCTGCCAACATCTCACCCGCAAGACGCGTCATGCGGGACTCGGTGTAGCGCATCGCGGCGGGTGGGTCGCCGTCGACCGAGCCGAAGTTGCCTTGACCGTCGATCAACGGGTAGCGCAAGGAGAACGGCTGGGCGAGGCGGACCATGGTGTCGTAAATGGCGGAGTCGCCGTGGGGGTGATAGTTGCCCATGACGTGGCCGACGACCTTGGCGGACTTGGTATATTTCTTGTTGAACTGGAGGCCCATCTCCTGCATTCCAAAGAGGATGCGGCGGTGGACAGGCTTGAGGCCGTCGCGCACGTCGGGCAGGGCACGGCCGATGATGACCGACATCGAGTAATCAAGATACGACCGGCGCATCTCCTCTTCGATATTGATGGGCAGCATCAGGAGGGCGCCGGGGCCGGTGGGCGCGGTCGGGCCGTCTGGATTGAAAGGGCCGCCAGAGCCGCCGGGGGGCGGGTTGTTGGAGTTGGCATCCTGCGGGGAGGGAGGGTCGCTGGGACCGAGTGGGAGCTGGGGATTTTGGTTCGTTTCGTCTGGCATGGGCAGCTTCGATTATAGATGTTTTAGGTGCGGAAAAGAGGGCTTAAAGTGGCTTTTGAGAGCGCTGAGGTGGCCTTTTGAGGACACATTCTCGCGACCTTGGTTGTGGAGCGACCGCAGCCTTCCGGAGCTCGTTTTTCAGACTCAATTTTCGGACATCACACCGAGGGCGGCAGCATTCTGGAAAGCCACTCCGGTCACTCGCCGACCTCTATCGCCGGTCGACCCATGGTGTCACTTTACTGGCTAATCAATGTGTAGGTGGCGGTGTGGCTGAGAGTTCCAGAGGTTGCCGTGACTATAACGCTTCCTGTTACTGGAGGATTGGAGTGGCCACAGCCGCTGACCATCAGAAGCATACCGGCCAGCAGCGGCAGCAGCTTGCGACGGCGGCCCGGAATCGAGAGCCACCCCAGAATGGCCAATGCCACGACCCCTCCTCGATATTGGGGCGGAAGAGGGAACGGAGCGAGCGCACCCGAAGCCGTCCGCGTGAAGGTCAGCGTGGAAGTAGCTGGCCCGCCAGAAGGCGTGACCGTTGCCGGGCTGAAGCTGCATGTCACGATGATGGGCAGGCCCGAACAGGCAAAGCTGATCGCTTGATTGAATCCATTGACCGGGGTCACGGTCACGATCGTGGTGGCCGTCGTGCCCGGCATCACGGAACCGCTGGTGGGATTGAGGGCGAGAGAAAAATCGGGGGTCGGCGGAGCGGCTACGGTGACCGTTGCAGCCGTCGAGGTGGATGTCAGATAGGCAGCGCTGCCGGCATACACGGCGGTGAGGGCGTGCGAGCCGATTGCAAGCGTGGTGGCGGAGAGCGTGGCGACGCCGCTGGCGTTCAGCGTTCCGGTTCCGAGCGTCGTGGCCGCGGCTCCTGCAAGCGAGTCCATAAAGGTCACGGTCCCGGTCGGTACGCCGGCCGCGCCCGTGACGGTTGCGGTGAGTCCGACGCTTTGGCCGGTCGTGATGCTGGAGGGAGACGCGACCAGCGTGGTGGTGCTGGCCACAAGCGCGGGTGCGGAGACAACCACGGTCGATGCGGTGGACGCAGACGTGTTGTACGCCGCGCTGCCGCCATACGTTGCCGTGATGGCGTGGCTGCCGATAGCGAGGGCGGTGGTCGTGAGGGTGGCGATGCCGCTAGCGTTCAGCGTGCCCGTTCCCAGCGTTGTGGCACCGGCTCCGCCGAGCGAGTCGGTGAACGTGACCGTGCCTGTTGCTACGCCTGCGGAACCGGTAACGGTCGCTGTGAGGGTGACGCTTTGGCCGGAGGTGATCGCTGTGGGGGCGGCGGTCAGCGTTGTGGCTGAGGCGACCGTGGTGACGAGCTGTGGCGCGGGGGTGTTGAGGAAGACGGTGTTGCCGACGAGCAGATCAGGCTTGCCGTCCTTGTTGAGGTCGACGGCGATAGCGGCGCCCGAGGCATAGAGGTTGATGAGGTCTCTGGGCAGGAGGTCCACGTTGGGCACGGAGGTGAAGTTGCCGTTGCCTTGGCCGTAATAAATGCCGCTGAAGGCGTTCGCGTCGAGCAGTGCGAGGTCGATGTTGCCGTCGGCGTTGAAGTCGGCGGCGGCGAGGGAGGAGGTGGCGACGGTATCGCCGCCGGGAATATTGAGGATAGTGGGCGCGGCGAAGGTTCCGTTGCCGTTGCCGAGCGAGATGGCGAGTTGCGCCTGCTGGCCGGTGGTTTCGCCGAGGCAGGCGAGGTCGGGCTTGCCGTCGGCGTTGAAGTCGGCGAGCAGGCAGGGAGAGGGCAGATTGGAGATGTTTTTGTCGCCGGGATTGGTGGCGGTCGTGATGATGGAGGGCGCGGCGAAGGTTCCGTCGCCGTTGCCGTTATAGAGCCGAAGCTCGGTGCCGAAGCCGGTGGTGGAGTTGCCGTTGCGGGCGACGACGAGCAGATCAGGCTTCCCGTCTCCGTTGAGGTCGGCGATGTTCACCGCCTCCGGAGGGGACAGGACTGTGGGCACGGCGCTGTTGTAGGTGTAAGTGATGACCGGCGGCTTGAAGGTACCGTTGCCGACGCCGGGCAGGACAGCGAAGCCTTGCAGGAAGGGCTGGTTGGAACTCCCCGGGGTGGCGGTCGATTCACTGAAGGTGAAGAGGAGGTCGTTTTTGCCGTCGCGATCGAAGTCGGCGATTTGCAGGCCGTCGACCATGAGGTTGACATCGAAGGATCCGGAGGGTGCGAGGGTCGGAAAATCGGTCGCGACGGGCGTGGCGAAGGTGCCGTCGCCGTTGCCCAGGGCGACGAAGAAGAACGGTCCGTTGATGGGCGAGAAGAGGCCGGAGAGAAGGTACACGAGGTCGGGCTTGCCGTCGCCGTTGACGTCCGCGACAACGTAGTTGGTGACGGAGGTGTTGGCGGTGCTGAAGGTTTGACCGTTATTGACGAACATGGCGGGAGTGGTGATGGTGGCGCCGGGCGCGAAGCCGCTGGGTATGCCGAGGTAGACCGTGAAGGTGTTGGAGGGGTTGCTGAAGGTGCCGGGGTTTATGGAGATGAGATCGGGGCGTCCGTCGCCATTGAGGTCGGCGAGATTGTGGCCGTTGTAGGTGTATCCCCCCTGGACGGCACCCTGAAAAGTGCCGTCGCCGTTGCCCAGCAGAACGTAGCCCGTGCCGAGGCTGTGCGTATCGCCGCTGAAGACTCCCCCATTGGCCAGACCGATATAGATGTCGTCGTTGCCGTCGCCGTCGAGGTCGGAGACGGTGACGTAGCCGGTGTCGTCGATGCCCGCATAGCCATTGCCGGGGCTGAACGTGCCGTCGCCTTTGCCGATCCATGTGGAGACGGCAAAGCCCGTACTGACGACCAGGTCGGGCTTGCCGTCCGTGTTAAAGTCGCCCGTGGCGAGGAAAGGGCCGACGCTGCTCGAAAGGCTGTTGGGGTATGGAAACGCGGGCGTGGCGGAGGCGGTGAATGTGCCGTTGCCGTTATTGAGCAGCACCAATCCGTTGGAGCAGACAATGTCTTTTGTTCCCGATTTACGCAGGTCGACTGTAATCATGTTCACGATGCCAGCGGTGGTCGGGGGCGTACCGGGGAAGATGGCGGCGAAACTCTGCGCGGGGTTGAATGTGCCGTCGCCGTTGCCGGTGAGGATGGAAATTTGCTGAGTGTCGGAGGCGACCACGAGGTCGAATTTGCCGTCGCCGTTGACGTCGTCGATGAGCGCGCTGACGGAGCGCCCGCCCGCGGTGGGATAAATGACAGGCGTTTTGAAGCTGCCGTCAGAGTTGCCAAGCAACACCGCGACCGAGGCGTTGGCGGTGGTCGAGGGTGAGTTGATGACGACGAGGTCGCCGTTGCCGTCGCCGTCGATATCCGCCGTGGCGACACGGCCTGCGTTGGGGAGAGTCGAGATGACGTTCATGGTGGCGCTGGAGAGGTCGGCCTTGACGACGGCGGTGTTGACCAGGAACCCATCGTCGCTGTCCCCGGCTTCGACATAAACGGCGAGGCCCTGAGTCGTGCGTCCGGTAAACACGCCCGCGCGCGTGCTGACTCCGGTGCTCTTGTCGGCGCAGCCACGCGGATATGTGCCTGCGGGTGTATTCAGCGCGGCAAGTGTGCGTAGAACCGCATCGTAGTGCGGCACGATGGAGGCGATGGTGAACGCGCTGGTCGACGTGAGAAGGCCAGTGGTGAGAGTAAGCGAGCAGTCCGCTTGACGAACAAGCGCGTAGTCCGTCGGCGACGGTTGCAGAATCGCGGTGAAGTTTCCGAGGAAATTTGCCGTGCCCGTGCTCATGCCGATTGTCCCGGACACCCGCGGAGAGACTACCCCATGGGGAGCGACAGAAGTCCTGGGGGTGGGAGGCTGGAGGATCTCAATCTTGACGGGGGGCTTGCATCCGGACAGTACCATGGCCGCAGCCGTCGAAAGCAGGCACAACATGACACCGCGACTTGCCAGGCTGCGCGGGCGAATCATTTGTGGGGGGATGCCGAAAGAAGGGGAAGGGCCGAGCGGCCGTAGTCTGATCATGAAACACTCCGAAGTCGGGTCTGTCAGCTCGTGGAGCTCGGCATGGTTGACGCGGGGCAATTATACCCCCGTCAGATTAAGCCTTGACCGCATCGTTGACGAGCGTGTACTGCTACGGGTAAATGCGGTTCAGCGTCCTCGCGAAGGGGATAGTTTCGGGGACGTGTTCAAGGCCGCAGATCCAGGCGACGCAGCGCTCGATGCCCATGCCGAAGCCGCTGTAGGGGACGCTGCCGTATTTGCACAGCTTTAGTCCGGAAAGGGGAGTTCACCTTGGGGCTCATCGGCGGCAACGTCGTCTTGTGCAGCGATCCTTCGTAGGTCGGCGGTCTGCTGCTGCTTGCCATAAATGAAAAGGCTGATGAGAGCGATGAGGGGGAAACCGACGATGCCAGCGCCCCATGCCAGACGTCCGGTGTAAATGAGGAACGCGCCAATCCCGATGACGAAGATCGCGAGAATGAAGGCCAGCAGGAGACCCACTTTTTGGCTGAAAACAGCGCCCTCGATGACGAGGCGGCGTGAGTCGCGCTCGTGCCGACCATCCTCGTGGCGAGCGCGGCTTTCAGCTTCGGCCATAGCCATAATGCGCTCGGCGCAACCGGGAAAAGCGTCGTTATAGGCGCGGAGTAGGTGGGGTGGGGGAAGAGGGCCTTGCCATGTAGTCGAGACGTGAGCCTCGTAGGCTTCGATTCGTTCCAATGGCTCGCCGGGTTCGGGTCGTGTCAACTCGTCAGGCAAGCAATCCTCTCGGTCCACATCATTTGCAATTCCGTGGATCGGAGACTTGCATCGCGTTCGACAGGTCTGAGCCGACCATCGCCCAGTCGCTGGCGATGGCGTCCGTAGCAGTCGGATAGCGAGAGGCGCGCAAAGTATACCTGTCGAAAACTCCGCCGAGATCGACGAGGCGAGCTGCGCCACTAAGCCAAGATGGTCGGGCTGCGACCAGAGTCGTCCTTCTGGATGCACGGGCAACGCGGCGAGTTCTTTGGAGAGTCGTCATGTCTGACACCTACTATCCGCTATTTTATCGCGTTTCGCCACGGCTACGGGTAAATGCGGTTCAGCGTCCTCGCGAAGGGGATAGTTTCGCGGACGTGTTCGAGGCCGCAGATCCAGGCGACGCAGCGCTCGATGCCCATGCCGAAGCCGCTGTGGGGGACGCTGCCGTATTTGCGCAGGTCGAGGTACCACTGGAAGGCCGCCATGGGCAGGTTGTGGGTTTCGATGCGCTGCTTGAGCAAGTCGTAGTCGTCGACGCGCTGCGAGCCGCCAATGATTTCGCCGTAGCCTTCGGGCGCGAGCACATCCACGCAGAGGGCCTTGGTGGGGTCCGCAGGGTCGGGTTGCATGTAGAACGCTTTGACCGCCGCCGGATAGCGGTGGATCAGGACGGGTTTGGTGAATTGGTTGGAAATGTAGGTCTCGTCGGGGGAGCCGAAGTCGTCTCCGTAGGTGTGGGCGTTTTCAAGCAGGCCGGCGGCGTGCGCGGCGAGGAGCATCTGGTGGGCCTGGTCGTAGGTGAGGCGGGGGAAGGTGGTGGCGGCTCCAGCTTCGGGTCTCTCCACTGCGTCCGCAAAGGGCGCGGACTCCGGTCGAGATGACAATTCTGGAGTAGTTCCAGAAGCAGATCCCTCCGCTGCGCTGCGGGATGACAGAAAAGGGGCGGGGGCGGAAGAAGCGGGAGCGATGACGGCTTCGAGTTTGGAGATGTCTTTGCCGATGACTTTGAGGTCAGCGCGGTGGGTTTCAAGGACGCGCGTGACGATGTGGGTGAGGAAGCTTTCGGCGAGGGACATGAGGCCGTCGAGGTCGAGGTAGGTGACTTCGGGTTCGATCATCCAGAACTCGGTGAGGTGGCGGCGGGTCTTGGACTTCTCGGCGCGGAACGTCGGGCCGAAGCTGTAGACCTTGCCCAGCGCGAGCGCCGTGGCTTCGATGTAGAGCTGGCCGGATTGGGTGAGGTAGGCCTTGTCGTTGTCGAAGTAGTCCATTTCGAAGAGCTCTGAAGTTCCCTCGCAGGCGTTCGGCGTTAAGATGGGCGGGTCGGTGCGAATGAAGCCGTTGGTGTCGAAGTACTCGGCGGCCGCGCGCATGATGGTGGCGCGGACGCGCAGGATGGCGGATTGGCGCGGGGTGCGGATCCAGAGGTGACGAAGCTCCATGAGGAAGTCGGGGCCGTGCTCTTTGAGAGAGATGGGGAAAGGCATGTCGTCGGCGATGCGCTGCGTGACGTTGACGCCTTCGACGTCGAGCTCGAAGCCGGAAGGGGCGCGGGCGTCGGCGCGGACTTTGCCGGTCACGACCACAGAGGATTCGAGCGTGAGGTTTTTGAGCGTGTCGAAAACTTCTTCGGAGACGGCGGCCTTCGGGACGATGCCCTGGATGGTGCCAGTGCCGTCACGGAAGGTCGGGAAAAGGAGTTTGCCGGAACTGCGCAGGTTGTAGAGCCAGCCGCGGAGCGTGACGGTGTGGCCTTCGTGCGCGCCAATGGCGGCGATGGTGGTGAGGTTTTTGGGGGTCGTTTGCGCAGTGGACATGAATGTCCAGTTTACGCGGCGGACGGGCGTGGCGGGGCCGAGGAGCGGGTTCCCTGCATCACGGCGGCGAAGGCGGTCTGGAACTTCGCCATCTCCTGCGGCGTGCCGACGGTAATGCGAACGGAGTTGGGCCAGATGGGCCAGGTGCGGCCGATGTAGACATTGCGCGCGCTCATCGCCGCAATAACGTCCTTGCCATTGCGCCCGGTGTCGATCATGAAACAGTTCGAAACCGAGGGGATAAATTTGTAATCGTTCGCGCGCAGCCAGTCGAAGGTCTGGTTGCGGGTGTCGGCGGTGATTTTCTTGCGCGCGGGAACGAGGTCCGCGTCGTTGAGGCTGGCCGTGGCCGCCGCGACCGCCGTGACCGGCATGAAGTTCATCCCGAAACGCTGGAGTTTCTCCAAAAGATCGGGGCGGCCGATCGCCATGCCGCAGCGGATGCCGGCCATGCCGTAGACCTTCGAGAAGGTTCGCAACACGATGACGTCCTTGCCGGCCGCGACGAGGTCGAGCACCGAGGGCGCGTCGCAGAGGTGGATGTAGGCTTCGTCGACCAGCAGAACGGAGCCACGCGGCTTGTGGTCCGCGGCCCAGACGATGTCCTCGCGCGGGGTGAGCGTTCCGGTGGGGTTGTTGGGATTGCAGATGTAGATGAGGCCGGCGGTAGGGTCGGCGGCGACCATGGCCTTGATGTCGTGCGCATAACTCGCGTTGAGCGGAACCCGGGTGATCTTCGCGCCCGCTGCGCCTGCGGCAAACATGCCCGTCTCAAAGGAGGGGTCGGCGGTGACGTAGCTGTGGGCGGGCGAAGTGAAGGCCATTACGGAGTAGTACAGCGGCTCAGTCGAGCCGGCGTAGATGGCGATGTGGTCGGCGGGCAGGCCTGTCTGTTTGGCGATGGTCTGGGTGAGGCGGTCGAGGCCGCCGTTGGCGTCGTAGCGGCCGCCGGTGAGCGCGGCCGCGTAGATGGCGGCGAGCGCGGCTGAACAGGGGCCGAGGGGGTTCTCGTTTGCGTTGATGGCGACCGCGCCAGACGGCAAGGTGGGAAGGCCACGGCGCGGGGCCTTATTTTTTAAGGTGCTTTGCTGAAGCGCTGCCCAGGCCAGGTTGCCTTCGCCGAGAAGGGGCAGCGAGGCCGCAAGGCCAGCGAGTCGGAGGAAGGAGCGACGGGAGGGGGCGGATGTCGGAAAAGGGGTGGTCATGGCGTATTCCTCCGGTGAGCTTCTCGGTGCTCGAGCCGGTTCCAATGTAACTCAATGGAGCAAGGTTTTGCCGGGAATGACAGCAAGAAAAGCAAGAGCAACAGCAAGTGCAATAGCAAAAATACGGGGGTCCTTCGCTCCGCTCAGGATGACGGCGAGAACAAGAAACAGCAACAGCAGGTTCCCTGCGGATGCGAGGATGAAGCACCTGACTGAATTGAGCTAGCATGACCGCAGGAGATATGCGATGGCAGAAGCGACGTGCGATATTGGCTTGATCGGCCTGGCGGTGATGGGGCAGAATCTGGTGCTCAACATGAACGACCATGGATATAAGGTCGCGGTCTTCAATCGCACCACGTCGAAGGTTGATGACTTTCTCGCGGATGAAGCGAAGGGGACCGAGGTGGTCGGAGCGCACTCGATTGCAGAGTTGTGCGGCCTGCTGAAGAAGCCGCGCCGCGTGATGATGATGGTCAAGGCGGGCGAGGTGGTCGACCAGAATATCGAGCTGCTGGTACCCCATCTCGAAAGGGGCGACATCATCATTGACGGCGGCAACTCGCTGTATACAGACTCGAACCGGCGGACGAAGGACCTCGCGGAGAAGGGGATTTTATTCATCGGCACGGGCGTTTCCGGGGGCGAAGAAGGCGCGCGCTTCGGTCCGTCGATCATGCCCGGCGGCAACAAGGAAGCGTGGCTGGCGGTGAAGGAGATTTTTCAAGGCATCGCGGCAAAAGTCGAGGACGGTACGCCGTGCTGCGATTGGGTGGGCGAGGGCGGCGCGGGCCACTACACCAAGATGGTGCATAACGGCATCGAGTACGGCGATATGCAATTGATCGGCGAGGCGTACCAATTGATGAAAGATGGGCTGGGGCTGACGCCGGATGAGCTTTCCGGCGTGTTTGCAGAGTGGAACAAGGGCGAACTGGACAGCTATCTGATCGAGATTTCGGCGGAAATCTTTCGCAAAAAAGACGACGACGGCGAGCCGATGGTCGATAAGATTCTGGACGCCGCGGGACAGAAGGGCACGGGCAAGTGGACCGCGATTTCAGCGCTCGACCTGGGAATGCCCGTAACGTTGATTGGGGAGAGCGTGTTTGCGCGGTGCCTTTCAGCGCTGAAGGAAGAGCGCGTGAAGGCGGCGAAGATTCTCGACGGGCCCGCCAAGGAATCGCAGACGGAGAAGTTTTCGGGAGACGGAAAAGAGTTTATCGAGAACGTGCGGCGGGCGTTGTATTGCTCGAAGATGATCAGCTACGCGCAGGGCTATATGTTGTTGCGCGCGGCGGAGAAAGAACAGGGTTGGACGCTGAATATGGGCGGCATTGCGCTGATGTGGCGCGGCGGCTGCATCATACGCTCGCAATTCCTGGGCAAGATCAAGGAAGCGTTCGACAAGAATCCGCAGCTTGAGAATTTGCTGCTGGACGACTTCTTTGCGGGGGTGCTGAACACGTACCAGGACGGTTGGCGCAGGGCGCTGGTTGCGGCAATCGAGATGGGCGTTCCGACGCCGGCGTTCTCGACCGCGCTGGCGTTCTTCGATGGGTATCGAACCGCCCGGCTGCCGGCGAACCTGTTGCAGGCTCAGCGCGATTTCTTTGGGGCGCATACGTATGAACGCGTCGACAAGCCACGCGGGGAATTCTTCCACACAAATTGGACGGGGAGAGGGGGTCGGGTTTCGTCGTCGACATACAATGCTTAGAACCTGTTCACGATCTCTGTTTACCCGTTGACGCTGTCATCTCGACCGGAGCCTTCGCGTATTTGCGACGGCGTAGTGGAGAGACCTACAGATTTCCGTGGCGGCAAGGATACTCGGCTGTGCAGAGAAGCTGCGGGTCTCTCCACTGCGGCGCAAAAAACGCGCCTTCGGTCGAGATGACAGCTTTTGGGGAGAGCTAAGAGAGATCGTGAATAGGCTCTTAAGCGAACGGTAAGCGCTCCCAGCTATCAGCTACCAGCTACCAACTATCAGCTCTCAACTAAAAGTGGACTGTGGGAAGAATCTTTGCGACGTAGATTCCGACGACGGCGAGGGTCATCAGCAGGGCGGCGCCGGCAGCGGTCCTGAGGAAGGGTTCTATTTGACTCACGCGGCGCAGGAGTGCGGCGTGTTCGGTTTCGCGTTGGTCGACGATGTCGTCGTTGAGAAATACGGTGTCGACTTCGTGGCGGGTGAGGTGGCCTTTGTAAATCGCGAGGACGATAAACATTGCAAGGCAAAAGGACCAGGCGGCGAGCAGCAGCGGATGTAGGGTCATGGCGTTCCCCCGTAAGGAATTCTCGTCCTCGATACCGGGCGGGCAAAGGGCGCTCGGAGGGCAGGTTGGGGCGATGCCAGAATGATACTGCGGATTTGCCTGTCGTGTGGAAACTTTTTAGTAACGCGCGGGGCGTTACCGATGGATGGCTTGGAAGACTACGAGTCCGACGGCAAGGACGACGAGCAGCGCCGCAAGCAGTAAGCCGAGAATGAACCAGGCGGCCTGGCGCCGGGTGTCGCCGGTAGGCTGCGTGATGCCAAAGGTGTTGATGAAGATGTTCGCGAGGGCTTCCAGGAGGCGCATTAGGTCCAAGCATAAGCTTCCGCGGAGGCTGCTCAGGTTTGCAATTGCGTCCGCGCAGGGCGCCGTGACCGCTCGCTGCGTTTAGCCGCCGATGTGGACCATGCTGCGCGAGGGTTTCAGAAAGCCCGGCTCACCGATGTGGTGGCGCGCTTCCTTGCCCAGGACGACGGCGCGAATCCATGCGGCCATGTCTTGATCGGTGGCCCCGCGACGCATCAAGCCGACGAGGTCGTGGTCGGTTTGCGAAAACAGGCAGGTGCGGACTTTGCCGTCGGAGGTGAGCCGGACGCGGCTGCAATGACCGCAGAAGGGTCGCGACACCGGGGCAATGATGCCGATCTCACCGCGTCCATCGTCGAAGGTGAAGCGCCGGGCCGTTTCAGAAGCATGGTTGGGGGGCAAGGCGACTAGCGGGCGAAAGGCGCTCAGGCGGGCGACGATTTCGTCCATCGTGACAACGATTTCGGGGGTCCAGGCGCGCGCGTTCGGCTCTGGGGAAGCTTCTTCGAGCGGCATGTACTCGATGAACCGGACGATGACGTTTTCTTCGCGAGAGAAGCGCGCGAACGCTTCGATCTGGTCGTCGTTGAAACCGCGCAGCAGCACGCAGTTGATCTTCACCGGCCCCAGCCCGGCGTCCTGCGCGGCCCGAACGCCGCGCAGCACGCGCTCATAACTCCCCGGGACGCGGGTGATCCGGGCAAAGATTTCCGGATCAACCGCGTCCATGCTCACGGTGATGCGGCGCAGGCCGGCGCGCGCAAGCGGCGCAGCGAGCGATTCGAGCAGGTGTCCGTTGGTGGTGAGTGCGAGGTCCGGCCGGGCTTCTGGATTTTCATCGAACGCGAGGCGCAGACTGCCAAGCTCTTCGACCAGTTCGACCAGACCTTTGCGCAGCAGCGGTTCGCCCCCCGTGAGCCGGATTTTATCGATGCCCAACGAGATGAAGACGCGGATGATGCGCGCGTAGTCCGCGATGGGAAGCTCCGAGTACTGGGCGCCGTCGTTGCCCGTGCGGCAATAAACGCAGCGGTAGTTGCAGCGGTCGGTGACCGAGACACGCAGGTCGGTGATGGCGCGACCGTGGCCGTCGCGCAGCCGTCCCACCTGCTCACGGAAGTTCGGAGCGGGGACGGTTTCGAGGACGGGAAGGGTCGCAGAAGCCATAGGCAAAGATTGGACTGTTAAAGACGCGGTGCGGGTTCATTGATTCCGTGGACTCGCAGCGTGTTCAGTTTACTTCTTTCCACGCACCCAGAGATTCGTGCGGCTGAAGCCCGCGCTCCCTCAGAATGACAAACGAGGAACCGAAGCTGCCGTATTGGCGCCGAAAGATTTGAGATGATGAACAACCGTAAAGCGAACGCCGCCGTTAGATGCCGAGGCCGAACTCGACTTCCGGAGCCAAATCGCCGGCGTGCGCGTAGGCGTCATAGGGGGTGCGGTGGCTGAACTTGTAGCGCTGGCGTAGTTCGCGACCGAGGACCACGCCCAGAGCCAGTGCCGTGATTCCGGCCGAAATCCAGCCCACCTTGCGGAGCGCACTTAGCGTCTCGCTGGGGCCGATGGAAACGGCCGTCTCCAGCTCGTGCAACTCATGCTCAAGCGTGCGAATTGAACTGAAGAGGGTCATGGCTTGCATCATAGCGTACGCCTGCGAAGTTGTGGATGACCCGCGCACAACAAATGGGTCACGAACATCTATCGGCAACATGCGACTGATCTGTAAGATGCGCCGCACACGCGCCGGGATGACTGAGCTAAGATTTGGCCGTCGTTGCGGGCGCGCTCGCCGCAGGCGCGGCAACAGCGGGAGACGCCGCAGGAGCGGATGACGTTGCAGGCGCGCTTGCACCGGAACCGGAACCTGGAGCAGGAATCGCTGCGGGGGTCGTGCTGTCGGATTTCTCGGAGGCCCCGTCTCCGCCTGTCGTGGCGGGCGGTTTGGCGTTGCCGTAACCGTCCTTAAACCAGCCGCCCCCCGAAAAATGTACCGCAGGCGCCGTAATGGTGCGCTCGAGTGGCCCTCCGCAATGGGGGCAGACGGTGATTTCCACGTCGGAAAATTTCTGGATTTTTTCGGTGCGACGGTGGCACTGACGGCATTCGTACTCGTAAAGCGGCATGCTGCATTCCTTCTGGGAGTCGGGCTAAATCAAGGATACAGGTGCAGCGTCCACGAGGGCTTGCGGCGGAAGTGTCGGCGGAAGCGCGCGTGCCGTCAACTGCGCGATATCGAGCAACTGCGGCGGAGTCTCGCCGCCGACCGCTCCGAGCGCGTCGCGGAACATCGTGTTGCAGAATGGGCAGGCCGTGCCGATTGTCTTTGCTCCGGTCGCGACAAGTTCGGCGGCGCGATTGTGGCTGACGCGGTCGCCCTTCTCTTCGCCGAGGAAGACAAGCCCACCGCCTGCGCCGCAGCAAAAACTGCGGTCATGGTTGCGCTCGGCTTCCACCAGCGTTCCGGCGGCTTCAACTACCGTGCGCGGCTCGGCGTAGATGTCCTGATAGCGGCCCAGGTAGCAGGGGTCGTGGTAGACGATGCTCTCGCCGTTCTGCTTCGGCAGCTTGTCGGCGTGGCGGGCCATGAACTCGGAGTGGTGCTCGATCTCGGGGGCGATGCCGTACTCGCGCCAATCGGTCGCGATGGTGCGAACGCAGTGCGGACAGATGGCAACGATCTTCTTCACCTGCGCCTTCTCAAACGCCGCAAGTCCGGCTTCGGCCAACGCTCCGAACACAAGATCGTTGCCCAACCGCCGCGCCGGGTCGCCGGTGCATTTTTCTTTCTTCATCACCCCGAAGCTGGTGCCGAGGTGCTGCATCACGCGCGCGAAGTCGGCGATGATCTCGCGGCCCTTGGGATCGTAGCCGCCCATGCAGCCTAGCCACAGACAGTATTCCTGCGAGCCGTCGAAGATGGGGAAGCCCTGCTTGGCGATGAACTTGTCGCGGTCCATCGCGCTGAGGCCGAGTGCGTTGCCCTTGCTTTCAAGCGCGAGAAAAAGTTTCGTGCCATAGGTGTCTTCCCACGCTCCGGTGTTCACCGCGCCGCGGCGCAGTCCGACGATGATGGGCAGATGCTCAATGCCCACCGGACACTGAAACTCACACGCGCCGCAGGTGGTGCATTCGAACGCGGCTTCCATGGAGAAGTAGTTTGCCGCAGGATTGTCCGGGGAGGGATTCGCGGGCGCATCGCGGAGTTCGTTCAACAGCGGAGTGTCGCTGGCCGGGCCGAAGGTGTTGAGATACGTCCGCATGCCAAGGATGATCTCCTTCGGGTTGAGCACCTTGCCGGTGTTCGACGCCGGGCAGTGCTCGGTGCAACGTCCGCACTCCACGCAGCTATAGGCTTCAAGCGCGATGAGCTGCGTGATGTCCTTGCCCGCGGCCAAACCAAAATCTTCATCGCCCACCAGCGGTGGGATCGCCGAGAAGCCGTCGCGTTCGAGGAAGACAGTGAGCGGTGAAAGCACCAGGTGCAGGTGTTTGGTGTGCGGGATGAGCGGAAGGAAGATGAGCAGCGAGAGGGTGTGCGTCCACCATAGGGCTTTGATTGCAAGGCCATCATCGGAGACGAAGTAGGCCGCGATGTAAGTGACCATCAGGAGAAAAATCAGGAAGGCGATGAAGCCCGATTCGTACGAAACTTTCTTGCCCAGCCAGATGGGCCTGACGAAGAAGCGGCGCACAAATAGCCCCGCGATCGACACGGCAACCAGCGCAGCCCACACGCCTGCGAAGCCGAAGTAGAACGTGCCGATGAAGCCGGTATGTTGAAGGAATCCGAGCCGGACGCCAGTTGCGAAGTGATTGAGTGAGACTAAAACGAAGGCCAGAAAGCCCCAGAAGACGAAGGCATGGGCGATGCCCGGCAGTGGCCGTTGCTCGATGACTTTGGCTTGGCAGAGAACTTCCCAGAAGAAGGCCCAGAAGCGTTTTCCGAGCGGCGCGAGCGTTCCCGCGGGGTCCTTTTTCGAGCGCAGGATATTGGTGGCAATCGGGCCAAGGCGCACGAAAAACAGGGCTGCGGAAGCCGCGATTAATACAGCGAGAAGGCCCATTTCGACGTATGAAAAATGCAGCGGTTCGGCGAACTTCCAGCTTGTCATCAAATCTCCAGCGAACTAATCACGATAGCAGACGCGTTCGCTTTTCCAATGAGGTGCCCAAAGCAAAACGGCGAGCCGCAGCCCGCCGTTTCGGACATCGGAAATTTTTAGTAGCTGATGAACTCGTTCGATCCGCGCCGCAGCAGGACGCCTCTAACCAGAAAGTACGCCGCCAGCAGGAACGTAATTCCGTCCCAAAAGGCCATCGGGCGCGCCCAGCCGGGCGAGTAAGTGAGGTCCTGGCCAGCCCACATCGTCACCAGCGTGGCCACCACGAGGAACAAGGTGCCGAGAGTCAAGAACAACTGACCGCGACGGCGGCGGCGATCCAAGGCCTCGACCTCGTCGGGATTCAGGTTGCGCTCGTGGAACGGCAAAATCAGGTTGGCCATCGGTTGCTCCTAAAAGTCTTGAAATACGTCGAGACGCCGCTAGTGGCAATCTTCGGTCCAAAACCATTAAATCACAGCCGGGTTTGCGCCTGCTGTTCGCCGTTACTACTGTGCAACAGCTAAAGTCCGACTTGAACCGGAGTTAACTCGTTTGGTTCACCCGGCGTTCACCCCTCCCGACCGGCGCCCGAAGGCCGCTTTAATCCTTTCGGCGCGGTTTTCGTTGCTGCCTGCGGGGCGCTCCTCCTCGGTCGCGACCGACTGGATGCCGGTCACCTCGAAGCGCTTGCGGCAGCGAATATTCTTGCAGCCCAGCAGGTCGTCCTGGCGGACCATGTAGGTCTTGGCCTTAGCAAAGCGCGCCTGGTCGCGCTCGTCCGCCCCGCGCGGCAGAGCCGCCTTCTTGCGCCGCACCAGCCAATTCATTTGATACTCACCCGCCTGTCCGCAGTGTGGACAGGTCATGCTGTGGGTACGCATCTCGGTTCGTTCGTCGAAGAATTCACGCTCTTCCATGGGCCCAACCTCCAACCGAAATCTGCAACCGAAATCAGAATACTCCCGCCGCCGAACGACTGGCTTGGAGTACCCTGACAACGCACGCGAACGCCCGTAAGAGCAATGGCAAAATCGAAAATGAAGACTTTCTCAATCACCAAGGCCGTTAAGGCCAACTCTCGCGAGCGGCTGGGCACGCCCAAAAGCTCGTTTCCGCTGCCAACCGTCAAAGAGAAGGCCGCAGCCAAGCCCAAGCATAGGGAAACGTTCGCCGACCTGCTTACGAAAGGTGACTCCCAATGAAGATGTTCCCCCTTGCTATCGCAGTCATTTTCAGCGTGCTCCCTATCGCCATCGCGGCGCAGAGCGCTCAAGCGCCCGTAATCCAGGTTGGCCCAACCAATCGCACTCTGGTCGTTTCAGCCAGTGACAACGCCGAAGCCGATGCCGATGTCGCCGATTTGAATGTGGGCTTCGTGACCTATGAATCGACACTGAAGGCAGCGTATAAGAGCGCGTCGGACACCTCGAACGCGATCGTCAAAGCGATGGTCGATGCGGGCGCGACTCGCACCGAAATTCAGAGTCGTTCACAGCGCGTTTCGCGACTCAACGAGTACGAGATCAAGGCCCAGAAAGGTATGAAGTTCAGCGTCTCGCAAAGCTGGCTGGTCAGCGTTGAACCGAAGACGGCCGCGCTGATTCTCGACGCCGCCGTGCAGTCCGGCGCAAACCAGAGTGGGGACATCAACTGGCGGCTGAAGAACAGCGTCGCGCTGGACGGCGAGGCCATTCGTCGGGCGACCGAGCGGGCAAGGGCCATGGCTGCGGAGTTGGCGAAAGCGATGGGAGTCGCGCTGGGCAAGCCACTTTACGCGACGAACAGCGTTAGCGGAAACATCGTCACCCCACGCATCATGATGAGCGCCAGAGTCATGAGCGCCGATTCCAATGCTCCAGCTCCGCTCGATATCGAGGCCCAACGAGTGAAAGCGACGGCGACCGTCGAGATCGTCTACGCAATCGAATAACAATGCGCCTGTTTCTCTTTCAGAAGAAAGTGGATTTGTCGCCGTCGGTGAAAGAAGCAGGTCTTTCGCTGCGCTCAGAATGACAAACTCAGAGACCGTTACAAAAAATTGTCATTCTGAGCGCAGCGAAGAACCTGCTTCCCGCTTATGATGGCCCAAATGCCCGAGGAACACCACTACTACGTCTACATTCTCTCCAGCCGCTCGCGAACATTGTATGTAGGTGTGACCAACAAGCTCTTACGTCGTGTGGAAGAGCATCGCGACGGCGTCTTCGACGGCTTCACGTCAAAGTATCGGATTCATCGGCTGGTTTATTTTGAACCCTTCAAATACATAGGTAACGCGATTGCGCGAGAGAAGGCGATCAAGGGCTGGCTGAGAATAAAGAAGGTCGCATTGATCGAGGCGGAGAATCCGACGTGGGAAGATTTGTACATTGATCTTGTCGCCGGCCGATGAAAGAAGCGGGTCCTTCGCTTCGCTCAGGATGACAATTTGTGGGGATGTTTCTCTTTGACAATTTGTGGGGACGCTTCTCTTTGACAATTTTGAGGATGTTCCTCAGAATTTGTCATTCTGAGCGCAGCGAAGGACCTGCTTTTGTTTCTGCGCCAGGCCGCCGCCAAGCGAACCTTACAGATACTTCTCCGTCACTCCACCCTCATCGGCGACCAGCGCCATGTGCGCCATATTTATAAACAACCCATGCTCCGCAACCCCGACGACGCTGCGAATCGCCGCTGCCGTCGCGGCTGGATCGGGAATTTTGCCGCACGCGCAATCGACGATGTAGTTGTGCTCGTCGGTCAGGTACACGGAGCCGTCCGCGCGGCGGCGCAACTTCGGATTCAGCCCCAACTCATTCAGCCGCTTCTCCACCAGCGGCAGCGCCATCTTGAAGACTTCGACGGGCAGCGGAAATCGCCCCAGCGTCTCGACGACCTTCGACGAATCCACCACGACAATAAAGCGCTTGGCCGCGCTGGCAACGATTTTCTCGCGCAGCAACGCACCGCCGCCGCCTTTAATCAGCGCGAGCCCGGGGCCAACTTCGTCCGCTCCGTCGATGTAGACGTCGAGTTCTGGCAACTCGGCCAGACCCACAACATCCAGGCCCAGCGACCGTCCCAGCGCCTCGCTCGCGTCGGACGACGCTACGCAGCGGATCTTCAACCCGGCCTGCACGCGCGCGCCCAGCTCCTCAATAAACATCCTCGCGGTCGAACCCGTGCCCAGACCCACGGCCATGCCGTCCGTGACAAACTCCACGGCCCGCTTGGCGACTTCGCGCTTTGCTTCGTCTTGAGTCATAAGAACAGTGAGTAGTGGGTAATGAGTAAGGAGTCATGAAGGCGTGTGACATCGCTACTTCTTATTCCTTACCCACTACGCCTTGCCTTTCACCAGCTTCTTCGCTGCTTCAACCACATGCACAACGGAGATGCCGAGTTTCTCCATCGCAATAGGCCCGGGGGCCGAGGCGCCGAAGCGGTCGACGCCGATTGCGATGCCGTCGCGTCCGATGTACTTCCACCAGCCCATGGTCGCGCCGGCTTCGACCGAAATCTTTGGCATGCCGTGCGGGAAGATGGACATCTTGTACGCTTCGTCCTGCTCCTCGAAGACCTTGAAGCTGGGCATCGAGACCACGGTCGCCATGATGCCCGCGGCCTTCAACTCCGCCGCCGCCTTCACGATGACCTCGACCTCGGAGCCGGTGGCGACCAGGACCAGGTCCTTGCCGTGGCTCTCGACGACATACGCGCCTTTGGGCACGCCAGCGAACACGACTGTGGCATCCATCGTCGCGAGGTCCTGCCGCGACAACGCCATGAAGCTCGCCGACTTGCGCTCCAGCGCGAGCTTCCAGCAGGCAGCGGTTTCGTTGGCGTCCGCCGGGCGGAAGTCGGTGAGTTGCGGAATCGCGCGCAGGCTCATCAGGTGCTCAACGGGCTGGTGCGTGGGGCCGTCTTCGCCCAAGCCGATAGAGTCATGCGTGAACACATACAGCGAGTGCGTGCTCATCAACGCGCCCATGCGCAACGCGGAACGGCAGTAGTCCGAAAATGTGAAGAAGGTCGAACCGAACGGAATGAGGCCGCCGTGCGCGGCCATGCCGTTGACCATCGCCATCATGCCGAACTCGCGCACACCGAAGAAAACATTGCGGCCCGCGGGGTCGAGATGGAAGTTGGCCGAGTCCTTGAAAATTGTCTTGGTGGACGACGTCAGATCGGCCGCGCCGCCGAAGAGTTCCGGCACGGCCTTGGCAATCGCGTTCATCACAGTCTGGCCAGCGTTGCGCGTCGCGACCGGCTTGTCGACTGGGAAAGTGGGAATGTTTTTCTCCCAGCCCTCGGCCAGTTTGCCTTCGAAGGTGCGCGTGTATTGCGCACTCAACTCGGGGTAGGCCTTCTTGTACGCCTCGAACGTGTCGTTCCACGCGGCCTGCGCCTGCTTGCCCTTTTCTTTTGCTTGCAGCCAGTTCTTCGCGGCCGCTTCCGGCACATAGAAGTTTTTGTCCTCGGGAAAGCCAAGGGTGCGCTTGGTCTCTTTAGTCGCTTCGGGGCCGAGCGGTTCGCCGTGGGCCTTATTCGTCCCCGCCTTCGGGCTGCCGTAGCCGATCACCGTGCGCACGCGGATCAGGGACGGCTTCGTGGTCTCGGCCTTTGCCGCGAGAATTGCTTTCTCGATCGCGACCAGATCGTTGCCGTCCTCAACCATTTGCACATGCCAGTGGTAGGCGTGAAAACGCTCCGTCACGTCTTCGGTAAAGCTGAGTTCGGTCGGCCCGTCGAGCGAGATCAGGTTGTCGTCGTAGAGCACGATCAGCTTGCCCAACCGCAGCGTCCCGGCCAGAGAGCAGCACTCGTGCGAGATGCCCTCCATCAGGTCGCCGTCGCCGCACAGAACGTAGGTGTGGTGGTCGACCGGCGTGTGGTTCTCATGGTTGTAAACCGCAGCCAAATGCTTCTCCGCGGTCGCCATTCCGCAAGCCATGGCGAGCCCCTGTCCCAGCGGCCCGGTGGTCACTTCAACGCCTGGAGTTTCACCGTATTCGGGGTGGCCAGGGGTATGCGATCCCCACTGCCGAAACTGTTCCAACTGCGACATGGGCAGGTTGTACCCGGTCAAATGCAGTGCGCCATACAACAGCGCCGAAGCATGTCCGTTCGACAGAACGAAGCGGTCGCGGTCCGACCACAACGGGTCCGCCGGGTTGTACTTCATCAGCTTGTGGTACAGCAGGTAGGCGATGGGCGCGCAACCCAACGGCGCGCCAGGATGCCCGCTCTTGGCCTTTTCGACCGCGTCCACTGCGAGGAAACGCAGGGTATTGATAGATAGTTGATCCAACTCGTCTTGCTGCCGATGATCCAAATCATCTTGCGCTGTCTGTGTGGTGGAATCCGCCGTCTTGTTATCGCTCATCAAACCCTCTTTATCTTTTATCCGATGCGACTCTCCTGCGAGAGGTCCACCATTCTCCTCTTCATAATAAAACGCGAACTGACTTTTGGAGCGCGGCAGCGTCCGCGCAGTAGTTTTCTCCTCCAGCGCGGCCACGAAACTTTATAAATGGGCTTGACAATGACGTGTTAAATATGTAGTTTCTATTTTGGTTATATAACCGATAGGCTAATTATGCAGATCGACGCCCTCAGTACGACGTTCGCCGCCCTCGCCGACCCGACTCGTAGGGCGATTCTTGCCCGCCTGGCGAGCGGAGAAACGTCGGTCAAAGATCTGTCCGAACCTTTCGCGATGAGCCAGCCAGCCATCTCCAAGCACCTTAAGGTGCTGGAAAAAGCCGGCCTGATCGCGCGCAGCCGCGACGCGCAGTGGCGGCCTGCGCACCTCAAGCCCGCGCCCTTGAAAAACGCTGCAGGTTGGCTGGACGACTATCGCCAATTCTGGGAGCAAAGCTTCGACCGGCTGGATGAATATCTCAAGAAATTGCAAACCCCAAAGCCTACGGCCAGCACTCTAAATACGAACCCAAAGCTCAAGGAGAAGAAACATGCTCGAATCAAGCCTTAGCGTTGCCGAAATAGACACATTGCCAAAGAGTGTTGCTGCCCACCGGGGGTCGCCCACCGCGTCGACTTCTGTAGCCGGTTTCGAACTCCACATCAGCCGGGTGTTCGACGCGCCCCGCGAACTTGTCTGGGCGGCGTGGACCGACCCCGCGCTGCTGGGGGAGTGGATGGGGCCACGCGGCTTTACCGCCATGGACATCGAGCACGACGTGCGCGTGGGTGGAAAGTGGCGTCTGCGCTTGCATAAAACGGAGGCCGTGACCAACTGCGACCCGAAAGGCCAGCCCGACCTCTGGATGCGCGGCGTTTATCTCGAAGTCGTTCCACCCCTGCGTGCGGTCTACACCTTTGCGTGGGAGGGCCGTGTCGATATGCCGGCTCTCGAAACGACGATCACCGTAACGTTTCGCGAACTGGAGGGAAAGACCGTGATGGACTTCAGGCAAGGCCCGTTCCTATCGGCCGAGGACCGCGACGGCCACAACACCGGCTGGAGCAGCGCCTTCGACCGCTTTGCGGAGTTTCTACTGACTCCTGTGGGCGCGGAGAACACAATGACGAACGGCCACGCTGCCAACAAGTACGACCTCGTGCTCGAACGTGTCTTCGACGCTCCACGCGCCGCGGTTTGGAGTGCTTGGACCGACCCCGCGCAACTGGCCGAGTGGTGGGGGCCGAAGCGCTTTACCAACCCCGTATGCCGCGCTGAGACACGCGCGGGCGGCGCAATCTACATTGAAATGCGAGCGCCCGACGGCACGGTCTACCCCATGAGCGGAACGTATCTTGAAGTCGTCAAACCGGAGCGCATCGTCTTTACATCGGCGGCGCTCGATGACCACGGCCAGCCGAAGTTCGAGATGCATACTACAATCGCGTTCGCCGATCTGGGCGGCAAGACCGCGCTCAAACTGGTCGCGCGGGTGCTCAAGATGACGTCGGCCGACGCGCCACAGCACCTGGCCGGAATGCGCGAAGGTTGGAGCCAGAGCCTCGACCGTCTCGCCGAACGGGTTAAAAATCGCGACGCTGAACTTCATTCGCAAAGCAAGTAAAACCTCAACCTCAATCACTCAAAGGAGAACATCATGAACTTCAGCACACACCTCCACTTCAACGGCAACTGCGACGAAGCGATGAAGTTTTACGAAAAGACCTTCGACGCCAAGATCGATTTCAAGATGACTTGGGGCGAGTCGCCCATGTGCAAAGAGGTCGGCGCGGATTTCCAGGACAAAATAATGCATGAGTCCCTGTCGTTGGGCAATACGATGCTGATGGCCTCCGACGCGCCCCCAGGCCGCTTCGAGAAACCGCAGGGGATTGTGGTTTCGATCAACGTCGAGACGCCCGAAGACGCGGACCGCGTGTTCAAGTCGCTTTCCGAAGGCGGGAGCATCCAGATGCCTATCGCCGAGACTTTCTGGGCCAAGCGCTTCGGCATGGCGACCGACAAGTTCGGCATTCCGTGGATGGTGAACTGCTCCAAGCCCATGACGGCATAAAGAAGCGCGGCGAATTGCTGCTCGACGCAGAAAGAAAAGGGACAGGCCACCTGGCCTGTCCCTTAATGCGTCGGTTAACTTGGACCTGCCGTTACCGGTTGCGCAAAGGCGACCAGCGCAGACCCCCGCCATACGTCGGCTTGTAGAACTCCCGTTGAACCGTGATGTCGGGGTTGCCGTTGTAGAACCCGAAGACTTCGTTGTTCAGATTCAACCCGTAAGCCACAGCCGTAAAACCTTTGCCCAGGCCGTAGCTCCCTTGCAGGTCGACCTGCAAATGGGAGTATAAGTACTGGTCGCCGTTCGGCCCGCGGAAGCCTCCACCAGAACCGGTGGTTGGATCGAATGGCCCCCCCGCGGTGCTATCAGTGTACTGATACGCGAAGATATTTGCGGCGTTGTAGCTCAACCCCAGTCGCGTAGAGAGTCTCTTCTTGTCATACGTCGGGCTGACGTTCCATGTGTGCGGTGCCTGCCGCAGAAGACGCGGATGGTCGGTACGGTCGATGTTCAGCGAGCCGTCCGGCAACGTCACCTGCGCCGGGAACGTCACCCGCGATGAACTGTATCCATAGTTCGCCGAGAGACCAAACCCATTCGCTAAGCCCGGCAAATAGGTGAAGCGCTGTTCAAACGCAATCTCGAATCCATACACAAACGCACTCCCCGCGTTTTGCGGCTGGGTCTGAATGATCTGCTGCGGGGTTCCGGGAAAGAGCGTCGTGTTCAGAGAAACAATCGGGTTCGTCAGTTTTTTGTAGTACACACCCGCTTGCAAAAGACCGCTCGGATTGAGCGTCTGCTCATAGAGCAAATCCAGATTGTCGGCATGCTCAGCCCTCAGGTTGGGATTGCCTATGCTCGACGTCGTCCGCACGCCACCCGGAGAAATTGTCGCAAATGACACGAGGTCAGAAAAATTCGGCCGTGAAAGACCGCGACCGTACACCAACCGCAGACCCGTATTGGGCGTCAGACCGTATCGTACCGACGCACTTGGCAGGACGCTCAAATAGGAGCCGTTCTTTGCCACCAGTGGGCCACCAACCACCGTCGTTCCGTTGTCGCGATCGCTGGTCTCTTCAAACCGCACGCCGCCCACGATCCGAAATTTGCCCAGATTTATTGAGTCCATCGCGTATCCGGCGGACACCTTCTCGATGAAGTCGAAATTCTGGCCGATCTGATCCGTGTTGCGCCTGGTGCGACGTGCAGCCGGGACGGGAACGGTAGGCACCTTCAAAATTGACGCATAATCCGCGCCAACACCATACGTGTAGGCCGCGCCGTAATAATTCGGGTCGGTGAAGCCATTTAGAAAGTTCGTCAAGCTCAAAGAGGGATCCAGAGGGTTCGCCAGTGAAGCCCGAGGGATTGTATTGATCGTGTCCTGGTTGGCGAACTTGTGCACGTTCCGGAACCGCCCTCCGATCTCGATCGTGCTCGCATGACCATCGGCCCGGTAGCTGGTGCTTAGCGATCCTCCCAGGCCCAGGTCAACCTCGGGGCTGTAATAGTGGTTGCTCCGCAAGTCTGACAGAAAATATTGCGTCGAATCGAAGATATTCGCGTTGTTCTGGGCGATCAGCTTCGGCACCAACGGATTGCGGACGTCGGCCGCGAAGTCGTATGAATTGGGGTTCCCGAAGGCAGCGTCGTCATAACCGTTGTCGCGCGTTCTGCCCACGGAACTTTCGGCATCCCAGTTGAACAGCGAACTCTTGATCAGGTGGTGTCCGCCAAATTGCAAGCTGCCGAGGTCTTGCACAGGTCGTCGAATCTGAGCGCCGAAACTGACCGAGCCGCTCCCCGGCACAGGCTGAAAGTTCGCGTCGAACGCAGTGCTGATGTTGTAGTCCCAACGGTTTCCATCGTTGTGAAACAGCGAGTACAGCCCCTTGAGATAAATGCTCGACGTATCGCTGAAACGGTAGTCCGCCGTTCCCGCAAACCCCAGCCGCGCTCGGTAGTACTGATACTCCCGCTCGTCATATCCGCCCAGAAAGAACGGCCCCGGCTCAACGTCGTGGATGCCTCGCCCGTTCCAATCGTATGAGCCGCCGCCCAGCAGACCGAGTTTGTTACCCGCGAGAAACCGCTTGCCCAGCGTCCCATCGAACTGATAAACCGGTCGTCCGCCGAGGATCGGCGTATAGCCGCCCGTCGAGTCGAGATAGATCGTCGGCCGTTCGCCCGCACTCTTGGTGCGCAGATCCACCGACCCGCCGATCCCGTCGCCCTCCATGTTCGCCTGTAGCGTCTTGTTGATCTGCACCGACTCCACCAGGTCGGCGGGAATGATGTCGAGCTTCACCTGCCGCACGGTTTCCGCGGATGCAATGTTCACCCCGTCGATGGTGGTATTGGTCAGGCGCGGCTCCGTGCCCCGGACCTGCACATACTTGCCTTCGCCCTCATCGCGCTCCAGCGACACGCTGGCCAAACGCCCAATAGCATCCGCGATATTCGCGTTGGGCAGGCTGATAATCACTTCCGCCGGCAGCACGTTGATGATGTTGTCGGCGTTGAAGGTGCGATTGATCGCCTCCAGTTCGCCGCCTTGGCGCGGCGCGTAGACCGTCACTTGCTCATCGTTCGAGGCCACCCCGAGAACGGTCTGCACGCGCGTAGACTGGCCAGCCTTGACATCCTGCTCCTGGGTCACATCCTTGAAGCCCGAGTACGAGGTGGTCAGCTTGTAGTCCCCCGCCGCCAGGCCAGTCAGGGTGAACTGCCCCTGCGCGTCGGTGAACGTGGTCACGTCTCCCGGTTCGGCCACGACCCGCGCCCCCTGGAGCACGCCGCCTCGCTGGTCTGTTACAGACCCGGTCAGAGTCCCTCGCCCGCTCTGCGCCAAAGCTTGACCCGACGCAACCGCCAACACCGCCACAACCGCCCAGATTGCCCGCCTCAAAATCATAAAACCCTCCTCGAAGAGGACAGGTTCAGATTCCGTCGTGCAGACATCGGCCTAAACCGTGTGGTGAACGCGAACCGTGACTCTGCCTCATTCGCGAGAATAGGCAGCAAATGTTAAAAGAATGAGTCAGCCAAGTTACGCCTGGGTCAACACAGCGTGGCCCTGTGCGAGACAGGGAAGCTATCGACCTTACGACTTCGGCCTCACCGCTGCGGGCATTGTCGGCGCAGTTGTCGCATTGATGCTGACTTCGACATTGTGTCCCAGCCAGCGACCCTGCTCCGGCCAAGAGAGCGTGAAGATGAGCTTGCCGGTCGCCTGCGGCGCCATGCAGATGTCCGCAAACGATCCGGGCGGCCCGATGATTGTCGAATCGGTATGGAGGGTAGTCGCCCAGTCGTCGACCGTCCACGTCACCTGAAACGCCTGCGCATCCATGATCCTCAATGTGCCGCCCTGCACCATCGCCGAAATCGGCCGCGAAAGCTGAAATATCTCCATGCGGCTGGTAAATTTGCGTTGCTCTTTAGGCACCGCGTAGCGCTCTTCGACCACCGATATGCGGTCGAACACCCGACCGTCGGCGGTGGAGCGCAGCAGCTTCACATACTCCGCGTGGGCCCACACCAGCGGCTGCGCGGAGCCTGCGGAGCGGCCAAAGTACAAGCCCTCGGCGGGCATATCGAGGTAGTCCCACACCTGCTCCGGCAACATGCCGCCAACGGAGCTGAACTGCTCCATCGCGCGGATGTACGGAGCCACATCTTCGCCTGCGGCCAACGCGTGGTGGGCGCGCTCACCGGTCAGGATGGGCCACGCGCGGCCCTGTCCGTAGGTCAGGAACGGGCCGCCGTCCTTGCGCTGGCCGTAGCCGTCGTGGTTGTAGCGCCGCCAGCAGGGGCCGTAGGGCGTGTCGATTTTGAGCACGCGGTCCACAACCTTCAGCGAATCGACGATCAGTGGGTCGTCCGGACGCCGGATCCCGTAGCGCACCAACTCTAGAAACCCGCCGTCGATGACCTCGCGCGCGTCGAAGTCGTTCTTCTCGCCCGGTGCGCGATTGGCGATGTGGATCATGCCCGGCGGAATCCCGGTGTTATGAAACGGCTCGCCGGCGCAGGGCGGACGAATGCGCATGTAGTGGCATTTCACGTCCGGGTGCAACACGCCTTCGTCGGTCGTGGTCCACTCGTCGAGGTGGGCTTCGATCCAGTCCGCGTAGTCCTCGTAGAACTCGCCCAGAGCTTGATTGCCACTCGCGCTCACGATGTCCGACGCGCACAGCAACCCCGAAATCACCGCGGCCAGCGTGGACGGCGAGTAGCCCGCGTTCTCCTCCCAGCGCTCCTGCTGCGTCACCGGAGCGTAGCGCACCAGGAACGCTGCGGCCAGGGTCACAAACGGCAGCACATCGAATTGGCCCAGCCCGTCCACTTTCCACAGCCGCCAGGCCAGCATGATCGGAAACGCGACTTCGTCGAGCTGAATGCCGGTCCAATACGGCGTTCCGTCGATCCAGAAGTTCTGCGCGAAACCGCCGTCGGGCCGCTGCGTGCAGGCCAGGTACACCAGCGCGCGCAGCGCCGTATCGACGCGACCGCACGCCAGCAGCGCGGTCGCCGACTGCACCATGTCGCGCGTCCAGACGAGATGATAGCCGCCCAGGTCGTCGTCCGACTTCGACGCGCCCCAGGGAATAGACGCCGAGGCAATGAACGCGCCGGAGTACGTCTTGTCCTCATGCGCGAGAATCGTGTTGTGGCTGACCCGCATCAGCCGCCCCTCGTCGGTCGAAACCGATTCCAGACGGCTCGGCGACGCGGTTCGGTGCCACTGCTCGATGAAGCGTTTCAGGTGCAACGCGTAGGGCGTCGCGAGTGTCTGCATCATGCCCGAGAGCGCCGAGTGGTGGCCGTCGCCCAGTGCGATGGCAATGGTGAACTCGCGATACTTCGCAACGTCGATCTCGCCCATCAAGGCCAGATTTCCATCCAGCGCGGAGCCGAAGTCCCACATCATCTTGCCGTTTGTGGACAGGTCTTGAAAACCGTCGCTCGAGCCCACGTAGCCGCAACTCGAACGCGAAAACCCGCAGTCCGCTCCGAACGCCAGCGACACATTGTTCTTCCACGCCAGCATCGCGCGCCGTCCCGCCACATTGAGCGAACGCGCCGAGTTGCCCTCGCCGCCACCGTCCAGATGCGGAGCCAGCAGCGCATAGCACTTCAGCTTGGAGAGCACCGCTTCATCGCCCTCGATCTTCACGTTCATCAGCACGACCGGATGGTGCGGGTCGGTGATGAACTCCTTGGTCACGGTGTAGCGCCCGTGCAGGCCGCTGGCGACCACGCGCACCGCCAGCGCGTCCGGGTCGATGTGATGAAAGTCGTACTCTAAGTCGCGTTTTTCTTCGTGGCAAAACGTCTCGCCATCGGTGAACAGCAGTTCCATGTCGCGCGTTTGCGGACGGTCGATGGTGGGGTAGTAAATCTCGTTCAGCGTGCCGTGCGAGAGGGTAAACCATATTCTGCTGGACGCGGCATACGCCGTCGCGACCGCGTCTTTCCGGCTCGACGTCCAGCGCGGTTGCAGTCCCGGCCCTCCAAAGGCCGGGCCATCGTCGTCCAGCCAGCGATACGATCCGTTCAGTGCGCTCATGTTGGCATTAGACCTCAGACGCCGCATTTAGGATTCTTCCAATTCTTTCGCGAGTGAAAGAAGTTCCCAAATCCGATATGCTTTCCGAGTGCATCCAACCTAGAGCGCGAGAACCTGGAGCGCAAAAACATTTTCGCCGACCGTACGCCCGGCTTTCAACGCCGTACTCAACTTCAGAGCATTTAAGGAGAACACCCGTGGCCTTCGAACTTCCTCCCCTGCCCTACGACTACGCCGCCCTCGAACCCACCATCGACGAGGCGACCATGAAGCTGCACCATGACAAACACCACCAGACCTACGTCACCAACCTCAACGGCGCGGTTGAGAAGCATCCCGAGCTGGGCAAAAAAACGCCCGAAGAGTTGCTCAAAGACCTAGCCTCCATCCCCGAGGACGTTCGCAAGGTCGTTCAGAACAACGGCGGCGGCCATGTCAACCACACCATGTTCTGGCAGATCATGAAGCCCTCGGGCGGCGGCGAACCCGCTGGCAACATCGCCGAACAGATCAAGAAAGATTTTGGCAGCTTTGAGGACTTCAAGAAGACGTTCAACGAGACTACGGCCAAGCAGTTCGGCTCGGGCTGGGGCTGGCTGGTGTTCAAGGGCGGTAAGCTCGAGATTCTCACCACGCCCAACCAGGACAATCCGCTCTCGCAAGGCCACTACCCCATTCTCGGCAACGATGTGTGGGAGCACGCTTACTACCTCAAGTACCAGAACAAGCGTCCCGACTACCTCGCCGCCTGGTGGAGCGTGGTGAATTGGGACGAGGTCAACAAGCGCTTCGCACAGGCCCAGAAGGCTTAGAGTTTTGTTTAACGCGATGATGCGGGTGCCACCGCCTGCGCTGAGCCTGCCGAGTTGGTCCCGATTTTGAGACAACTTATTCCACCGTTATCGCAGTTTCGCTACCTGTAGTTCCGCAGTGCTCGCATAAATCTCGCCGCGTGGATTAAGCAAATTTCAGCGCGCGTGTAACGGACCGGCCCGCGCAGCTGGCAAATTGACCAGCGTATCGTTTAGCGATACGCTGGTACTGTGATCGTCAGCTTTCGTCATAAGGGCCTAAAGCTGTTGTACGAGACAGGCTCAACTCGCGGCGTTCAGGCAAATCATAGACTGAAGTTAAAGCTGATTTTGTTCGCTCTCGACAACGCAAACAGCGTCGACGATCTCATCCAGGCTTCCTTTCGGACGCACCCCTTGAAGGGTGAACGGAGCGGAGTCTGGTCAATCTGGGTCAGTGGAAATTGGCGGGTCACATTTCGTTGCGTAGGCACCGATGTTGAGCTTGTGGATTATGAGGACTACCACTAGGAGAAGCACAATGATGAAGAACCCTCCACATCCCGGACTTATCCTGAAGGAAAACTTCGGCAACGACGGCCTCAATCTGCCTATCGCGGAAGCGGCCCGGAGGCTCGGCATGACCAGGGTTTCGCTTTCGCGCGTCGTGAACGGACGAGCCGCAATCAGCCCCGATCTCGCCGTGCGTCTGGAACAGGCAGGGATAAGCAACGCGCGCTTTTGGCTCGCATTGCAGGCCGGTTACGATCTCAGCCAAGCACTCAAGCGCAAACAGCCGAAGGTGGTCCCTTTCGCGTGGAAATCTCCCAAAGCCGCATGACCAGCCAATAGGTCTTTCCGGCAGCAAGCAGCGCGCCGTCGCCTCGACGGGAGAAACGCACGGCTTCGAGACGATTGCTCCAATTTCTCATCGCTCGACGGCCAGGCTTCTCACTCCACCGCCTGGTTTTTCTTCGGTCGCCGGTTGGCCTGCAAAATCTTCTTGCGCATCCGCAAGCTCTTCGGAGTCACCTCGACCAGCTCGTCGTCCGCGATAAACTCGATCGACTGCTCCAGCGTCAGCATCTTGAACGGCACCAGCCGCACCGCGTCGTCCGAACCTGAAGCGCGCATGTTGGTCAACTTCTTTTCGCGCACGCAGTTCACGTCGAGGTCGTTGTCGCGCGAGTTCTCGCCGATCACCATGCCCTCGTAAACCTCAACGCCATCGCCAAGAAAAAGAATGCCGCGTTCCTGAATGCTGTCCAGCGCATACAGCGTCGTCATGCCTTGGCGGTCGGAGATCAGCGCGCCAGATGGCCGCTGCGGGATCTCACCGGTGTACGGGATGTACGGCCCCGCAATCGAGTTCATCACAATCGTCCCGCGCGTCTCGGTCAGCATTTCGTTGCGCAACCCAATCAGCCCGCGCGACGGCACTTTGAACTCCATCCTTACGCGTCCAGACCCGTGGTTAGCCATCTTCGACATCTCGCCTTTTCTCGGTCCGAGGCGCTCGATCACCGTGCCTACAAAACTCTCCGGCACGTCGATCGAAAGCAGTTCCGAAGGCTCCATCAACTCGCCGTCGAGACGTTTGGTCACGATCATCGGTCGCGAAACCATCATCTCGAAACCTTCGCGGCGCATCATCTCGATCAGCACCGAAAGCTGCAAGTCCCCGCGCCCCAGCACCTTGAAGTTGTCCGGCGTGCCCGTATCTTCCACGCGAATCGAGACGTTGGTCAGCAACTCTTTTTCCAGCCGCTCTTTAATATTCCGCGACGTCACCAGCTTGCCTTCGCGGCCCGCGAACGGCCCGTTGTTGACCGAGAACACAATCGCAATCGTCGGCTCGTCGATGGTAATCAGCGGCAGCGGCCTGGGGTCTTCGAGATCGCAAAAACTCTCGCCAATTGTGATTCCCGGAATGCCCGCAACGGCGATGATGTCGCCGACTTCAGTCTCGGTCGTGTCCGTGCGCTTGAGGCCATTGAAGGTAAAAAGTTTCGTCACCTTCACCACTTGCAGCGAGCCGTCCACGCGCGACAGGTTCACTTCCTGCCCAATCCGCAGCGTGCCGTTGAACACCCGCGCGATCGCCAGCCGCCCCAGGTAGTCGGAGTAGTCGAGGTTCGTCACCAGCACCTGCAGCGGGCCGTCGACGGTCCCCGTCGCAGGCGGAATCGTCTTGAAAATCAGCTCGAACAGCGGCTGCAAATCGGTCCCCGGAACGGCGAGGTCCATGGTCGCCGTGCCCGCCTTGCCGTTGGTATAAATCACCGGGAACTCGAGCACCGCGTCGTCCGCGTCGAGGTCGATAAACAGGTCATAGACCTCATTCAGCACTTCCTGCGGACGCGCGTCGGGGCGGTCGATTTTGTTGATCACCAGAATCGGCGTCAGCTTGGCTTCGAGCGCTTTTGAAAGCACATAGCGCGTTTGCGGCAGCGGGCCTTCGGATGCGTCGACCAGCAGCACCACGCCGTCGACCATTTTTAACGCCCGCTCTACCTCGCCACCAAAGTCGGCGTGGCCAGGCGTGTCGACAATGTTAATTTTGGAGTCGTGATACTGAATGGCGGTATTTTTGGCGAGGATAGTAATTCCGCGCTCGCGTTCCAGGTCGTTCGAGTCCATCACCCGCTCGGCGACGGCCTCGTTGGCGCGAAACGTGCCAGACTGGCGCAGCATCGCGTCCACCAGCGTGGTCTTGCCGTGGTCGACGTGCGCGATGATGGCGATGTTACGGATAGCTTGGGCGGTACTTGGGTTACTCACTTCTGGGGGGGTTCCTTGTCTGGACGGGCGCACAGGCACTGGCGCTGCCTGACTGGCGTTGCCTGTCGGAGATTTCCGCAAAAAGCGCGTCACTCTTAGTCTACCGCAGTGACCGCCGTACCGCTTTGCTCTGTAACCGTTTAAGAGGTGCGATATGCTGTCAATCATGCAATCCTCCTTTAATATGCACACTCTTCCTGCCGCTATTCTTTTGGCGGCCATGCTTCCCGCCTTCGGAACAGCGCGCACGCAGGAGGCCAACCCCGGCTTGGTGACACACCAGGCGCAGACTCAAGCAGAGCAGGACATTCTGAATGAATTGAGCGGTCTTGCCCGCGCCGAGCGCGAGGCCGCTATCCTCAACCACCACGGTTTGCCCTCAGGTGTTTTCCAGGGCGAGTTGCGGGGAAATATCAACAGCCGTACCGCCAAGCCCGGGGACGGGGTGAACTTGACCTTGCTTAAGCCGACGACTCTGCCCGATGGTGTCGTCATACCAAAGGGGGCGGTCGTGTTGGGACATGTGGTGCAGGCGGCCCCGCACACCAAGACGTACAAGAACGGCGCCGTTCTGCTGACCTTTGACAAGATCGAACGAAAAGGTGCGCCGGAGTTTGCCTTGTTCGCTTTGATCAGCGTCATCGCGCCATCAATGTCAGAACAGACGAACCTGGCCGGAGGGTTCGGCCAGGGCAGCATCGGGGGCACCAGCAACAGCCCGAGCGCATCAACAATCCTCGCTGGCGGGTTGGGTAATGCCGTCATCGGACAGAGCGGCAAGACCAGCGGCATCGAAGGCATCATGGTTGTTGCTTCAGCGGGCGGGAGCGGGATTTTACTGGCCACAAACGACAACGTTGCCATGGAGACGACGCAACTGATCACGCTCGTCGGGGGCCGGGCGACTCCCGAGGCGACCACCTTGCGGGCCTATTCCACTCTGCATCCGGCAACCAAGGCAGTACAGGCCACCAAGTAACTGACGCCAGCGACTGAAGCGTTCAGCCGTGCCATAAATAAGGTATGCTTAGCGCGATTCACCGGCTACGCAAAAATATTCGCGCTCCTATTTACAGCACAATGCTTTCGTTTACCACTCGAGCCTGAATGCGAGCTGAATTCTCCGCGACGCGCCAGCGGCGTTATATAAGCCGAAGGTAGGGCTGGATAAAGTTCGGAAATCGCTTCCACTGGCCGTGAGATACGCCGTATTGAAGGCGTTGAAGAAGTCGGCGCGAAAATCAAGCGCCAAAGGACCAGACTCCAGCGGGCCTTTTTCTGCGATCGGAAACTTCTTGCCCAGAGTCAAATCGAAGTTGAGCAGATTGTTTTCGCGTTCCGTGTTGCGCCGGCAGTTTCCATTGTTGCCCAGCAGCGGCTGCGTGTAGCGGAAGTTCGAGCTGTTCGGATTGTTGCCGATACCGCGCGCCGCTGGTGAGGGTATCGTGCCGGGCTGGCCAAACCTGAATCCCACGCCGCCGACGTTGCAAACGGCGCGAGCGTTGTCCAATACACCCACTAGATTGCCATCGAGGTTGGTATCGGAGATGCCCAGACGCGGGCCGGCCAGCACCGTGTAGGGTATCCCCGTTTGCCATTGATCGATCGATTCGAAGCTCCACCCCCCCAACGCCTCGCCGAGAAAGTCGCGGCGCGCGGCAAACACCGGGATTTGCCACACATGCGACAGCGTGAACCGTTGCGGAATGTCGAACGCCGATACCGCACGTTCCGCGCCCAAGTTGAATTGGTCCTGAGCAAAGCTGGTATCGGTGACCGCTTGTGCCGGAATGTAGTCGGACGCATTGTCGAAAGATTTAGACCACGTGTACGCGGCCTGCACCACCAGGCCATGGTAGTGCCGCGTTTCCGCAGTGACTTGCAGCGAGTTGTAGCTCGACAGTCCTGTACTGCGAATCAGGCTCGCGTCGTTAAAACGCGGATCCAAACGTGTGTTCCCCGGGCCGTTCTCTCGGGCGAAGGCGGTTTGGAACACGGTCAGGCGCGCTTGTTCGTCCGCCAGGCTGGTGGCCCCAGCAGGACGCGTCGCAACCGAATTGGCCGGGCCAAACGTCGCTAGCCTTGTGCCTTTGGTCCCGACATAGGAAATATCCAGCAGCGCCGGGCCCAGTTGTTGTTGAACTCCAAGGCTGTACTGGTAAACGTAAGGGTTGCGGAGATGGGGGTCTGTCGACACGATGCTTCCCAGGTTGGTCAGAGACCCAAAGCTGCCGATCTGTGCGGTTGTCGCCCGCTGGATCGTCGCCGTGCCCGCGAAAAGATTGGCGAAGCTGTTGCCGCCGCCGATCGCCGAGCCGTTCAGCGCAACGCTATAGTTGCTCGGAGGAGTCGTCCGCCCGGCCGCCAGACTATTGAACAGGAACGAGTCGTAATAGAGGCCAAAGCCCCCGCGCACCACGGTCGCTGTCGACGCCGGGCTCCACGCGAAACCGATGTGAGGGCCAAACAGGCTGGGATGGCCATCGACGACCGGGGATGCGGTTTTGAAGGCGCCCAAAGGGCCGGTTCCGGCGTTGCCAATCGCAGTTCCCGCCAAACCTGGGTCGAGCACGGACTGCAACTGATGGGCCTCGCTCAAGCCGCCTTGAATCTCATAGCGAAGCCCTGTATTGACGGTCAGCGAAGGCGAAACCTTCACATCGTCCTGTACGAAGATGCCGTGATACTGGGTGCGATAGTTCCGGTTTGTGTTGCCAAAAGTCTGTGTATAGCGGCCGACATTGCCAGCCAGAAAGTTTGCGGTGCTCGTGAAAGTGTATGTTCCGCGCAGATTTGTATCGTCGAGGCTGTTGTCCTGGATGAAGCGAAGATCGAACCCCGCCTTGAGGTTGTGGCGGCCGAGTTGAAGAGACAGCACATCGTTTCCCTGATAGACGTCAAAGGTCCTTCCCTGCGGGAAAAACTGAACCGTGCCAAAACCCACCAGACCTGTAACGGCGAACCGCGGCGTGGTGGCGTTTTGCGGGGTAAAAAGCGCGCTGGAGCGGCCGTAGGCGATGCGCGCATCGTTCACAATCCTGGAGCTGACCACAAATGTATCGGCCAGAAGCGCATTGCGGCCGCGCGGATTGAAGGTCGAGTCGAAATTGGGCAGGGAGTTGGGTATGCGAATGAAGGACGATCCCAGGTTTTGGTAGTAGCGCGCCGTCATCGTGTTGCGGCTGTTCAACGAGTGGTCGAGACGAACCAGAAACTGCTTGTTGTTCGATGGACTCGGCGCCTGGATGACGATAATTCCCGTTTGGCCGTCGCTGTTCAGCGTCGTCGCGGCGGGAAGCAGGGCGAGAATCTGCTTTACGGTCGGGTCTGTCACTGTGGCAATGGCAGCGGGTGAAGGCACCGTCGCCACAACGGCGCTGCTCGATCCGCGCGTCTCCCGCTGTTCGTAAGAACCGAACACAAAGCTGCGATCGCGCAGTAGCGGCGCGCCGACCGCGAAGCCGAATTGGTTTTGCACCAGCGGCGTGGGTTTGCCCGTCGTGTTGAAGTAGTCCCTCGCGTTCAGCGCCGCATTTTGCAGATAATCGTAGACCGCGCCGTGGAGCGCATTTGTCCCGCTACGAGTCACCATTACAACTTCGGCGTTGGACTTGGTCCCATACTCCGCAGACCAGTTGTTGGTAAACACTTTAACCTCGGACAACATGTCTGGAGTCGGTTGGGTCGACAGGGCGATGCCGCCAAACTCCCAATCGTTGGTGTCCGTGTAGTCGAGCTGCGTCGACGTTGCCTTGGAGCGTCCGCCATTGGCCGAGATGGGGCTGGCCTGCGCAATGGACAGCGTAATCAGGCTCCCGCCGCGCGGATTGAACAGCGTCTGGACCCCGGCACCGAGGCGAATCAGAGCGGTGATGTTGCGGGTCTGGTTCGGCAGGATCTCCACTTCAGCTTGAGACAACGCGCTGACACGGGCTTCGGAATCGGTATGGAGACCTGTGGTCTGATCGCTTACGCTCACGGTTGTGGTCGCTGTGCCCAGCTTCATCTCAACACGCAGAGCCGTGTTGTCGGCGACGTTGACCACGATGTTGCGAGTCTCGAAAGTCGCAAAGCCGTCGTGCCGCGCGGTCAAGTTGTAAATCCCAGGAGGCAGAACCGCGAAGTAAAAACTGCCCCGGGCGTCGGTGTTCGTTCGACGTTGCAACGCCGTGGAGTGGTTGATGACGACGACCTCGGTGTCGGCCAGGACCGCGCCACTTTGGTCCACCGCAGTCCCACTGAGTGTCGCGCCGTTGAACTGTGCGCGCAGGGTGGGGCAGAGGCTGCCAAGTAGGCAAATGACACAGATGATAAGGATCAACATCATCTTCAGCGTTGGTTTGTTATACAAAATGACTCCTCGCATTTATCGATGCGGTGGCAGTCCCTCTGATGTCCCATGAGAGTAGCCCCGTGTATGACGCGCTTTTCCGGAAATTGTTGCACTGCCAACTCCAACCTCTTCATGGCCCTCCAGACAAGCCACCGGCAGCGCATGCTGAAGAAGGTCGCCGATGTTCCTGAGGCCAATTCTCAGTTTACTGCGGCTGAGTCGAGTCGGCTTCCGTGAGACATTCGATTTCAGCCTCGGCTACCGCAGCTTCGCATACTCCGCTTTGGCTTCCACGAGGATCGGAACACCGGCGTCGGCGTCCTTCCACAGCGTGAAGAAGTCCTCATACGCGGCCTTCGCTTTCACCCCGTCCCCCTGCATCGCATACGCCCGCCCGAGTTGCAGATGCGCCAGCGCACCCACCGGGTCGCTCACCACGACCCCGGGGTGGTCGATGATCTTTTGAAACTCCACTGCCGCCTGTGCGCCCTGATGTTCGGCCAGATACGCAAGGCCCCGAATGTACGGCGCATACATCATGCCGAAGCAGCCATGCACGAAGGCTCGCGTCTGCGCCAACTCATACGGTTCGGAGGCCTGCAACAACTCGATGGCCTTGCCCGGCTCGCCGCGATCCAGCGCCAGCAGCGCGCGGATGTCCGGCAAGTAGGTTGTGCGCGCAGCGAAGTCCTCCGGAAAGCGCGTCTCCAGATCGTGCGCCATCGCCTGCGCATCGACAGCGTCGCCCGCCAGCGCGAACGCCACGCCCGCGCCGTACTCCGACTCTCGGCTCTTGGAAAGGTCGCGCGTCGCTGTCGCGCCCAGTTTTGCCGCGGCCTTCTCGCCGAACCAACCCTGCCATACCGCAGGACCCGCACGGTAAAGGCCCGCGCGGTCGCGCTGCGATTCCCGCAGCGCCATGTCCGCGCCGCGCTTCGAGAGCCCGAGGGCCGTCTGCTCGCGACCGTGATAGGCCGCGGCAAAGGCCTCATGGACGGACATCATGTCATCGGCCCCCTGGCTGGCATGACCGGCCACGGCCGCCCGCTCCATGGCGGCCTGGTCGCCTTTCACGAACTCCGTGTCGTACATTCCGGTATAGAGGTCGGGAATCAGCTTTCGGGACGCTTGCAATTGCAGGGTTTTCTCGGCTTCCTGAACCTGGCCCAGAGCCAGTTGCGCCCCCGCCAGCGTGCTGTGGCAAAAGGCAGTGCCCGGATCGAGGTCGATACATTGGCGCAGTTCGGCCAGCGCCGGTTCGTAGTCCCCCATCAGCACGTAGCCATCGAAGCCCAGAGCCATGTGCGGGCTCGCGTCGCGGGGATAGGTCTCGGCCCACACCTGTGAGAGTTGCCGCACCTGGTCGTTGTTGCCCGTCACCCGGACGTAGTAGGTGAGGGCGATATAGAACTTCTCCCGCTCGCTGGCGCGGGCGCGAAGCTCAAACGCTTTGGTCGCGTTCACCCTGGCCAGCTCCGACTCTCCCATTTGTCCGTAAGCGTGGGCCAGGTCGCTGTATGCCACCGCAAATCCGGGGTCGAGCTCAATGGCGCGCCGGTAAAGCGGCACAGCGACGGCTGGGCTTATGGATTCGTTGACTTTCCGCGCCGTGCTGTAGGTCTTCAGGGCTTCCAGCGAAGGCGTGCTCGCTTCCATCAACGGCGTATTGTGCGTCTGCACCGTCTTCATCGATTCGCCCAGTTGCGACCGTACCCGACTCGCGATTTCGCTCAAAACTTTCAGCACATCTTCCTTCTTTGCCGCCTCCACCTGCTGCTCGGCAAGGACGCGCTGCGTCCGGCAGTCCAGCGCCCGCAAGCCGAGGACATACTGGCTGCCGAGGCTGGCAATCGAACCCTCCAGCACGGCCGCGCTCGCGGTGCGCTCGCAAATATCGAGGGCGATCTCCGGGGTCAGCCGCGCGTCGGCCGGCTTGCCCATCAATCCCAGCACCTCCTGAATGCGCCGGTCAGGGATTAGGCTTAGGAACGGCGACTGCTCCAGTTGCACCGCCATCCCCTGCCGCAGCGTGCCGTCGAACACCGGGTCGCCAGTGGAGTTCGCAAAATCCGCCAGCACGATGGTGTCCTTCTCCGTCAGCGCCGTCGGCTTCGGTTTCGACCGGTGGGCATACAGCCCCGCCGCGATCGCGCCCACCAGCAGCAGCGCGGCCCCGGCCCACCACAATCTAACCGGCTTGCGGACGGCCGATCCAGGGCCGACGACCGCCGAAATCCGTTGCGGTTCCGTGTCACGCTTCAACCGCTGCAGGTCGGTGCGCATGTCAGCCGCGCTCTGATAACGCAGCTTGCGATCTTTCTCCAGCGCCTTGTCGACAATCCGCTCCAGTTCAGCCGGCACATCGGGATTCAGGCGCACCGCCGAGGTCGGCGTTCCATCCAGAATCGCCTTAAAGACGACCGCCTCGCTCTCGCCCCGGAATGGCGGCGTGCCCGTCGCCATCTCATACAGCACCGCGCCGAATGAAAACAGGTCGGTGCGCGCGTCCAGCTCCCTGCCTTGGGCCTGTTCGGGCGACATGTAAGCGACGGTGCCCAGCAGGGTGCCGGGGCCAGTCAACTGAAGCTCGGCGCTGGCGGTTTCCGCCTGCTCCGGAAAACTGCCCGTCACCACGAACTTGGCCAGCCCAAAGTCCAGGACCTTGGCGTGCCCCTGCGTCGTCACATAGATGTTCGCCGGCTTGATGTCGCGGTGGACGATGCCCTTGCCGTGCGCCGCATCCAGCGCATCGGCAATCTCGATCGCCAGCCCCAGCAGCGCCTCGCTCTCGACGCATCGGCCTGCGATGCGATGCTTCAACGTCGTCCCGTCCAGGAACTCCATGGCGATGAAGGACTTGTCCTCATGCTTGCCGATTTCGTAAATGGTGCAAATGTTGGGGTGGTTCAGCGCCGACGCCGCGCGCGCTTCCCGGCGAAACCGTTCCAGCGCCTGCGAGTTTGCGGCCACATCGTCGGGCAGGAACTTGAGCGCGACAAACCGCCCCAACTCCGTGTCTTCGGCCTTGTACACCACCCCCATGCCACCGCTCCCAAGGCTTTCGACGATGCGGTAGTGGGAGACGGTCGTGCCGATCATGCGCAACACCCCGGAGGTTTGTCTGAATCGTACTCGAAATCCGGGCAAATCGACGACTCCCGCGCTGACTCCCGCATTCAACGACTAGCGCATTCGCTTTTGTTCTCGCTTCTTTTTCTGTCATTCCGTAGCGCAGCGGAGGAATCTGCAGTTGCTGTTGCCCTTGCTTTTCTTTCTGTCATTCCCGCAGGGAACCTGCTTTTGCTTTGGGGCTGGCCCACACACATCGCGCACCCTATCCATTGCAAATATGCTATCATGATAGCAGCGGAGGGAAGCATGGCTCAGCTCCTTGTGCGCAATCTCGAAGACCTACTCAAAGTCCGCCTACAGCGCCGCGCCAAGCGCTATGGTCGAAGCATGGAAGAAGAGGCCCGTGACATCCTCCGCAACGCCCTTCGCGCGGAAGACACGCCCGCGACCGGACTGGGCACGGAGATTGCCGCCTTGTTCCGCGAAACGGGACTGCAAGACGACATTGCCGAACTTCGCGGCCACCCCATCACGCCCGCAACATTCGAGCCATGATCCTTATCGACACCAATGTGCTATCCGCGCTCATGCGACAGAAGCCGGATATAGAGGTCATTCAGTGGCTGGATCGGCAGCCACGCATCTCCGTCTGGACGACTGCGATTACCGTCTTCGAGATTCGGTTCGGACTGCAGATCATGGCGACCGGAAAGCGACGGGCCGTGCTCATGGCGGCATTCGACCGGCTTGTGGCCGAGATCATCCAGCACCGCGTCGCTCATTTCGATAGCGCCGCGGCCCAGCAGGCGGCAGACCTTATGGCCAAACGTCAGAAGCAGGGACGTCCCGGCGAACTCAGAGACACAATGATCGCCGGCATCGCGCTCGCCTCCCACGCCACTCTCGCAACCCGAAACATAAAGCACTTCGAGGATATCGCGTCCTCAGTTATCAATCCTTGGAACCCCAACCCTTGACACGCCCGTTATAATGGAAACAGAGCAACTCCTCTCAGCCCGGCCACTCGCCGGGCTTTCCATTTCCGTCAAGCCGGGCCTTAACTGTTTGTTTTTAATACTTTACGAAGTGAATCAAATTAGCCCCTTTGTTTTCAGTACTTTGCAAACCAAGTCCGGACATAAGTCTTTTGTTCTCCGGACTTTGCACAAATAGCGGGGGAGGGGGTATCCACTCAACCAACGAAAAAGGCCCGAGCCGAAGCCCGGGCCTTCTGTTTCAAGTTGAAACAACTACCAGGTGCGGCACCCGCCCGAAGTTGGCATCATCGGCTGTCCGACTTTGCAGCCGAAGGCCTTGCCGAACTCGTCGAAGTTCTGCACGGTGCCCTTCACGCGCCACTCGCCCGATGAGTGGGGATCAGTCTTGGCCAGCACCCGCGCCGACTGCTCGGTCTGGTTCTGGCACCATACCTGGCCGAACGAAATGAAGAAGCGCTGTTGCGGCGTGTAACCGTCCCGCTCGCCCTTAGCGTAACCCGGTTCGGCCTTCGCGCCCTCTTTGGCGAGCGTGTCCATCAGGGCGATGTAGGCGATGCGGATGCCAGCATTGTCGGCGGAGTTTTCACCCAGCGTCAGATGCCCGTTGAGGTTTTGCCCCGGAGCGACCGCGAAACCGTCGTACTCCTTGGCCGTGCACTCGGAGCGCTCTTTGAACTTCGCTTTGTCCTCGGGAGTAAACCAGCTTCCGATCGACCCGTCGGCGTTGTACTTCACGTTGCCAGTGGGTCCGTACTGCGATCCCTGGTCGTCGAAACCGTGGGTCATCTCGTGGCCGATCACCACGCCGATGGCGCCGAAGTTGACGGCTGGATCCATGGTGTTGCTATAGAACGGCGGCTGTAGAATCCCGGCCGGGAAGTTGATGTTGTTTTGCGCTGGGTTGTAGTAGGCGTTCACGGTCGGCGGCGTCATGCCCCACTCGGTCGGGTCGACAGGCTTGCCGAATTTGGCCAGGTTCCGCTTGCGCTCGAAGTTGCCCGAGCGGGTCACGTTGCCCAACAGGTCGTCGCGCTTGACCTCGATGGTCGAGTAGTCCCTCCACTTGGCGGGGTAACCGATCTTGTCGGTGATCGCGTCGAGTTTCTTGCGCGCTTCGACCTTGGTCTCGGCGCTCATCCAGGGCAGAGTTTTCAGATCTTCCTGCATGGCCGTTTCGAGCGCCTTGACCAGCTTCTCCATGTTTGCCTTGGAGTCGCCGGGGAAGTTTTGCCGCACCCAGTCTTGCCCGACCGCTTCGCCCAGCGCCCCGTCGGTCAGGCGCGTGCAGCGCTTCCAGCGGGGCTGCTGTTCCTTCTGCCCCTGCAACGTTTGACTGTAGAAGGCGAAGTTCTCCGTCTCGAAGGGCTTGCTCAACAGCGGTGCCGAGCTGTGTACGAGGTGCCAGCGCATATAGCTCTTGAGCGCGCTCAGGTCTTCCGTCCCGAGCACGTCGTTGGCCGTCTTAGCGAATTTCACGCTCGAAACGTTGATGGTCTTGGCGGGCACGTCAATCCCGTCGAGGTACGTCTGCCAGTTATAGTTAGGCGTCAGTTTCTCCAGCTCGGCGACGGTCATGATGTGATAGCGCTTGGACGGATCGCGCATTTCCACGCGATCCATGGAGCCTTCGGCCAACTTGGTCTCGATGTTCATGACGCTGGCAGCTTCCTTCGCAGCCTGCTCGGGCGTGTCGCCCAGCAGCACAAACATGGCCGTAACGTGGGCCACATATTGCTCGCGGATTGTCTTATAGCGGTCTTCCTTGTTCAGGTAGTAGTCGCGGTCGGGAAGGCCCAGGCCACCTTGACCTGTCGAGGCGATTTGCTGCGTGCTGTCCTTCTGGTCCTGTGTGATGCCCACGCCGAACAGCGCTCCCCCGCCCAGCCGTTCCTGCTTGGCGTTGAAGGCCGCGAGGTCTTTAGTGCTGGTCAGCGCGGCAATGGCATCCAACTGCGGTTGTAAGGGCTTCGCGCCCAGTTTGTCCGCCAGCTCGGTGTTCATGCAGGCGCCAAAGTATTCGCCGTACTTCTTCTGGAGCGGAGACTTCGGCGCGTCGGCTGCGGCTTTCAGTTCGCTATAGAGCAGATAGTTGTTGTAGTCGGCCAGCTCGTTAAAGCGGCCCCAGCGCACCTGGTCGTTAGGAATCGGGTTCTTCGCGTTCCAGTTGCCGCAGGCGTATTGGTAAAAGTCGGTGCAGGGGTCGGCGGTCTTGTCGATCGCGCTAACATCGAAAATGGCGGGCTTCTTCGGAATGGCCGACGGGCCGGAATCGCGGTCGACCGGGGCAAAACTCTGCCCGGCACACACGCCAGCGGTCAGCAAAAGCAGGGAACATAAACTTGCATTACGCATAAATCTCCTTGGTAAAGCGAATGTCGCTGCCGCAAGCATACGCTTCGCGCCGGTGCCTGCGGAAGCACGAAAAGCGGGCTTTGTGACAAATGGACGTAACGCGCGGTTGGAAAGTTTCGGGGAGGCGTCAGAGTAGAAGCTTGGCCTCGCAAGCTGTCGCAGCAGAGCTTAGCTGTGCGCTAAAAAATCTTCAAATGAATCGTCAGATACTTCTTCGGGTCCGACCGAATCGTCGTTACAAGGTTCGTGCTCTCGGTCAGCAGCTTGTTGAGGTTCGTGTAGGCCTGGTCGTCGGTCGCGAGCTTGCCCAGCGTGCCTTTCCCGTTGCTCACATTGGCCAAGAGCGTGTCGAGTTTTGTCACGGTGTCATTCAGCTTGGTCGCGAAAGTGGGGTCTTTCAACAGCATTCCCAAGCTGCCTTTGCCCGCATCGACCTCGGCCAGCAACGCGTTCGCGTGCGCCAGCGTCGAGTTCAGGTTGTTGTACAGCGTGTCGTCGCGCAGCATCTTGCCGGCGGACCCCTTGCCGTTGCTCAGGTCGGTGGCAATCGCGTCCAGCTTGTTGGCAGTATCGTTCAGCCGGTCGTATAGCTGGGTGTCGTTCATCAGCTTGCCGATCGTCCCCCGGCCGCTGTTCAGGTTCGTGCCCAGCGTATTCAATTGATCGATCGTGCTCGTCGCCCGGTCGTACAACTGCGGGTCGTTGATCAACTTTCCGATCGAGCCTTCATTGCTATTCAACTTGTCGACGATCTTGTCCATCTTGGCGAGGATGACGTTGAGGCTTTCGATGGTCCCCTGGCCAGCCTTCACGACGTCGGTAAGACTCGGCGTTTCGAGCGTCTTGAGCTCGTCGCCAGCGGCCAGAGGTGGCCCTGAAGCAGTCTGGCTGTTGATATCGACGACAGTGTCCCCCAGCACGCCGATGGTCGCAAGCGTCGCTTTGGAGTCCTTGTGCAGGTTACCGCTGAACTTCGGATCGAGCTTCATGATGGCTTCCACCGGCGTCAGCTTACGCGCCGGATCGGTCGATACAATCACATCTTTCACCTCGCCGATGGTCACGCCCTCCAGTTGCACCTCGGCACCTTTCTTGAGTCCGGCCGAGTTCTCAAAATAGCTATGCACAACCAGCTTCTTGCTGAAGACACTCATTCCCGAGGCCTTCGTCATCAGGAAGAGCAGCGTCGTCAACAGCGCCATCGACACGAGGACGATCACTCCGACTTTTAGTTGCGACCACTTCACTTCCTGCTGGCTTGGCATGGCACATCCTTTTCGAATCCGTCGCAACGCTACGACAGGCGCGTGGCATATATCGTATCAGCGGCGTGGGTCGCGTAGTGGGTCTGTGTTTGAATGCAAACCGCGCCACCCACGATATGGGCAACGACCAGCCGTGAGGAAGTTGTAAAGGCCTGTCCTAAAAGTCAAAAACTACACGAACGCCGCAAGAGCCTTTTCGAGGCTCGCCTGGTCTTCGACGTTGGACGTCGGGAGGGCGCGGTCGATCTGGCGGTTGAGGCCGGTGAGGACCTTGCCGGGGCCGACTTCGATGTAGTGGGTCGCTCCGCTCGCTTGCAGCAGGCGGACGCACTCCACCCAGCGGATGGTGCCCGTGACCTGCCGGATGAGCGCGTCGCGGACCTCGGTGTAGCGCGTCAGCATCCGGGCGTCGACGTTGGCCGCGACCGGGAACCTGGGGTCGTTGAAGGGGATGGATTCGAGTTGAATTGAGAGTCGGTCTTGAGCGGGCTGCATGAGCGCGCAATGGAAAGGCGCGCTGACCGCGAGCATGACCGTCTTCCTGGCTCCGGCTTCCTTGCAGCGGACGGCAGCGAGTTCGACGGCTCGGGTGGAGCCGGAGATGACGGTCTGGTCGGGGGCGTTCAGGTTGGCGGGAGCGACGACCGCGCTGACGCGCGCGGCGGCTTCAGTAGGCGTTGTGGCCGCGTTTGCAGGATCGTTGATGGCGTCGGTAACGACGGCGTTTTGTTCGGCGGGATCGCCGGGTTTGTCGGGCGGAGTCTGGGTGAGTTCGTCGGAAACTTTGGCGCAAATGTCGTTGATGCACTCGGCGTCCAGACCGAGAATGGCGGCCATGGCGCCTTCCCCAGCGGGGACGGCCTGCTGCATGTACTGTCCGCGCAGGCGGACGGTGCGCACGGCGTCGAAGAAGCTGAGAGTGCCAGCGGCGACATGGGCAGAGTACTCGCCGAGCGAGTGCCCGGCGGCGAAGGCGGGGGCGAGGCCGCGGGATTCAAGCTCCGGAGCAAGCGCACGCCAGGCGGCGACGGAGACGGTGAGGATCGCGGGCTGGGTGTGCTCGGTGAGCTTGAGTTGGTCTTCAGGCCCGTTGAAGATGAGGTCGGAGAGCGCGAAGCCGAGGGCTTGGTCGGCTTCCTCGAAGACCGCGCGGGCGGCGGGATAGGTGTCGTAGAGGTTGCGGCCCATGCCGACTTTTTGCGAGCCCTGGCCGGGGAACAGAAGTGCGAGCTTCGGTGTTGTGGCGGTTTCGATCATCAGGGATAGTGTAGCGAGTTCGAGTGAATGGATGTTTGTGCGGCAACGCAAACGGATAGGATGGCTGTGTGCGAAAACTCTGGATAAAGCTGGGTGGTCTGGGTCTGCTGGCGGTGTTGGCCGGTGGGTGTGCAGTGGCGCAGCGGCTGGTGCTGGCGAATGCGACCGTGGTGGACGTGGTGACGGGCCATCTCGCGCCGCATACGACCGTGGTGGTAGAAGGCAACCGCATTGTGCAGGTCGTCCACGAATCGCAGCCACACGGCTTTCGGGCGCACAGCCCGCTGGTAAAGCTGAAGGGCGCGACCATCGTCGATGCGAGTGGGAAGTACCTGATTCCCGGGCTTTGGGACATGCATACGCATGTGTACTTTGGCAGGACGGCCGCGGATGGGACCGACTTTGTGCTGCCGATGCTGGTGGTGAACGGGATCGTCGGCGTGCGCGATATGGGTAGCAATCTGGACAGCGTGCTGAAGGCGCGGGCGGAGATTGCGGCGCACAGGATCTTGGGGCCGCGGATGGTCGTGTCCGGCCCGATGCTCGATGGGACCAAGTCGCACTACAAGGAGATGATTCCAGTCACGACGGCGGAGGATGGTCGCAAGGCCGTCGACATGCTGCAGGCGCGCGGGGTGGACTTTATCAAGGTGCAATCGAATGTGCCGCGCGCGGGGTACTTTGCGATTGCGGAGGAGGCGAAGAAGGATGGCATCGCGTTCGAGGGCCATGTGCCGGATGAGATTCGCGCCAGTGAGGCGATCGATGCGGGGCAAAGGACGTTTGAGCATTTGATCGGTGTGTTCGAAGCCAGCTCGCCGGATGAGGATGTGTACCTGACCGGGAAGAAGGGTGTGGGGGAGTTTCTGACTAGCTACGATCCGGCGCGAGAGACGAAGATCATTCAGGAGATTGCAGCGCACCATGTGTGGCAGTGTCCGACGCTTTACTGGGAGCGTGGGCAGTGGCTGGTGGATGCCATCGACTGGACCAAGGACCCGGACTTTGCCTATGCGCCCAAGCGCTGGGTTGCGACGTGGCCAGGGACGCAGAAGGCTATTGTGGGGGAGATGGATCAGGACCCGCTGGCCGTGCGGGAGAAGTTTGTGGACCACGAACTCGAGATTGTGCGCAAGATGCACGCGGCGGGGGTGATGTTTCTGGCCGGGACGGACTCTCCGGCGGGCGTGGATGTGCTGCCGGGGATCAGCCTGCATCTGGAACTGCAGCGGTTTGTGGCGGCTGGGTTTACGCCGCTCGAGGCGCTCCAGACGGCGACGATCAATCCGGCGAAGTTTCTGGGTAAGACGGCGGAGTTTGGGACAGTGGAGGTGGGCAAGACCGCCGACCTGGTGCTGCTGCGGGCCAATCCGCTGGAAGACATTCGGAACACCCGGACGGTGGTGGGCGTGGTGGTGGACGGGCGGTATCTTTCCGCGACGGAGCTGGAGACGATGCGGGCGAAGCTGCGGGTGATAGCAGCTACTGAATAGCCTCGGTGGTGAACTGCTGCTCGGCTTTGGCGGACAGGACGCGGTAGAGCGCGAACTGGCGAGAGCTGTGGCCGCGCAGTTCGAAGAGCAGACTGGCGCGGTGCTCGGCGTTAGGGTCGACCGCGTCGACGAGGCGAAACCAGGGCGTGCGGTCGAGGTGCGCGGCGTCCGTGACGGAGGCGAAGGCGAGCTGCAATTCCCCGCTGGGCAGTTGCTGAACGACCAGCGTGACGTAGCGCTCTGGTACGGTGAGACTGCCTGCCGGTGGAGGGTTGGAGGCGGTGTAGACGAAGGTGGGAAGGCCACCGTAGCTGAGGGTGTAGGGAGTCAGCTGTTCGCTGGCGAGCGGCGCGGTAGAGACAAAGGGCGGGTGTGGCTCAACGAGGCCGCGCGCGGCGGGTGCAGGTCGTCGAGAGGGCTTCGATACGGGTCTGGGTACGGGCTTGGAGGTCGGGGCCTCCGCGCCATTGTTGCGCGCGTAGAGGGTGATCTGTTGCCGGGCGATGACTTCGAGTTTGGCGAGGACTTCAGCGCGCTCGGTGGGCGTGGCCCAGTCGCGGGAGAAGGGGTGCGTCTCGCGGTTGGTGGGGTCGGAGACGGCGACGATTTGATGCAGCGCCGGCGGTAGGCCGGTGAGTTGCGGAGCGGGCGCGCCGCCGATGCCCTCCGACCTGCCGCGCCGCATGTTGGGGCGGTCGGGGTCGTCGTTGAGTGAGCCGGGAACTCCGGTAACGCTGGATTGCGAGCGCTCTTTGCGATCGGCCGCAGCCTGCTTTGGGTCGCGGTGGCGCAGCGTTGGCCGGTCGTTGTCGTCTTGCGGGTCTTTGGCGGTCGTCGTCGTTCGACTGTCGGTCGACTCGGCGGGGGTTTGAGTTGCAGGTGGGGTCGATGCCGGATCGGGAGTTCCGGCTGGTGTCGAGGGCGTGGCCGATGGGGGCTTCGAGAGGTGGGGTCGGTCGGGATCGTCGTCGGACGCGACAGGGGTCACGCTGGCGCTGGGTTGCGAACTCTTGTTCGATGCGGATGTCTTCGTGTCGTCGGTCTTCTTGTTGGTGAAGGTGGGGCGGTCGGTGTCCTTGCTGGAGTCGTCCTTGCTGGAGACGATGGTGGCGAGGTTAGACGACGCGTGCAGGGCGGAAACCTTGCGCGGCGCGGGCAGCGCGGCGAACGTTCCGTAGCCAAACCAGCCGAAGCCCGTTGTATTCGCGTCGGTTGGGTGCGGTTCCGCTGAATCGTCGCTGGCCGTCGCTTGCAGATGTCGGGCGTAGTCGAGCGTGACCATGCCCTCCGGGACGCCCGCTTTTTCAAGCGAGTAGATGTTGCCGTTCAACAGCGCCAGCGGAATGGGGCGGGCGTAGTAGGTTCCACCGTTTTGATAGGTGCCCTCAATGAAGAGCGAAACGGGGACCAGGCGAGCGGCGGTGGGCTTGGCGAGGTCGCCCGTCCACTCGTACACGCCGACCGAGCGGGTCACGTTTTCGGGGGCGGCGACGCGGTGGGTCTGGGCGTGGAGTGCGGTCGCAAGCAGAGCGGCGAGGCACAGAATTCGGGTTGCGGGGAGCTTTGGCATCGCTATCAGATTAGACGCTTTGCGAGTGTAAAACAGACAACGCCAGCGGGCACGGACAGGAGGTTGACCAGTACGCTCGGGCCGTACCCCCCTCCCCCTCCCCCTGGGGGGTACCTTGCACGGAAGTCTTTTAGAATGTGGTGCTCCGGGGAAGTGGACTGTTGCAAAGTCTTCAAAGCAAAGGACTTATGTGCAAAGTATTCAAAACACTAGGCTTAACTGCGCTCAGCGGGCAGTGTGATGCCGAGCGAAGGCTGGTTTCAATGAGCTATGAGTTATGAGTTATGAGTTATGAGTTATGAGTTATGAGTTATGAGTTATGAGTTTTCTGTACTGAACTCTATTTAAATTATAGAGCGTTACGGGGATAAACATGCCACTTATTTTGGGGGGATTTTGCCAGTTTTTATAGGGGTTCTTGGAGTTTTCCACAGGCTTGGGGGCTTGACAACTTTTGGCGAGTGGTTCCAGTGGGGTATGGCTCGATGGAAGCCCATGTCCCAGAAGCGGGACATGGGGCACCCGGATTTGTGGCGGGTGCGGAGACAGCAGGTTCCCTTCGGGAATGACAGAAAGAAAAGCAACGGCAACTGCAGATTCCTTCGCTGCGCTGCGGAATGACAGAAAGAAAAGCAACGGCAAAAGCAGATCCCTACGGGATGACAACCAGAAAGATCTGTGTGGGGTGATGACCAGAAGTGCGTCAGTCGCCGGCGGCGTGGAGGGGGGTGTCGGCGGGGTGGGGTTTGGGGGCGAAGCCGGACCAGCGGCGGACGCGGGTGCGGAAACGCGGCAGGGCCACGTGCAGGCGGTCGAAGAAGAGGTAGACCACTGGGGTTGTGAACAACGTCAGACACTGCGAGACGATCAGGCCGCCGACGATGGTGACGCCCAGGGGGCGGCGCAACTCGGAGCCAGTGCCCGTGCCGAGGGCCAGCGGGATGCCGCCCAGCATTGCCGCCATGGTGGTCATCATGATGGGGCGGAAGCGCAACATGCAGGCCTGGAAGATGGCCGCCTCGGGCGATTTGCCCTGCTCGCGCTCGGCCACCAGTGCGAAGTCGATCATCATGATGGCGTTCTTGTTCACGATGCCGATCAGGAGGATCATGCCGATCATGGCGATGACCGAGAGTTCGATCTTGAACATCAGCAGCGCGAGCAGCGCGCCGACGCCCGCCGACGGCAGCGTGGAGAGGATCGTGAGCGGATGGATGAAGCTTTCATACAGAATGCCGAGGACGATGTAGACCGTAATCAGCGCGAGCAGGATCAGTTTGGGTTCGGACGAAAGCGACGATTGGTAGGCTTGGGCGGTTCCCTGGAAGCCGCCGAGGATGGTGGAGGGCATGCCGATTTTCTGGCGAGCGCTTTCGACGGCGGCGGTCGCGTCTGAAAGCGAGGCTCCGGGCGCAAGGTTGAACGAGAGCGTGGCGGCGGGCGATTGGCCCTGGTGGTTGACCGCGAGCGGGATGCGCTGCTCTTCGTAGTGGGAGATGGCGGAGAGGGGAATCTCCGCGCCGGTGGTGGATTTGACGTAGATGCGGCTGAGGTCGCCGAGCGCCTCGGAGTATTGCTCGTCGACTTCCAGGACGACGTGGTACTGGTTGAGCGGCAGGTAGGTGGTCGAAACCTGGCGCTGGCCGAAGGCGTCCGACAGCGTAGCGTCGATGGCCAGCGCGGAGACGCCGAGGCGCGAGGCGGTGTCGCGGTCGATGATGAGTTGAGCGCGCAGGCCTTTGTCCTGCTGGTCGGTGGCGACGTCCTTGAGTTGTGGCAGCTTCTGCATGGCCGCCATCAGTTTCGGCGACCATTCATTCAGTTCCGCGACCGAGCCAGCGGTGAGCGAGTACTGGTACTGCGTGGCGGCGCCGCGGCCGCCAATGGTGAGCTCCTGAACGGCTTGCATGTAAAGTTGGACGCCGGGGATATGGGACGTCTTGGGGCGCAGGCGGTTCATGACGGCTTCGGTGGAGTCGTCGCGGGCGTTGGACCAGAAGGGATGGTGACGCTCGGCGTCGGGCTTCAGTACGAGGAACATGCTGGCGGAGTTGGAGGACGCGCCGCCGGGGCCGCCGCCGAGGAAAGCCAGCGTGTTTTGTACGGCCGGATCTTTCTGGGTGATGGCCACCATCTGGTCCAGCTTGCGCTTCATGTCGAGGAAGGAAACGTCCTGCTGGCCCTGGATTCGACCGCCGATGCGGCCCGCATCCTGCTGGGGGAAGAAGCCGGTGGGAATGATGTGGAACAGATAGATGTTGAGCGCGAAGGTGAGCAGGAAGACGGTCAACGTGATGAACTTGTGCTTGATGACCCACCCCAGGCCGCGCGCGTACTCGGCGGTGATGCGGGCGATGTGACGCGCGCCCATACTGTAGAACCAGCCCGGGCGGCGTTGGGCGAGGGGCTTGAGAAACTTGGCCGCGAGCATGGGCGTGGCGGTGAGCGAGACCACCAGCGAAATGCCGATGGCGATGGAAAGCGTGACCGCGAACTCGCGGAACAGCCGCCCCAGAATGCCGCCCATCAGAAGGATAGGGATGAAGACGGCGACCAGCGAGGTGGACATCGAGAGTACGGTGAAGCCGATTTCCTTCGATCCGCGCATGGCAGCGTCGAACGGGCTCAAGCCGTCTTCGAGATGGCGCGTGATGTTTTCCATGACCACGATGGCGTCGTCGACGACGAACCCGGTACAGATGGTGAGCGCGATCAACGAGAGGTTGTCGAGCGTGTAGCCCAGCAAATACATTGCGCCGCAGGTGCCTAGCAGCGAGAGCGGCACAGAAACGGCGGGGATGAGCGTTGAACGGCCTTCGCGCAAAAACACGAAGACGACCAGGATGACCAGAACGACGGAGAGGGTCAGCGTGCGCGTGATGTCCCGGATGGACGCGCGGATGGTCGCGGTGCGGTCGAGGACGACCTGCAACTTGATGTTGGGCGGGATGGAGGCCTGTAGCGTGGGCAGAATTTTCAGCACATTGTCGACGGTGGTGATGACGTTGGCGCCGGAGGATTTGAAGACCACGATGAGGATGGCGGGCTTGCCGTTGAAGAGGCCGCCGGTGTGTACGTTTTCGACGCCGTCGTAAACGCGCGCGACATCCCCGATACGAATTGTTCCCTGAACGGTGGCCGGGCCGACGGAGGTGATTTTGGCGTTGGCGAAGTTGGTTGCGGGGGAGGGTTTGGTGGCGGGGCTGGACGTCTTGGATGTCGTGTTGCTGCTGGTTGCGGAGGTATTTGAATTGATGGCGGAGGCAGAGGCGGAGGGCAGACCGGACGCGGCGGTGGCGTTCGAGACGGGGCCTTTGCCGGTGGCGATGATGAGCGGAGCGTAGGCAGCGGCGCCGAAGAGCTGGTCGGTGGTTTTGATGGACCAGCGCTGGCCGTCGACGCCGGTGCCGTTGAGGTAGCCGGTGGGTTGCAGGACGTTGACCCCGGCGACGGCGGCGCGCAAGGCTTCGAGGCCGATGCCGGTCGAGGCGAGCAGGTTGGGGTTGGCTTCGATGCGCACGGCGGGCTTGGCGGAGCCGCCGGTGAAGGTCTGGCCGACGCCGTCGACTTGCGCGATTTTCTGCGCGAGGATTGAGTCGGACACGTCGTACATTTGCGGGACGGTGGCCGTGTCGGAGGTGAGCGCGAGGATCAGGACGGGCGAATCGGACGGATTGGATTTGCGGTAGCCGGGGTTTGACGGCAGATTGGCGGGAAGTTGCGCGCGAGCGGCGTTGATGGCCGCCTGTACGTCGCGGGCCGCGCCGTCGACGTCACGGTCGAGGTCGAACTGCATGGTGATGCCCGTCTGGCCGGCGGTGGAGGACGAGGTCATCTGGTTGATGCCGGCGATACGGGAAAACTGGCGCTCCAGCGGCGTGGCGACGGCGGAAGCCATGGTTTCGGGGTCGGCCCCGGGCAGCGATGCGCCGACGCCGATGACCGGGAACTCGACCTGCGGAAGGGACGCCACCGGCAGCAGCTTGTACGCGACTGAGCCCGCAAGGATGATGGCCGTCGACAGCAGGAAGGTGGCGACCGGACGCTTGATGAACGGCGCGGAGAAGTGGATGGCTTTGACGCCGGAGTTGAGAGGCGTGCCTTTTTCCCTGAACTGCTTGTCGAATTGCTTTTGGTCGCTGGCGGTGGCGTGGTCCTGGGGGGCGCGGTCGCCGGCGCGGGTGGGGTCGTTGCCGCGCAGCTTGGCTTCGTCGCCGGGGTGGGAGGCGTCGTGGGGGGCGTGGTCGCCGGGTTGGGGGTTCTCGAAGCTCATGCAGGCGTATCAGAAGACATCGCAACTGAGGTGCAGCAGGACGCGGGTTTCGTCGAGGCGTTCGGGGCGGACAGCGACCTGGGTGTGGGCGCTGCAGACGCCTTGCGAGCCGTCGAACCGGAAGACGATTTGAACGACGCATTGGCGCGGCGCGGAGGCGGGCTGGGCGCGCCATCCGTTGAGGTAGGCGCGGGCTTCAAATTGCAGGGCTTGGGGGCCACTGATGGCTTTGCTCCCGCTGACGCGACCGTCGGGCGCGAAGGTTGCGAGGATGCTGACGGTGCCCTCCACAATGCGGCCCTGGAGCGTGATCGGGTATTGCGGTTGGACGCGCTCCGTTATCTTGCCGAGTGAGCAGTCGGGGAGGTTCTGGGAGCGCGCGACGGAGCAGGCAAAGAGGCAGGCGAAGAGGAGTAGGACGGCGGGTGCGGGGTATGAGCGGACCGAGGTCGCGCCTTTGCGGCCAATAAGCACATAGGTTTTCTTGCCTCGTTCTCGCATCTCTAGTCTCCTGCTACCGGTTGATGTTCGGGCGTGTGGTGGCCTTCGTGGGTGTGCTCGTAGTAGTCCGCGTCGGACTTAGCGGTGCCGAGGTACTTACGGCCGATGCGGTCGAAGAAGAGGTAGACGACCGGCGTCGTGAACAGCGTCAAAACTTGTGAAATGACCAGGCCGCCGACGATCGTGATGCCCAGCGGGCGGCGGAGTTCGGAGCCGGTGCCGGAGCCGACCGCCAGAGGGATTGCGCCGAGCAGCGCGGCCATGGTGGTCATCATGATGGGACGGAAACGCAGCAGGCAGGCTTGGTAGATGGCTTCTTCAGCGTCCATGCCCTGCTCGCGTTCGGCTTCGAGCGCGAAGTCGATCATCATGATGGCGTTCTTTTTAACGATGCCGATCAGAAGGATGATGCCGATGAGCGCGATGACCGAGAGGTCGATGTGGAAAAGCATGAGCGCGAGGATCGCGCCGACGCCGGCGGAGGGGAGGGTCGAGAGAATTGTGACGGGGTGAATGTAGCTTTCGTACAGCACTCCGAGCACGATGTAGACGGTAATGAGCGCGGCGAGGATGAGCAGAGGCTCGTTGGTGAGCGAGGCTTCAAAGGCCGCGGCCGAGCCTTGAAACGAGCCATTTACGCTGGCCGGAAGGTCAAGGTCCTTGACCGCGGTATTGATCGCGCTGACGGCGTCCCCGATAGATTTTCCGGCGGCGAGGTTGAAGCTGATAGTGGTCGCGGGAAACTGGCCCTGGTGGTTGACGGCCAGCGCGGTCCGCCGCGGAATGAACTGAGTGAAGGTGCTGAGTGGGACCTGCGCGCCGTTCGAACTCTTGACGTAAATGTTGTCCAGCGAGGTGGTGGTGCGCTGGAAGCCGGGCGCGACTTCCATGATGACGTGGTACTGGTTCTGCTGAGTGAAGATGGTCGAAACCTGGCGCTGGGCGAAGGCGTCGTCGAGGGTGTCGTCGATGTTCTGCGGCGTGATGCCGAGGCGCGAGGCGGTGTCGCGGTCGATGACGAGTTCGGCTTGCAGGCCGTTGAGTTGCTGGTCGCTGGCGACGTCGCGGAGCTGCGGAAGGGACTGGAGCTTTTCGACGAAGCGCGGCGTCCAGTAGGCGAGCTCCTTCGCATCGGGGTCCTCGAGGCTGTACTGGAATTGCGTGCGGCTGACCCGGTCCTCGACGGTCAAATC
>JBBRCA010000001.1:0-75202 GCA_038205325.1 Terriglobales bacterium | reverse complement strand
GACGACCGGCTCGCATTTGCACTATGAGGTCTTGATTCACGATACCTCCGTAAACCCGCATAAATACCTGCGAACGACGATGGCGCAGCTGGGCGGGGCGGGTTTGGCGAGCTAGTTTTTCGGCTTCATTTGGCGTCGTTTTGAGGCCATAAAGTGGCTTTGTGAACGTTTGAGCCTGCTTTACGTGGCTCGTCCTCTCAACTTGACAAATATTGCAATCCGCGATATAAATATTGCAGATCGCAATATGAAGCTCTCAGACAAAATTCGTTATTTACGGGAAGTCGAAGGCAGCCTGCGCGGACTGGGCCGTGCCATGACGCAGCAGGAATTGCTGCGCGCGATCCATGCGGAGATGGGCGAGCCGCTCAGCCAGAGTTACCTTTCGCAAATCGAGAGTGGGGCGCGACCGCACCTGACCAACACCACGCGGTTATTGCTCGCGAAGTTTTTCAAGGTCCATCCGGGCTATCTGGTCGACGATCCCGAGGGTTATCGCGCTGAGTTGCTGTCAGACCTGGGTCTGGAAGACAAGCTCGACCTGTGGCTGATTGGCGGCGCGGAACGCTTTCGCCGCGACCCGGAGTTGCGGCACGCCTTGCTGGCTGTCGCGAAGCACGAGGATTCGCGCTGTTGTCTGCTGCTGTTAGAGAGCATTCTGGAGACGCCGTCGCTGGCGGAGCGGCTGCTGGATTTGTTGCGTCCGGGAGCGGGAACGCTGTGCGCGCAAAGTGTCCCGGGGCTAAAGCCCAGCTTACGAGAGTTGGCTATCCAGGGGCCTGAAGGCCCCTGCTCCCTCCGAAAGACAAGCGTGTCGGCCACAAAATCGGGAGTGGTTAGTCAAGAGTTTGAAGACGCTGTCTCCCTCCGTAAGACAAGCATGTCGGCCACAAAATCGGGAGGGGTTAGTCAAGGGTTTGAAGACGCTGGCTCCTTCCGACGTGCGAGATTTTCATCAAAAGCGGGCGTTGTGCAGAGCTTGTCTGGCGCCGCCGATGGGTCTGCAAAGACTTCGAAGGGAGCAAAGAAATGAACGGCGGACTGGATTGGAACGCGATTTATCTGACGTGCTTCGGCGTGGGCCTGGTGTTGAGCGTTGTGGCTTTCGCCAGCGGCTTTCTGCATTTGCATATTGGGCACTTCCGCCTGGACGGCCACCATGGCCTGGGCAAGGACGGCGCGCACCTATCGCCAGTGAACGGCTTTACGCTGGTGGCGTTCCTGTGCTGGTTTGGCGGCACGGGCTACCTGCTGCACGATGCGAAATTGATGACGGCGACTTTGGTGTTGCTGCTTTCGGCTGTTAGCGGTGTCGCTGGATCGTCGTTGGTGTTCTGGTTCCTGGCCAAAATCCTGCTGCCCCGGGAGCGCACGCTGCAATCGAGCGACACGGAGATCGTCGGCGCGATCGGACGCTTGAGCGCGGGCATTCCGACGCACGGCGTGGGAGAAATTCTGTACTCGCAAAATGGGGCGAGGCGTAGCGCTCCGGTGCGCACCGAGGACGGCATGGCGATTGATCGCGGCACGGAAGTTGTGGTGATGCGACATGCGCGCGGCGTCGCGTATGTCCGCCGCTGGGACGAGTTTGAGGACGGCCTGCTGGGAAGCGAAACGGCGGGTCGCTTGGAAAAAGAGCCTCTTGTTCAAGAAGGCGATTGGGATGATTCGCACGGAGGAAAAGGGCAGTAAAGGCAGGGGCAACGGCAACAGCAACTGCAAGGGCAAAAGAAGAAGCAGGTTCCCTGCGGGAATGACAGAAAGAAAGGCAACTGCAAGAGCAAGAACAAAAGCAAAAGCAAAAGCAACTGCAGATCCCTACGGGATGACAGACAGAAGAAAAAGAGCAAAAGCAGATTCCTGTGGAATGACATACAGAAGGACGAGAGTAAAAGTAGATCCCTACGCGATGACAGACAGAAGGTCGAGAGCAAAAGCAGATTCCTGCGGAATGACAAGACCGGCAGATCGATTTGACGGCTTGGAGCGGTGGTAAAGGAAGGTTGGGAAATGTCGAATCACTTGGTTGTGGTCATTGGGTTGATCGTTCTTGCGACGCTGGTGTTGATGGGCATGATGGCGCGGATGTTTGTGAAGGCGGGACCGAACGAGGCCATTATTCGGTATGGTTTCGGTGGGCCGAAAGTCATCATCGGGCACGGTGCGCTGATTTATCCAGTGGTGCAGCACACGCGCATGCTGTCGCTGGAACTGATGAGTTTCGACGTGGCACCGTCGCAAGACCTGTATACCAAGCAGGGTGTGGCCGTGACCGTGGAGGCCGTGGCGCAAATCAAGGTGCGTTCCGATATGGAGAGCATTATGACCGCCGCCGAGCAGTTTCTGTCGAAGACTCCCGCCGAGCGCGAGGGCTTGATTCGGCTCGTCATGGAAGGACACCTGCGCGGGATCATCGGGCAACTTACGGTCGAGCAGCTCGTCAAAGAGCCCGAGATGGTCGGGGAACGGATGCGCGCGACCTGCGCGGAAGACCTGAGCAAGATGGGGCTTGAAGTCATCAGCTTCACGATTAAGGAAGTTCGCGACAAGAACGAATACATCACCAACATGGGGCGTCCCGACATCGTGCGCATCAAGCGCGATGCTGAAATTGCAACGGCGGAAGCGGAGCGCGATACCGCGATTCGCCGGGCCATTGCGCTACGCGAATCCGCAGTGGCAAAAGCCGCGGCGGACCAGGAGCGCGTGCTGGCGGAGACAATGTCGCTGGGCAAGCAGGCCGAAGCGCAGCGCGATCTCGATATTCAAAAAGCGCAGTTTACAGAGCAGTCGCGGCGTCAGGAAGCGCAGGCCGATAAGGCCTACGAGTTGCAGACCAACGTGATGCAGCAGAAGGTGATCGCCGAGCAGGTGAAGGTGCAGCAGGTCGAAAAAGAAGCGCAGGTGAAGGTGCAGGAGGCCGAGATCCAGCGCAACGAAAAGGAGTTGATTGCGACCGTGCTGAAGAAGTCGGAGATCGAGGCGCAGCGCATCGGGAATATGGCCAACGCGGAGAAGTCGCGCATTGTTGCCGAAGCCGAAGGCCACGCTCAGGCGACGCGGATTCAGGGTGAGGCGGAGGCTTCGATCATCTTCCAGAAGGGCGAGGCGGAAGCGAAGGCGATGAACGTGAAGGCGGAGGCTTATCAGGAATGGTCGCAGGCCGCGGTGGTCGACAAGCTGATTACGAACATGGCCGAAATCGTTCGCGCCATGGCCGAGCCGCTGAACAACATCGACAAGATCACCATTGTTTCGACAGGCGATGGAAACAATGTTGGCGCGCATAAACTCACCGGAGAAATTACGCAGATTGCCGCGCAGGTGCCCGCACTGTTCGAGGCGCTGAGCGGGATGAAGATGAGCGAGCTGATGTCGAACGTGAAGCAGATGGTGGCGCGGCCGAATGGAGTTGCGGGAGCGCCGCCCGTGATTGAAGCCGGCGCGGATACGAAGAGTTGACGGGTTGACGGAGCTTTGAAGCACCCTCAGCGGCTTAGCCGCAAACCCCGCCGAGGCAAATGGCACGGCTGAAGCCATGCCCTTAATCAACACGCTCCTTTAGCGCATTTGAAGGGGCGAAAGCAACACCGAAGGAGGCACCAAATGGCCCTGATGGAAAGAGTAGCCACACTGTTGCGCGCGAATGTGAACGACTTGATTGACCGCGCTGAAGATCCTGAAAAGATGCTGAAGCAATTGGTGCTCGATATGGAAAACCAGTTGCTTCAGGTCAAGACGCAGGTCGCGATCGCGATTGCGGACCAGCATCTGCTGGACAAGAAGCGCGCCGAGCATGAGGGTTCAACCGCAGACTGGAAACGCAAAGCCGAGCTCGCGGTGGGCAAGCAACAGGACGAGCTTGCACGCGCGGCCCTGGAGCGCAGCTTGAGCCATGAACAGATGGCCGACGGCTTTGCGCGTCAGCTCGCGGAGCAGAATGCGGAAGCAGACTCGCTGCGTGCAACCTACGCGAAACTGCAAGGCAAACTGAAAGAAACCGAGAGCCAGTGCGAGATGTTGGTGGCGCAGCATCGCCGCGCGCGCATGGTGGGCAAGGCAACAGCCGCTCGCAACGCCGCCGAAGGCAGCACGACGTCGCGCACATCGCCGCTGGGGCGCTTCAAGGCACGCATTCAGAATGCGGAAGCGGAAAACCACGCTGGTAAATCGATGCTTGAAGGCGACACGCTGGACGACAAGTTCAACGTGCTCGAACGCCACGAAGAGGTAGAGCGGCTGCTGGGTGAGATGAAGGAGAAGCAGGGCAGAATGCTGGAAGCGGGTTGAGGCTAGACTGGACGGATGCTCCGGACCGTCAATGCGACCCGCTACGTGCAGCCTTTGCGCGAAGGCGGGTCGCTGCCTGCGCTGGTTGAAGCCGACGACGGCAGGATGTACGTTGTGAAGCTGCGCGGCGCGGGCCAGGGGACTCTCACTCTTGCCGCCGAATTGGTTGCGGGCGAAATCGCTCGCGCGCTCGGCTTGAATGTGCCGGAACTTGTGTTGGTGCAGATCGATCCTCTCTTTGGAAAGGCGGAGCGGGATTCTGAGATTCGCAACCTTCTGAAGGCTTCGGCCGGGGTCAACATTGGCTTGGCGTTTCTCGGCGGTTCGACGACGTTCGATCCTGCGGCAGGAGATACGGTCGATGCACGCACAGCTTCGCGAGTGGTTTGGCTCGACGCTTTCACTCTGAACGTCGACCGGACATCTCGCAACGCGAACTTGCTGCTGGTGGGGTCGGCTCGGGATTTGTGGCTGATCGATCACGGAGCGTCGCTATATTTTCACCATAACTGGCCGACGGCGCAGTCCAAGGCGCTGGACCGTTTCGCGCAGATTGGTGAGCACGTTCTGTTGCGTTGGGCGACTGAGATTCGAGCTGCCTCGGCCCACGCGCGCGCGCAGATTAATCCGGAATTTCTGACGCAAATCGTCGCGCAAGTTCCGGACGATTGGCTTGAAATCGAAGGGGCCGAGAGTAGCGCGGCGCAGCGGCGCGCTGAGTATCTGGCCTTCTTCCGCGAGCGTTTGGCGAATGCGAGTATCTTCGAGGAGGAGGTGGAACGTGCGCGAACAGACAGCGTTTGATTATGCGGTTGTGCGCGTCGTGCCTCGGGTGGACCGCGACGAATTCGTCAATGCGGGGGTCATCGTTTTCGCTCCGCAAGAGCGCTTTCTCGAGGCCCGCACACATTTGGATGAAGCTCGTGTCCGTGCCCTGTGGCCGACGGCGGATGTGGAGCAGATTCGCCGGCATTTGGAGGCGATTCCGCGCATTGCATCGGGAGATCCCACGGCGGGACCGATTGCTCAGTTGTCGCAGAGCGCTCGGTTCCACTGGCTTACGTCGCCGCGCAGCACGATGATCCAGATTTCGCCGGTGCGAACGGGGCTGTCTTCTGAGCCTGAAAAGTTGCTCGACCATCTGGCGCAAGAACTTGTGTCGGTGTGAGCTACTTGCCGACGTAGCTGACGCGCCAGACACTTTTGCTGCCATCGTCGGTGACGAACAAGCTGCCGTCGTTGGCGATGGCGACGCCGACGGGGCGACCCCAGACTTTGCCATCGGGCGTGGTGAAGCCGGTAAGGAAGTCTTCATACTCGCCGGTCGCGACGCCGTTCTTCATGGGGACGCGGATGACTTCGTAGCCGGAGCGGTGCGCTTGGTTCCAGGAGCCGTGTTCGGCGGCGAACGCGTCACCGTGATACGTTGCGGGAAACTGACCTGAGCCGGGATAAAACGTCATTTCGAGCGACGCGAAGTGGGGGTTCACGATCACGTCTGGCGTGCGCACTTTGGCTTGCAACTCGGGGTGCTTGCCGGGGAGGCGTGGGTCCTGATGGCCGCCCATGTACCACCACGGCCAGCCGAAGAAACTGTCTTCAGGCACGCTGGTGATGTAGTCGGGCACGAGGTTGTCGCCGAGATCGTCGCGCTCGTTGACCGAGCACCAAAGCTGCGCCGTAATCGGGTTGATGGCCTCGCCGACGCAGTTGCGAATGCCGCTGGCAAAGACTTTTACGAACTTGCCGTCGGGCGTGTATTGCAGGATGTCGGCGCGATGGAATTCGCGGGGATGGGTGTCGGGGTCGTCGACGTTCGACCCGGAACCGACAGAGACCAGCATTCGCAGACCATCGAGCGAGAAGACGACGTCGCGCGTCCAGTGCCCGCCGCCGCGAAGCTGGGCGTAGCCCGGCAGCACGGGCACGATGGTCTGTGGAGTGGCGTTGGCCTTCAGGTCGCCGCGGTTGTAGGCGAAGCGGACGACGCTGGTGGTGTTCGCGATGTAGACCCACTGCGGGTTCGGGCCGAGCGGATAGAACGCGATTCCGAAGGGATGGTCGAGGCCGGTTGCGAAGGGAACAATCTGCGCGGCCTTGCCGTCCGGCGTCTGGCCGCGCAGGACGAACACCGTGCCGGCGGCGGAATCTGAGAGGAAGAGATCGCCGTTGGGGGCGGTGCGAATCAGGCGCGGCTGGCGGAAGGCGTGGTCGGCGTAGAGCGTTACCTTGAATCCCTCGGGGGCTTGCGGCCATGCGCCTTGGGGACGTGCGACGAGAGTAGGCCCGTTGTCGACCGACTCGCCGGGGGCGGGGGCGGGCAGATCGGCGACGGTGAGGTGGCGGCGGACGCCGGGCTTCTGCTGGGTGTAGTCGGTGAAGGCGGCTTTGCCGGTGACGACAGGTTGTTGCGCGTGGGCCGCGCAGAGGGCGAGGGATAGGGAAACAGTGATTAGGAGGAGGGCAGTGAGTTTGGACACGGGGTAGTCTCCGAAAGGGATTGCGTTGAGTGATATTCGGGGTCTAGAGCAAAACCGGAGTGCATGGCACCCAGCCTGAAAGAACAAGCAACAACAAATGCGAAATCCGGGGTCCTTCGCCTTCGGCTCAGGATGACGACGAAAAACGAGCAACAGCAAGTGCATGAGCAGGAGCAGATTCCCTTCGGGAATGACAAAAAGAAAGGCAGATTCTCTTCGGGAATGACAGAAAGAAAAGCGACGTACGGAACCGTTCTAATGTTTGGACGCAGGCAGCGTGGCCGGAGTCGCGTTGGCGGGAAATTTCGGTGGAGCGTTGGCGGCGGAGGCCAACGCGCGCACTTCGTCGGTTGTGGCGGCCGCCGTTAGGACGGCGCGGTCTTTGCGGTGTTCTATGGCGACCGAGTCGATCACTTTGCGCATGGCTTCGGCGGACGGAGTTTGCGCGGGTTGCGCGCTCTGGATACCGCGCAGAATGTTGAGTAATGTGGACATCGTCTCCACCGTGCGCCGCGCGGCGTCGTCGGTAGGAGCGATCTCCTCGACGCGCAGATGGATCGACCCGCTGTAGCGCAGGCTGGCGACGAGGTCGGTGTCTGCGTTCAGGGGCAATTCCAAACCGAGAACTGAAACATGGCCGTTGGCGACAAACGGCAGGCCAATGTGTCCGAGGGCCCAGGCCTGCGACAACAGTGGGACCTCCTCGTAGCGCGCGGCCAGCAGCGAGGATCCGGGTGTCCACAGCGCGGAAGCGCGGTGACGGTCGAGCATGGAATGGATTTGTTCGGCGGTCGGCATGTTGGAGGCCGCGATGGTGTCGTAGCCGACCTGAGCGATGCGAAGCTGGCGACCTTCGATGGGGACAGTGTAGATGTCGTGGCCAGCGTAGCTTTCGCGGGCGCTCGCAATGCTGGACAGATAGCGCGCCAGCTTCATGCCGTCGAAGCGGCCTTCAAAGACTTCCGAGTAGGCGACGGGACCGTTGGGGCCGTTGGGGTCGGGCATGCGGTGGAGGGCGAAGGCGACCGCATCGAGGTCGCGTTCGGGCACGATGCCCGTGGCGTCGACAAAGCGCTGGTAGTCTGGGCTGCGGACCACAGGCGTCGAATCGAAGTGGGTCAAAGTCCGCAACGGCTTCAAATGCACATAGAGGATGGCGTCCGACTCGGGCAGCAAACGCGCGGCTTCGGGCGGAGAACTCTTGCGCAGCAGCAGCAGGATGCTCACGGCGGCCAGGACTGCCAAAGCGATGAACAAGGATCGATGGGTGCGTCTTCGCATGGTTATTCAGCGATCGAGAACGTAAAAATTTTGCCGGTATCGGCAAAGCCGCGCTGGTTGGAAGCGCCGGGTGGCAGAACGCCGTACTCGCCTTTCTGAATGTCCTGCGGCACCGTGAAGGTGTATATCTGAGGGGCGATCCTTTCGGCATGAAATTCGACCTCATCGCGCGCCGATCCAGACTCGGAGTGAAACACGCCGCCCGTTAGGGTGCGAAACTCGCGAGCATTTTTCTTTTGCTGGAGGCGAAGGAAGTCATACTCGGCGGCGTCGGTCCCGGCGGGCGCGAAGATGAGAAGCTGCACCCCGGTGTGCAACGCCAGCGGAGATTTCTCTCCCTCGAGGTGGCCGTTCATGTCTTTCTTGACGATGTTGTTGGTGACGGCGCTCTTCAACCATCCGCTGGATTTGAAAACGACTTTTTCAGTTTTCAGAGGCACCCAATCGCCGGACTTGTCTTTGTAGTAGACGCCGATTTCGTCGAGCGCCGGAGCGAGCGCACCGGGCACGACGCCTGGGGCCGGCTTGTCTGCCGGGCGGACCGCCAACCCCGCTGCTTTGGCTTGCAGGGCCGCGATGACGCGCTCAGAAACGCCGCCTTGCTTCAGCGCGATCAGAGCATCGGCCCCGACGTCGTAGCGTCCTGGCTGGGCATCGATAGTTTGCAGGATGATGGCATCGTCGAGTCCGGCCCGGGTCATGCGGAGAACGGCGTCGTTGGTGATGGGGCGGCGCAGCACCGTGTCCGCCTTTGGCTGTAGCGGCCCTTCATCGCCGGCCGTCTGGGCGGACATTGGGCCGATGGAAAAGGCCAGAAACGCGACCAACAGAACCAGGGGCACCGAAAACACGGAGTGACTGCGTGCGCAGACCGTCATGGAGGACATGCTATCACTCGTTTGACTCACGTTCTCGGGCATGGGTAGACCTACTCAGTCACTCCAGCGGCGGCCATCGGATTTAACGTCAAGACTAAAAAAATGGTCCCTTGAACAAGCCGCTGTGCGATATACCTGTAGCTGACGATTGTCGTCGTTCCTAAGCACGCTTCGACCGACGTTGGTCGCTCCATTTCTTACTACAGGAGAAACGCAATGAAGACTCTACTCATAGTCGGATCCGGGTTGATCGGCGGCGCGTTGATGTTCCAAATGCCCGCAACACCACCCATGAGGATGGGTTTGTGGGAGTCGACTGCCACTTCAAAAATGACCGGCGTGAATGTGCCGCAGGGTGGGGCCATGCCCAACAGTACCTTCAAGATTCGCGCCTGCATGACGCCCGAAAACTACGCCAAAAACTTTGGGGCTTCCCAGCGCCAGAAGGACTGTATGCTTTCCAACGAAGTGTGGACCGTCAAGCGTTACTCCTGGGACATGACCTGCAAAAGCAGCAACGTCACTGGCCACTTCGAAGGGACGTTTGATTCGAAGGAAAGCACTCACTCGGTCATGCACATGAGCATGAATCCCGGCGGCAATCGTCCGATGCAGATGGAAATGACGGTGCAAGCCCACTTCGTAAGCGCCGACTGCGGCAAAATAACGCCCGATAATCCCGAGATCATCCGGTAGGTGCTCCGGGTTGCGATGCGCGACGCCACCGCCGTGCTAACCTTTTCTCCATGCAGGTCACGGTTGAAATCCCGGATAATCTCGCCCCCCAGCTCATACCGGCGGGGCAGGATCCTGGTCGCGCCATTCTGGAAGACGCGCTGGTCCAGGCCTATCGCGAGGACAAGATTTCCGGCCCGCAACTCATGGACGCTCTGGGCATCGAGACCCGCTATGAACTGGACGGCTTCCTGAAGGCGCGCCAAGTGTGGATCGAATATTCGCTTGAGCAGATGGAAGCGGACCGAAAGTTTCAAGACGCCTTTCTGGCCCGGCATCTGCAAAAGTCCGCATGAGGTCGCCCTACGTCGTCGTCGCCGATGCGACACCTCTGCATTATCTTGTTCTGATTGGCGAAATCGATCTTCTCGAAAGACTCTACGGAGAGATTGCCGTTCCATCGACCGTGGTCGATGAACTTTCAGCAACACGAACTCCAACTCCGGTTCGAAACTGGGCCGCCTCACTGCCTCCGTGGATCAGCATCCCGCCTCGACGGGAGAGGATTCCGTTGCCTTTTCCGGCACTCGGCCTCGGAGAGCGCGAGGCCATCGCTCTCGCGCGGCAGACTCGGAACAGCATCTTGCTTACGGACGATCTTCGCGCTCGTGTCGCAGCCGAAAGTGTTGGCGTTCAGGTCGTACCAACAATTCGCATATTGTCGACCGCGAGTGCGATGTCTCTGGTGAATTTCGAAGATGCCGTCGATCGCCTTCGCCAAACGAACTTCCGCATTTCTCATAAAGTCATTGAGCAAATCCGCAGACAACAATCTCGTTAGGTAAGGCCGCTGTGATAAAGTTGTCTTTGTCCAGCGCGTGAGCGGTGGATGCATTCGCAGGGTGGGCTGGCGTAGCTCAGCTGGTAGAGCACCTGATTTGTAATCAGGCGGTCGGGGGTTCAAATCCCTTCGCCAGCTCCAGTTTCTTACCCACCGCGCGAAGGATTTTGAGTTTGGTTGTAACTGCGTGCCGTACCCGCCAAGCAGCGTCCACCAGAGGATTTTGAGTTGTACGCCCGCGGATTCTTGCGAGCGGCTTCGCTATGGCCTTTGACTCAGGGCCAATGTTTCGGGGCGTTGCGCAGATACGATGCACAGGTGGCCGAGTGGTTAATGGCAGCAGACTGTAAATCTGCCGCGTTATGCGCTACGGAGGTTCGAATCCTCCCCTGTGCACCATTTTTGGCAGGACTCTTCAGTGGTGATGACGATGGGTGAGGACGGGCGATCACTCAATCCAGCGGCCAGCAAGAGCCGCATGGCCATTGCGCTGGGAGTTTTGTTAGTCTTGGGTGTGTTGTCGTGGCTCACGATCGACGCATCCACGGTCATGCACGTACACGGTTATAGCAGCCGGTTCGTATCGTACGATGATCGTGATGTGCAACTTCGATGGATGCCGATTTTGTTTCTCGGCCTCTTCGCATTTCGGGTCGTGATCGCGCACATGCGAGCGCGGCTGGAAGAGCGGCAATCGAAGCAACGCTGATGTAGCTCAGTGGTAGAGCACTCCCTTGGTAAGGGAGAGGTCATGGGTTCAAGCCCCATCATCAGCTCCAGATTTTTTTGTGCGGCAGACGAGCGGGAGTAACTCAGTGGTAGAGTCACAGCCTTCCAAGCTGTTGGTCGCGGGTCCGATTCCCGTCTCCCGCTCCAAATCTTTCAAAATTGTTCAAGGCAGGTCTCTGAAAACGATGGCGCAGCAACCGAAGCCCGTAGATCGCACAACCGCTCTGTATGACCGCGCGCCGATGGCGATCGAAGACCAGCAAACCTTTGGTGAGGTCAGGCAGGCCATTGAGAGCTGCTTTGCCGCCGTCAATGTCGCGGGGTTTTTGAAGTCGGTGCAGCGCGCGGCGTTGCGCATTCGGGACTTCGAATCGGTGCTCGCGTCAGGCGAGCTGGGAGCGCCAACAGCCGCGCTCTACGCAAAACTAGCGGGCGCCGACCAAGGCCAGATCCGCGAGTTTTACCTCGCGTCGCTGGAGCAGATCGACATGGCGCTGCGCGACAAGTTTTTCAAGCTGTATGCGTATTACTGAAGGCCCTCCCTCTTCCACTCTCCCGCTTTTTCGTGGATAATGAAAGAGGAAGAGTGTGTGCCTGACCGCTTCTAACTCAGCAGCACAATTTCAGGATTCGGGCAGCAGGGGCCCTATGCCCTGCGTCGCGGCGTGTCAGTCGAACAGATTGACCGCTGCTTGCCAACCGAGGTGGTTGGTCAAACGGAAGGATTGAGCAATGCGCGAAATCATCACCCTCCAGTGTCCCGAGTGCAAAAATCGGAACTACTCGACGACCAAGAACAAGAAGACCACAACCGGCCGGCTCGAGATGTCGAAGTTCTGCAATACGTGCCGCAAGCATACGGACCACAAGGAAACGAAGTAAACAGGAAACAGCAAGCAGAGGACGTCTACTGTTTCCTGACAGCTGTTTCCTGCACTACAGGGGCGTAAGCTCAACGGTTAAACTGTCGGTCTCCAAAACCGAACTTCTCGGTTCGAATCCGAGCGCCCCTGCCATCGCTTCTCCGGCACTCGAACGGCCGGAAGCAACACGAATTCTCACGCGACGAGCGTGTACGAAGGTTGAACGCAAAATGTCGAAAGCACTCGCAGTGGCAGAACCCGATCATCAGTCCAGTAGCCTACAGCGCGCAACCGCCGGGCCAGAACGCCTCATTACGTTTCTCAAGGACGTTCGCCAGGAGATGCGCAAGGTGGTGGTGCCGTCGCGCGCCATTGTGCAATCGACGACGATCGTGGTGATCGTGACGGTGTTCATCTTCGCCGCGTACTTCGAACTGGTGGACCTCATTCTGGGCAAGAGCATTGACAGGATTTTCGCTGCGCTCATTAAATAAGTAGAGACAAAAGTGAGTAAGACAGACTCTTAGATTTTTCACCGCGGCAAGAAGGCGAAGGCGAATGGCAGACGATTTGAACAATGAGAACACCGGACCGGACGAGAACAACTCCGAGGCGCCGGTCCCCGATGCACCTGTAGAGATGGCGGGCGAGGCGGCCGAACCGGTCGCGCATCCGGTCAATGAGAACTTCAAGTGGTACATCATCCACGCCTACTCGGGTTTTGAGCGCAAGGTGAAGGAGTCACTGCAGTCGCGCGTCGCCGCCTACCATCTCGAAGACCGCGTGGGCCGCATCGAGATTCCGACCGAGCCGACCACGGAACTGCGCAACGGCAAGAAGTACACCATCGACCGCGTCTTCCTGCCGGGCTACGTCTTCGTCGAAATGGCGCTCGACAACGACCTCTGGCATGTGGTCAAGAACACGCCTCGTGTGACGGGATTTCTGCAAACCGGCGATCAGCCCAACGCGCTATCGGAGGCCGAAGTGAGCGGGATGCTCAACCGCGCCGACGCGACCAAGGACAAGCCGAAGATGAAGATGAAGTTCGTCAAGGGCGAACAGGTCCGGATCAACGAAGGCCCGTTTGCGAACTTCAACGGCGCCGTCGACGACGTCAACGAAGACAAGCAGACGCTCAAGGTCATGGTCTCAATCTTTGGCCGGCCGACGCCGACCGAGGTCGAGTTCTCGAACGTCGAAAAGTTCGAAGGCTAAAGTTTCATCCACGATTTCTCAGGAGCCCATCGGGGCGCTTCACCCGATCTTCTACCTCCTGATTCGCAGCACAAATTTCGCAACACCTGAAGGATTACGCATATGGCACCGAAGAAAATTACCGGATACGTCAAGCTCCAGATCATCGCCGCCAAAGCCACGCCCGCACCGCCCGTGGGCCCCGCACTCGGCCAGGCGCAGGTCAACATCATGGAGTTCTGCAAGCAGTTCAACGAACGGACCAGCAAAGACCCCGCGATGGTGGGGCTGACGATCCCGGTCGTCATCACAGTTTATGCGGACCGCACGTTTTCGTTCATCACCAAGACGCCGCCGGCACCCGTACTTCTGCTGAAGGCTGCGGGCATTCCGAAGGGCTCTGGCACGCCCAACAAGGAGAAGCTGGGCAAGGTGACGGAGAAGCAGATCATGGACATCGCTAAGCAAAAGATGCCGGACATGAACGCATCTACAGTTGAGGCGGCGGCGAAGACCATTCGCGGCACGGCGCGGTCGATGGGCATCGAAGTCGTCGCCTAGATTTGTTGTTATCGGTGACGGCCGATCATTTCATCGGGCCGGGTGGTTGCGGCGGTTGATCGGGTTTCCACCAGCGGTCGGGGAAGCGCGGCTCAGCTTGGTTTGAACTTACATTCGCGGCGTTCACGTCTGCGAAGATGAAGTTCTCCGACGGCACTGGCGCGCCAGCCAATCGGCGCAACATGGCGAGCTGTCCGACGTGGGTCATGACATCGGCGAGCGGGCCGTGCAGGAACTGCTCGTCGCTAATGCGCGCGGTGAGTGAAGCGTCGGCGAAGTCTTCGCGGAGCGCGGCCAGCGCCTCGTGGAAGCGTTCGATTTCAGCGTTTATGTCCGGTAGCTTCGGGGGCGCATACTTCCCGCCCTGCAACTGGGTTCTCGCGTAGCCCAGCACGCCTGTCATGTGCCATAACAATTCGTGCGGCGTGCGGACGTGGGTGCCGGCGCTGAACTCGGCGAAGGATGGCGGCGCGCCGCGCAAGGCGTGCTGCGCGCGGTACGCCAATGCCGCGAGGAAATGTTGCAGAAGTTGTCGAGACGGGGTCATGGATATCGAGTGTACTGGCCGGGCATCGAGTCTCCAATAGGGCGCGGCCTCAATCGTCGCGCGCAACGCTGGGCGATGAGGTACGCTGGCTGCACATCGAACATCCTGTGCAGCTCCGGCAATACAGTTCGGTCTTTGGAGCTTTGGTTTTTGGAGGGAAGCATGAAGACCGTTGAAGGACGCAGTGTCGTGATCGTGGCGTATCGCCCCAAGCCCGGCAAAGAAGCTGACTTTCTCGAACTCACCCGCGAGCACCTGCCTCTGCTGCGCGAAGAAGGCCTGGCCACGCTGCGCGAGGCGGTGGTCTGTCGCGCTCAGGATGGCACGATCGTCGAGGTCTTCGAGTGGGAAGCCGGCGGCGCAGCGGCGGCGCACGCCAACGAGCGAGTCAAATCGCTGTGGGCGCGCTATTGGGACGCTTGCGACATCGTCAAGCTGAACGATCTCACCGAAGCTGCGGAGATGTTCGCGGGCTTCGCTCCGGTCGATCTATAAATCTAAGCGGCGCAAAACTATAGGCGCGCACCCTGGATTTATGCCCTATTCGCGAGCTTCAGTGCGTTTGGAAGGATTGTTGTTGGCGGCTCGGCGTTCTCGATCCATTCCACCTGAAACTTCCGCTATAGCCGAATAGCGGTCCCCAGCGGCGATTGGTGACATTCACCTCAATGTGGAAGCATTCAGCATCGTCGTCGTATGACTCGCATACATCGGCAATGCCCGAAAGGAAAGGTGGGAATCGAAAGCCGATAAGCCCTTCATAAAATCTCTGCTCGCCGGAGCGGATTCGCAAGCCGCCTTGGTCAGTCACTGACAGGTCGAGGTCGACCGCGAGATGTTGATGGGTTCCGAGGTAGTCGACGATACGGCCACGCATTTAGCTCCAGATCATGTAGGCATCGAAGCGACGCATCCGGTCGGTCTCGAACTTTCGAACCCAGGTTACAGTCTCGCGGCCGAGCACATCGCGATAGGCATAGTTCTCGATCGTGAAAGGAATATTACGCCCTTGCTCTGGAAACATGATGCTGCGCCACGTCCCCAAATAAAGGAACGGCAGCGTATACGGTGCGCCGTGCCACAATCGATCCATAACGCCTCTACCAATAGCAGCGATGCGATCCGCACTATTTACTGAAAACCGTTGCTGAATCTTTGGGTGCAGCTTCGCAAACTCCGTGCCCAACGCGCACCGATAAATCGATTCAGCCATCACTCGCTCCTATGTTTGAGATTTCTGCGGTTGTCGTTTGCATCGTCCGGCGAACGCCGCATGCGGTGCTGCGAGGTAACCCACGGCGCAAAGCGCAATCATGCCGAGATTGAGCGTGAGCGGGTTGAATGCATGGGCCAGATAGTCGCTGGCTGTGACCGAGACAGCAATCAAAGCTGCCAACATGAATACCGCCGTCATGCTGAAATAGCCCCGCCAGCGCCAAGCGATTAGCCCGATCAGCGCCAGTGAAATCTCTGCTGCTCCAGCCCATGGCCGCAGCCCTCCGGGTAGATGTTGCGCGGCCAACAGATGGAGTTCGTCCGCCTGTGGCAGGAGTAGCTTCGGCACCAGCCCGTGCCAAAGCCATATGAAGATGATGGTGAGCCGTGCAATCGTGAAGATCAGTGTCGCGTTAAGCGTGTTTTGTGGCGGAGTTCCACCCTCTGCCCACAAGCGTAGCCGGTCGAAACTCCACGCCGTTGCCCAGCCGATCATCGGCCGGAAAACAAGCCGGTCGAGTACAGCGCCAAACCAGCCCCAACGTACCTCGTAGTCATACCACGTGAAGAATTGCACATGGTCGCCGCGATCAATGTACTTCCAATAACCGCTTCCTTCGCGGATGAGAGAGCGCTGAACTCGACGAGAAGCGCAGCGAGGACGTTCGTTCCATGGCGCTCTCGCGCGTTCCGATGCTCTCACCATCGCCGACTATATTGAGGCCGAATCCGATGCGCGTCGTATACAGGAATCGCTGGGGCTCGCCGTCCGCGCGAGGTAGGTAGGTGATTGCGCTGAAGCGGAGATCCCACTGTGCATGTTGCCCAGGCTCCTCCGTCAATCGCCATACTTCGTCCAGCGGCGCGCCAATCGCCGTTTCCACATAAATACCAGAGTTGTGCACGCACGCAGCCTAACACGCGCGTTGCATACGCGAGGTTCATGCAAACAGCAACCCCTGCCCTCCGCAGGCCGAAGGGCCCCGCACCCCCGTCGGGGCCTTGCGGAGAGGGCCTGCATCGCGCGTGAGTAGAGCGTCGCTGGAGCGCTGGTTGAGACCGTGTTTGTGGCAGGCGCGTTTGACCATCAACGCCACGTGGCGGCGGTACGGAGCGTCTGCGAAGTCCATCGTCGCGAAGCGCTGGGCGTACTCGCCGGCCAGGTGGGGGAAGTGCTCGCGAACGAAGCTCAGATAGGTGGGACGCGAGCACGACTTCAAGAACAGAGGTTCCGCGGCAAAGAAGCTCGCCCCAGCTTCGGCGGCCCGGTTCGCAACAGAATCCAGCGCGCCCTCGTTGTCGGTAATCCCCGGCAGCAGCGGCGAGCAGAGAACCCCGGTGATGATGCCCGCGTCGCGCAGCTTGCGCACGGTGGCGAAGCGCAGGTCAGGCCGGGGCGCGCGAGGTTCTAGAATCCGAGTCAACGCGCTGTCGGTCGAGGTGATGGTGAGGTGGACGACGAGTCGGTTCTGGCGTCCGATTTCGGCCAGCAGATCGATGTCGCGCGCGATCAGCGTGGATTTGGTCACGATGCCCAGGCGGTAGCCCTCGTGTTTCGCAAATACTTCGAGTAGGCTGCGCGTGATTCCTACGCGCCGCTCGATGGGCTGGTAAGGGTCGGTCGCCGTTCCCAGCGCAATCTCCCGCTTGGAATCGATCTTCTTCAGCTCCTGTTCGAGCAGCCAGGCGGCGTTGTCTTTGAGATAAATCTCGCGCTCGAAGGCCAGCGCCCAGGGCTGCTGCGCCTCGCTGAGACGCGAAGGCTCGGCGACGCTGGCTTTCACAGGCTGGAAAAACTCGTGTGTGTAGCGGGCATAGCAATACTTGCAGCCAAACTCGCAGCCGCGATAGGGATTGATGGAGTAGGCCATCCGAAGCCGTCTCTTGGAGAAGGACTTATTCAGGATGGAGCGGGCTTCGAGGGTCTTGAACTCGATCAGGTGGCCGTCGTCGGCGTGGGTCGCTTTGGCGGCAAGACGCGCCATGCCGGTCGGCCCAGAGGGGAGGATGGGGAAAAGAGCTTCACTTACCGTGTTCGCTATTTTCGCCATTTCTTCGCCTCTGTAAAATTGAAATTATGCTCGGTGGACATGCTTCGTCAAGCAGAAAATTTAGAATTGTGGCTGCGAGACGGCTGACCACTCCCTATGGTGCACAAAGCCGATAACGTTTCAAAGAACCGTTGTCCGTATTTGATTTATGCGCGATGAAGGCGGGTGCCTGTGAGAGTTCCGCACGCGGTGTAACTGTTGGCGCGCATGCCGCGTTCTGTGAGGCGGCGTGATCTCCATCGGCGTCGCGTTACCACTTTGAGGGCTCGAATGGCAATCGTCCGAGTAGAATACCGCTATGAACGTTGCGATGCCTGAAACCGAACTGCCGATCAGGCTGAGGTTCGACAATCCGGTAACGAACGAGGATTTGCTTCGCTTTTGCGCGGAGAACGAATCGCTGCGTGTCGAACGTACCGCCAACGGAGAACTGATCGTCATGTCGCCGACGTGGAGCAATACCAGCAACAAGAACGGCTACATCTCCTATCACCTCTTCAAGTGGGCTGAAGAGACAAACTCGGGAATGGCGTTCGAGTCTAACGGCGGTTTCACTCTTCCTGACAGCTCCGTGCTTTCGGCCGATGCTGCGTGGATTTCCTGGGAGACATGGAACGCCTTGTCCTCGGAACGTCAAGCGGGGTATGCGCGCGTCTGTCCGCAGTTCCTCATCGAACTGCGTTCCTCTAGCGACCGGCTGGTGGATGTTCGAGAGAAGATGCGGCTGTGGATCGCCAACGGTGCCGAACTCGCATGGCTCATTGACCCTTCGCGTAAGGTGGTCGAGATTTATCGTCCGGGCCAGGCCGTTGAAGTGCAGGAGGGCCATACTGCGGTCTACGGCAAAGGCCCGGTGGGTGGGTTTGTGCTGGAGTTGGCGAGAATCTGGAACTAATACTTCTCTGGATTCACTTGTTCCACACCGATAAAACCCACATGAAGTTCTTTGCTCGGAACGAACTTGATTGTGTGCGCTCTGAAGTGTGTGGGATCGATCTTCTCGACTACACCATTCCAACAAAAGCTCACCAGCATTTCGTTCTTCATCGTCGGATGAGTTGCTAACGATTTGCGGGGAGCGGGACGATCGACGATTAAGGTAAAGTCTTCAATTGGCGTGCGCCAGGTGTTCGCGGTCGTCAGGATAAAGTCAACATAGTTGTAAGGCACCCGTACATCGCTGCGCCGTTCCTGATTCAGTTTTCGCTCTAAGACTGGGTCAATACACAGACTGCGGTACTCCTCTAAATAGGCCTTTTCATCCATTGTCAGGTTGGGCTTTTTGGTATCAAACCCCAGCGCAATCGTGTTGGAACCGCCGATCACAGGTGAATACTCGTGCCTGATGCGGACGATACGGTGTGCCGGAAAAGCCTGCGTCCAGTAGTACTTCTTTTCGACTCGCCAATTGGGATTGTTTCCTTTGAATGCCCCGGCAGCGAGCAGTCTTCGTTTGGCAGCTTTACTGACCCGCTGCAGATCGGCGGAGGGCTGATCGTATCCCTCCTTCGTAGACGTGTGGCCAAACGTCGAAATGTCGATGCGTTCGCGCTTCAGCAACTCCGTGATTTCGTGTCGGCCAATATAAGCTCGCGCCTCTACGGAGAAGTTCTTCGGCTCGTTCTCGACAAACAGATGGAAGTCATCAAATTTGGCGTCGCCAAAAAATGCCTCGACTGCTTGTTCGAATGTGTACGACGGAACAGGAAAGGCGACGAGCGTTGTGATGTCTTCATCCGAGTCATTGCGAAACTCATAGTCCACCCTAACCTTGGACGTTGCGATTTCAAGGACTTCCTTGGCCATCACGATTCGTGGCTCGTGCTTCATGAGGACAAGTCCCGCCGGCAGCGATGGAAGCTGCTCCATCATCGGCGACTATGGGTGTTGCCGCGATAATCGTCCCGAGCAGCAGAATCAAACCGCGCATAGGTGGGAGTGTCGCACATTTAGGGGTCGGCATTGACGTTTACACTCAGTTCCGGCATACTAAGAAGGTTGTCTGCACTTCGGTGCGGCACAGTCGAGACCACGCCCATGCGGACCACCGCATGTCCTTTCGCAAGTTTCGCAACTCGCGAGAAATCAAAGGGGTGGGAGACGAGGATTGAATGGCCCGTAAGATTTCCAGGAATTTGACGAAGGCGCGCGCCCTTGTGGAACCGCGCCCTTATGCAATTGGGGACGCTGTACCCCTTCTCCAGAAAGCCAAGTACGCGAAGTTCGACGAGACTGTCGACCTAACCATGCGGCTCGGCGTCGACACCCGCCACGCCGACCAGATGGTGCGTGGGACGGTTGTGTTGCCGCATGGTTTGGGCGGAACGAGCAAGATTGTGGCGGTCATCGCTTCCGGCGACAAGATCAAGGAAGCCGAAGCCGCGGGCGCGGAATTTTTCGGCGGCGAAGAGTTGGTCGAGCGTATTCAGAAAGAAAATTGGACCGCCTTCGACGCCCTCATCGCCACCCCCGACATGATGCGTTCGGTCGGTCGGTTGGGTAAAGTGCTTGGCCCGCGCGGCCTGATGCCCAACCCCAAGACTGGCACCGTGACCACCGATGTCGCCGCCGCCATCCGCGAGATCAAGGCCGGTAAGGTCGAGTTCCGTGCGGACAAGACCGCGCTGGTCCACGTTCCCGTCGGCAAGCTTTCGTTCGACCCCCAGAAGCTGATCGAGAATGCCATGACCGTGATTTCGTCGGTGGTCAAGGCCAAGCCGTCGGCGGCCAAGGGCAAGTACATCAAGCGCATCGTGCTGAGCTCGACGATGGGGCCGGGCGTTGAGCTCGAAGCCTCGGTTGCCGATGTTGCCGGCAAGGCTTAAACGCCAAAGCAGATTCCCTCCGGGAATGACAGAAAGAAAAGCAAGTGCAATAGCAGATTCTTGCAGGACTAGAGGCAGTTTTATGGCATTGACCAAAGCGAAGAAGAACGAAAAAGTAAAGATGCTGGCGAGCGAGCTTCAGGGCTCGACGACCGCGATCGTGGGTACGTTCAAAGGCCTGACGGCGGCCAAGGACTTCGATCTGCGTCGCATCGTCCGCGAGGCGGGTGGCGCGTATCACGTCGTCAAGAACAAGCTGGCGGCGAAGTCGTCCGAAGGCACCAAGGTCGAGGCCGCGCTGCAGGGTCTCAAAGGCGTCAACTCGGTGGCCTACACGTCTGGCGATCCGGTGGTGCTGGCGAAGGCCCTCTCCACCTGGGTCAAGGACAACGCTGAGTTTACGTTCAAGCTCGGCATTGTGGACGGCCGAGTCATCAACGTCTCGGAGATTCAGGCGCTGGCGACCCTTCCAGGCAAGGATGAACTGTTCTCGAAGCTGCTGTTCCTGATCCAGTCGCCCGCACAGCGTTTGGCGACGGTCATCAACGCGACGGGCCGCAACCTGGCGGTGGTGGTCAATTTGGCCGCCGAGCAGGGCAAGTTTGGAGCGCCGGAAGCCGCCGCGAGCGAAACACCTGTCGCAGAAGCTGCCGCAGAAACACCGGCAGCAGAAACCCCGGCCCCGGAAGCCGCACCCGCGGAAGCCGCAAACCATGAAGCCGCCTCGCCTGAAGCGCAGATCGCCGCCCACCCGGCTTCGGAAGCAGATCCTGTCGCCGAAGTCCCGGCAGCGGAAACTGAAACACCGGTCGCAGAAGCCGCTCATGTTGAGGAGTCTGCGGCTGGCGAGCAGCCTTCGGGAGCCGAGCAGCCGGAGAATGGCACTGCGTCGCAGGCTGGCGAAGCCGCGTCTACCGACCCGGTCGAGGGGTAAAAACTTTCGTCGCAGCAGCATCGGGTGCGCAGTCTGGGCGCAACGGAAACCCGATAATGATGCGGCAACTTGAGGCGCGGTTTGGCCGCAGGAAATGTATCAGTAACACGAATTTAGAACTAAATGGAGAAGAATCATGGCAGACATTCAGCAATTGGAAGATCAGATCGTTAGCCTCAGCTTGCTTGAGGCGTCGGAGTTGGTGAAGAAGCTCGAATCGCGTCTCGGCGTTTCCGCGGCAGCAGCAGTCGCGGCGGCCCCAGCGGGCGGCGGTGCGGCAGCAGCAGCGCCGGTTGAAGAGCAGACCGAGTTCACCGTCATCCTCAAGGATGCGGGCGCGAACAAGATCAACACCATCAAGGCTGTACGCGAAGTCACCGCCCTGGGCTTGAAGGAAGCCAAGGACCTGGTCGACGGCGCGCCTAAGCCTTTGAAGGAGAACATCTCCAAAGCCGACGCGGCCGCCATCGCCAAGAAGTTCGACGGTGTCGCGACGGTCGAAATCAAGTAAACGCCGCAAAAGCGGCCTTACGGGTAAGTCGGGGCTTCGGCCCCGACGCTACGTATTGCCACTTTGGCATTGCACTTGCATGTTCGGTCGTTTTGCGGTATCCTTCTCCATGGGAGGGGCCACCTGCTACCCAGCGTGCAGCGTAATTTCGGTCACCCCAAAATTTTAGGAAGTATGTGTAATATCCGGTTCATCCTGGCAGTGCGAAGCAGGTTATGGAGCCGGGCAGCGTGGGTTTCGAGCGGCGGATACCCACGATGAAGCGCAGTACCCAGCGGCAAACCTTGAAACCGGCCAGTTTCAAGAGGCGGCGACTATACCACGTTCCATCCAGCAATCAGTGCAAGCGTCATCCTATGCGCTCACGGGACTCTCTGTCCCCGCGAGCGCTTTCGCTGTTTCTACGAACCGGTAATCTCGCCGTTATTTTCCCTGCGCCGCGATCCGGTGCAGCATTTTTAGCAGCTTCGCTTGTGGATTGCAAGACCCTCAAGTGACGCAAAAGTTTCAGTTTTTAACTCCGCAAAATGCTTCGCGGAGAGTTACAGAGTGCGCTGAGGCGTCGCCGCCGCGAGGAGCGGCAATGCCGGAAGGGCGCAAAAGAAATCCAGCGGAGTGGCCCGCAAAAGGCCACTCCCCTTCGGTATTTCCGAAGGCCTCGAGTCACGCAACAGGAGAGAGCATGCCGAATCCGAACAATCGCGACACCAACATCGCAATGCGGGCTGTCCGCCAGCGTCTTGATTTTTCCAAGATCCCAACCAGCATCCAGATTCCCAACCTCATCGAGGTGCAGCGCCGCAGCTACGAGCGTTTCCTGCAGATGGACAAGTTGCCCCAGGAACGCGAAGACAACGGGCTCCAGTCCGTCTTTACGTCTGTGTTTCCGATCACCGATTTTCGCAATGTTTCGGAGCTTGAGTTCGTCGACTTCTCGATCGGCAACTGGGAGTGCAAGTGCGGCTACCTCAAGGGCCTGAACCACCTGCGCACGGCCTGCACCAATTGCGGCCACATGGTCATCACCGACCCGTTTCATCCGGGCGATGTGCTGTGCAAGTTTTGCGGGACCTACAACAAGAACACGCCCGACTTCTGCACCAAGTGCGGCGACCCAGTGGGCTTGCAACTGAAGTACGACCAGTCTGAATGCGAAGAGCGCGGCATGACCTACTCCGCTCCGCTGAAGGTTACGATCCGGCTCAAGATTTTCGACAAGGACCCCGAGACCGGCGTCAAGAGCCTGCGCGACATGAAGGAGCAGGAAGTCTTTTTCGGCGATATTCCGCTGATGTCGGCGAATGGCACGTTCATCGTCAATGGGACGGAGCGGGTGATCGTTTCGCAGCTTCATCGCTCGCCGGGCGTGTTCTTCGAGACGGCCAACAATCGCACTTATTTTCTGGGCAAGATCATTCCGTACCGCGGTTCGTGGGTGGAGTTTGAGTACGACCAGAAGAACATCCTGTACGTCCGCATCGATCGCAAGAGGAAATTTCTGGGCACGATCTTCCTGCGCGCGCTCGGTCTACGCACGGACGAGGAAATCCTCAAGACGTTCTACACGGTCGACACCATCACGGTGAAGGACGGCAAGCTGCTATGGGCGGTTTCGGGCGCGGATAAGACGACCAATCTGGTCGGCACGCGTTCGGCTGGAATCATTCAGACCGGCAAGGAACCGATCGTCAACGCAGGCCACAAAGTGTCGGCGTCGGTGCTGCGCAACCTGCGCGCGGGCAATGTCGCTTCGGTCGAAGTCGAAACTTCGGAGTTTGACGGCGCGATGACGGCCGCCGACGTGATCGACATGGCCACCGGCGAGTTGCTTTACGAGGCCAATCAGGAACTCACTGCCGACAAGCTGCACAAAATCATCCAGTCGGGCGTGACGAACTTCGAGGTTTTCTTCCCGGAGCGCGACGACGTGGGCAACATCATCGCCAACACGCTGCGCCGCGACAACGTACGCAAGCCGGAAGAAGCTTTAATCGAGATTTACCGCAAGCTGCGTCCCGGCGACCCGCCGACGCTCGACACCGCGACCGCGCTGTTTGAAGGTATGTTCTTCGACCCGCGCAAGTACGATTTCTCGCGTGTGGGGCGGCTCAAGTTCAACATCAAGCTGTATGAGAACCAAGATCCCTCCGGCCTCGACAAGCGCACGTTGACGCCTGAGGACTTCTACGGGACGATTCGCTACCTGCTGAAGCTGCGCAAGAACATCGGCACGGTGGACGACATTGATCACCTGGGCAACCGCCGCGTTCGCGCGGTCGGCGAGCTGATGGAGAACCAGTTCCGCATCGGCCTGGTGCGCATGGAGCGGGCGATTAAAGAGAAGATGAGCGTGTATCAGGAAATGTCGACGGCGATGCCGCACGACCTGATCAACGCCAAACCGGTGATGGCCGCGATTCGCGAATTTTTCGGTTCGTCGCAACTTTCGCAGTTCATGGATCAGACCAATCCACTGTCGGAGATTACGCACAAGCGTCGCCTCTCCGCCCTCGGGCCCGGCGGGTTGTCGCGCGAGCGCGCAGGCTTTGAGGTTCGCGACGTTCACCCCACGCACTACGGCCGCATCTGCCCAATCGAGACGCCGGAAGGACCGAACATCGGCCTGATTTCGTCGCTGTCGTGCTTTGCGCGCATCAACGAATACGGCTTCATCGAGTCGCCGTATCGTCGCGTTAAAAACGGCACGGTGCTGGACTTCGTTTCGGTGTCGAATGCGGGCGAGTCCGGTCTGCGCCAGGGCGACTTCCTCGAAGTTTCCGACGCCGCGAAACAGAATAAGGAGTTGAAGAAGGCCGGCAAGCGCGCCATGGACCTTGAGCCGTTCAGCTTCTATCTGTCGGCGTGGGAGGAAGACCGTCACACCATCGCGCAGGCCAACATCGACCTCGATGCGAACCTCAACATCACCGAAGACCTGGTCAACGCGCGCAAGCAGGGCAACTTTGTGCTGGTGCCGAAGGGCGAAGTCGATTACGTCGACGTGTCTCCGAAGCAGCTTGTTTCAGTGGCCGCTTCGCTGGTTCCGTTCCTCGAGCACGACGATGCTAACCGCGCTCTGATGGGTGCGAACATGCAGCGGCAGTCTGTTCCGCTGCTGGTCGCCGAAGCTCCGTATGTCGGCACGGGCATGGAAGGCGTTACCGCGCGCGATTCCGGCGCGGTCGTTCTGGCCAAGCGCAACGGTATCGTCGATTCGGTCGACTCCGAGCGCATCATCGTGCGCGTCGAAGGCGAGCACCACCCCACGCAGTTGTCGCGCGAGGTGGGTTCGGACATCTATCAGCTTACGAAGTTCAAGCGCTCCAACCAAAACACCTGCATCAATCAGAAACCGATCGTTCGCAAGGGCGACCGCGTTCTCTAAGGGCAGGTGATTGCGGACGGTCCGTGTACGGAGCAGGGCGAGCTTGGTCTCGGTCGCAACGTGCTGGTCGGCTTCATGCCGTGGCGCGGGTACAACTTTGAGGACGCGATCCTGATCTCTGAAAAACTCGTGAAGGACGACTACTACACGTCCATTCACATCGAGGAGTTCGAGATTGAGTCGCGCGACACCAAGCTGGGGCCGGAAGAAATCACGCGTGATATTCCCAACGTGTCAGAGCACGCTCTGCGTGACCTAGACGAGTCGGGAATCATCCGCATCGGCGCCAAGATCGGGCACAACGACATCCTGGTCGGCAAGGTAACTCCGAAGGGCGAAACGCAGTTGACGCCGGAAGAGAAGCTGCTGCGCGCCATCTTCGGCGAGAAGGCCGGCGACGTTCGCGACGCTTCGCTGACGTGCCCGCCCGGCATCGAAGGAACTGTCGTCGACGTTCGCATCTTCTCCCGCAAGGGACAGGAGAAGGACCAGCGCGCGATGCAGATTGAAGGCGAGCAGATCGAGAAACTCGAACGCAATCTAGCCGACGAAATCCGCATTCTTACGGACGAGCGGTTGAAACGCCTTGAAGGCATTCTGGGCGAGAAGGAAGTCCTCGCCGACCTGCACGACGAGCGCACCAACAAGAAGCTGCTGTCGAAGGGCGACGTGTTGAGCCGCGACATCATCGAACTGATTTCGACGCGCAACCTGAAGCGTATTCGCTACACCGACAAGGACCCGCGCGTCAACGAGCAGATTGACGAGATCGAGGAGATGACCTCGCGCCAGATCGACGTCTTGCGCAAGATCACCAACGAAAAAATCTCGAAGATGCAGAAGGGCGATGAACTTTCGCCCGGCGTCATCAAGATGGTGAAGGTCTACATCGCCATGAAGCGCAAGCTTTCGGTCGGTGACAAGATGGCCGGACGCCACGGAAACAAGGGTGTTATCGCGCGCATCCTGCCCGAGGAAGACATGCCATATTTGCCGGACGGCACGCCGGTTGAGATCGTCCTAAACCCGCTGGGCGTGCCTTCGCGTATGAACGTCGGTCAGATTCTTGAAACGCACCTCGGCTGGGCGGCACACACGCTCGGCGCCAAGGTTGCCGAACTCGCAGCGCAACGCGAGAAGGCTTCCGAGGTCCGCGAGATCTTCAAGGAAGCGTTCAAAAACACAGCCGCTCTTACGCAGCTGATGCATCTCGACGACGAGCAAACGATGCGTGTCGCCGCAGGCATGAAGCGCGGCATCTGGTTCGGCACGGCGGTGTTCGACGGCGCGAAGGAGGGCGAAATCAAGGCCCTGCTGGCGGCCGCTGGACTGCCCAGTTCCGGCAAGACTCCGATGTTCGACGGCATGACGGGCGAGCAGTTCGAGCAACCTGTCACGGTTGGCTACATCTATATGTTGAAACTGTCACATCTGGTCGACGACAAAATTCACGCAAGGTCGATCGGGCCGTACTCACTCATCACGCAGCAGCCGCTGGGTGGTAAGGCGCAGTTCGGCGGGCAGAGATTCGGAGAAATGGAAGTGTGGGCGCTGGAGGCTTATGGAGCTGCGAACATCCTGCAGGAACTGCTCACCGCGAAGTCCGACGATGTCTACGGCCGCACCAAGATTTACGAGGCCATCGTCAAGGGTGAGGCGGCGATCGAACCGGGCGTGCCCGAGTCGTTCAACGTTCTAATCCGCGAGCTGCAATCCCTCTGCCTCGACGTCGAACTGGTGAAGAATCCCGCACCGGTCGACGCCGCCGCACTGGAAGAGCCGGAACTCGCCGTCGCCGATTAGCTATACCGCGTTCCGTCTGTCCGCTCTGAGCTTGTGTAACGGCAAGAGCAGACGGGCGGAAAGCGAAGGCCTAAAGATTGAGTGAGTGGCGCAAAGAAACGCGCTGCTCGCGAAAGTAAAGCAGCAGTAACAGCAGCGAAGCTCGCAACACAAGTCCTCAGCAAATACGAGGGCGAAACGCAAAGTTGGCATCGAGCTAAGCACTGCACACGGAGAGAGAAAACTATGTTCCGCTCCAGCCCTTTTGAATTGACCGGACCCATCACCGACTTCGACGCCATCAAGATCCAGCTCGCTTCCCCCGAGAAGATCCGCTCGTGGTCGCACGGTGAAGTCACTAAGCCCGAAACCATCAACTACCGCACGTTCAAGCCCGAACGCGACGGGCTGTTTTGCGCCCGGATTTTCGGACCGATTACGGACTGGGAATGCCTGTGCGGCAAGTACAAGCGCATGAAGCACCGCGGCGTCATCTGCGACAAGTGCGGCGTCGAAGTGACGCTGTCGAAGGTCCGTCGAGAACGCCTCGGCCACATCGAACTCGCGTCGCCGTGCTCGCACGTCTGGTTCTTTAAGGGCCTGCCGTCGCGCATCGGCCATCTGCTCGACATTTCGCTGCGTGAGCTCGAAGCGGTGCTGTACTTCGAGTCGTACGTTGTCGTCGATCCGGGCGACGCGCCCGTCAAGGAGCGCGAAGTCATCAAGGATGAGACGCGTTTCCGCGAACTCGATGCTCAGTACCGCGTCTCTGGCTTCAAGGCCATGATGGGCGCTGAGGCCATCAAGGAACTGCTCAAGCGCGTGGAGATTCAGGAGCTCTCGATCGAACTGCGCGAGCGCATGAAGACCGAGACTTCGCTGCAAAAGAAGCTCAAGTATGCCAAGCGCCTCAAGGTCGTCGAAGCCTTCCGAAAGTCGGACAACAAGCCGCAGTGGATGATCCTCGATGTGATTCCCGTAATTCCGCCGGAGCTTCGCCCGCTGGTGCCGCTGGACGGCGGACGCTTTGCGACCTCCGATTTGAACGACCTGTATCGCCGCGTCATCAACCGCAACAACCGCCTCAAGAAGCTCATGGATCTCCATGCGCCTGAAGTGATTGTGCGCAATGAAAAGCGTATGTTGCAGGAGGCCGTCGATGCGTTGTTCGACAACGGTCGCAGGGGACGCGTGCTGCGTGGGGCCAACAATCGCCCGCTCAAGTCGCTCTCCGACACGCTCAAAGGCAAGCAGGGCCGCTTCCGCCAGAACCTGCTTGGCAAGCGCGTGGATTATTCCGGACGTTCGGTCATCGTGGTCGGCCCGGAATTGAAGCTGCACCAGTGCGGCCTGCCGAAGAAGATGGCGCTTGAACTCTTCAAGCCCTTCATCTATCACCGTCTCGAACAGACCGGACACTGCACCACCATCAAGCAAGCCAAAGAGATGGTCGAAATGCAGGAGCCGATCGTTTGGGACATCCTCGAAGAGGTCATCAAGGACCATCCGATTCTGCTCAACCGCGCACCGACGCTGCATCGCCTCGGCATTCAAGCGTTTGAGCCGGTGCTGGTCGAGGGCAAGGCGATCAAGATTCATCCGCTCGTCTGCACGGCGTTCAACGCCGACTTCGACGGCGATCAGATGGCCGTGCACATCCCGCTCTCGCCTGAAGCGCAGATCGAAGCCTCGGTGCTGATGCTGGCGTCGCACAACATTCTGTCGCCGGCCAGCGGTCAACCGATCACGGTGCCGACGCAGGATCTCGTCCTCGGCATCTATTACCTGACGAAGGCGAAGGTCGGTGCGACGGGTGAAGGCCGTGTGTTCGCGAACATTGAAGAAGTCCTCATGGCGCTCGAAGCCAAACAAGTCGAGACGCTGACGCCGATCCGTTTGCGCTACACCGGTCCGGTGCTCGACATGACGACGGCCTACGACGACCAGGACATCAACCACACTGAAGCGATCGAGTTTAACCGCCAATTCATCTCGACCACGGTCGGACGCGCTATCCTCAATGACCGCCTTCCCGATGGCATGCCATTCATCAACGGCCTGCTGAAGAAGAAGGGCATGGGGCAGTTGATCAACTACATCTACCTGAACCTCGGCCTCGAAGTGACCGTCAAGACGCTGGACAAGATCAAGGAACTCGGCTTCCAGTACGCGACGCGCTCCGGCCTCTCGGTCGGCCTAGACGACATGGTCATTCCAGACTCGAAGTACACGCTGGTCCACGACGCTGAGAAGCAGGTCATCGCGATGCAGCAGCAGTATCTGGACGGGTCGATCACCAATCTCGAACGCTCCAACAAGGTCACGCAGATGTGGTCTGGCGTCACCGAGCGCGTGGCCGACGAAATGTTCAACAACATGAAGCGCGCGGACAAGGAAGGAGCCATGAACCCGATCTACATCATGGCCGACTCCGGTGCTCGCGGCTCGAAGCAACAGATTCGTCAGCTTTCGGGGATGCGCGGTTTGATGGCCAAGCCCTCGGGCGAAATCATCGAAACGCCCATCACGGCGAACTTCCGCGAAGGCCTCACCGTGTTGCAATACTTCATCTCCACGCACGGCGCGCGCAAGGGTCTCGCCGACACCGCGCTCAAGACGGCGGACTCCGGTTATCTCACGCGTCGTCTGGTAGACGTAGCGCAGGACGTCATCATCTCCGAACTCGATTGCGGCACCGTTGAAGGCATTTACGTGATGCCGATCATCGAAGCCGGCGAGACCATCGAGCCGTTGCGCGACCGCATCATTGGCCGCGTTTCGCTGGAGAAGTTGAAGGACTACGAAGGCAAGACCATCGTCGAAATCAACCAGGAAATCGACGAGGACAAGGCCTCCGCAGTTCAAGCAGCAGGTATCGAGCGCGTCAAGATTCGTTCCGTGCTGACGTGCGAATCCAAGCGCGGCTGCTGCATCCTGTGCTACGGCCGCAACCTCGGCTCGGGCAAAATGGTCGAGATGGGCGAGGCTGTTGGCGTCATCGCGGCCCAGTCCATCGGCGAACCGGGAACGCAGCTAACGATGCGGACCTTCCACATCGGCGGAACGGCGTCGCGCGTGCAGGACACGTCGCACCTCGAAGCCAAGAACGCCGGCAAAATCCACTTCATCAATCTGGTCACCGTGCGGTCGAAAATCGGCGGCCTGGTCGCGATGAACCGCAACGGCTCGATCGCCATCATCGACGAGAAGGGCCGTGAGAAGGAGCGTTACGCGATCGTCTACGGCGCCAAGCTCAAGGTTGAAGACGGCGCGAAGGTCAAGCTCGGCGACCTGATCGGCGAGTGGGACCCCTACACGTTCTCCATCCTCACGGAGATCGCGGGAACCGTCCAGTTCAAGGACCTGCAGGAAGGCATGACGCTCAACGAAGAAGTCGACGAAGTCACCGGGCTTTCGCGCCTGGTGGTCGCCGACTCCTCGGACGAGAAGCGTCAGCCCGCCATCATCATCAAGAGTGCGAAGGGCAGCAAGCGTTACCTGATGCCCTCGCGTGCTCACTTGATGGTGCAGGACGGCGACGAACTCCACCCCGGCGACATTCTCGCGAAAATCCCGCGCGAGACGACCCGCACCAAGGACATCACGGGCGGTCTGCCGCGTGTCGTTGAGTTGTTCGAGGCTCGAAAGCCGCGCGACCCGGCGATCATCTCGAAGATCGACGGCGTGGTCCGATTCGGCGAAGTGGCCAAGGGCCAACGCAAGGTCTACGTCACCGCGGACAACGGGCAGGAAGAGGAGTACAGCGTTCCGCGCGGCGTCTACGTCAACGTTCAGGAAGGCGAGCGGCTGCGCGCCGGCGATGCACTCATCGACGGGCCTCGCAACCCGCACGACATTCTTGAAGTGTTGGGCGAGCGCGAGTTGCAGATGTACCTGGTCAACGAAATCCAGGAAGTGTATCGCTTGCAGGGCGTGTCCATTTCGGACAAGCACATCGAGACGATCGTCCGGCAGATGCTGCGCTGGGTGAAGATCGAAGAGGTGGGCGACACCAACTTCCTGCTCGAACAGCAGATCGACCGCTTCCGCTTCAACAACGAAAATCAGCGCGTGTTGATCGAAGGCGGGCGACCGGCCATCGGGCGGAGCTTGCTGCTCGGCATCACGAAGGCGTCGCTCTCCACCGACAGCTTCATCTCGGCGGCGAGCTTTCAGGAAACCACGCGCGTCCTCACGGAAGCCTCGATCAACGGCTCCCGCGACACGCTGCGCGGCCTTAAGGAAAACGTCATCGTCGGCCGCCTCATCCCCGCCGGCACGGGCATGGAGTACTACCGCAACGTCCAGCTCTCCCCGGAGCTCGAAGAAGCGGCAGCCCAGGTCCAGCAGGAGGTCGCGTCGGCGATTGAAGCCGAAGAGCGCGAGTTGGAACAGATGCGCATGGAAGGCGAACAGGAAGAACTGGCCGCCGAATAATTACTTCGCGGACGGCGAGAAGCGCTCCGCGTAAACAACGAACCGGCAGAGCTCAGGCTCTGCCGGTATTATTTGGTATTGGTCAAATTAGGAGAAACTTATGGCAATAACGCTAAAGCGCCAGCTAGATGAATCAGAAAAGCAGCAGATTTTATCGAGACACGGAAGAAACTGTTTCGCGACAAGCCATTCGATCTCTGAAGATTCTCCACTTCACTTCGACCATATCCGGGCCTTCGCAATGGGTGGCGCGAGTGTCCTAGACAACATTGCGCCGATGTGTGAAATGCACAACAAGGCGAAGGGCGCGCTTCCACTAGAAGATTTCCGTGTACGACTGAAGATGCAAGAATTCTTCGCAGCTTCGCGCGATGTTACTCTCCACGATCTCTTGCTTTACTTCGCCAAGAACGATAAGTTGATTTTCGGGCAGAACTGCTCGACTGCCGCTAAAGCACAAAAAATTCATCTCAGTTCAAGCGGAAGCGATATTACATACGAGCTTTACAAATGCCCAACGACCGGATGGGAGTATTTTTACGCAACTCTACCGATCTCGCTCTTGGACAGTGACGACACGGACGACGCTGGCATGGGGCTCCAGCCTAGGTTTCTCATCGAAGAAAAGATGTTTGAGCTTTTCAGGCACTTTCAAAATCATCCCGTATTGCAACCGTCGATCGGGCGAGTTCGCGGCAACCAAATCGTAATTTTCGATGGACAACATAAAGTTGCCGCGTTGCTATGGAACGGTAGGAGAAGCTTTGAGTGCAAGGTGTATTTGAACCCCGATTTGAGGTTACTGAACGACACGAACATCTCAGCTCACGACAAATATTCTCAAACACGGTTTTTTGCGTCAATCATGGTTAGGAAGCTAGGGGACGAATTCGGCAGTGATTTTGAGTCATATCGAAATCAAGAGGACGGAAAGCCAAAATCCGAAGAAGGTTTCATTCAGTACCTTCGCGGTGTCAAGCAGCTTACGCGTGGGGAAGTTAATGAACGATTCCGCAGTTATCTTTTTAATGGGGTACTTCAAAGTTCCGAGAACGGAATGGCGAAGTTTATTTCTACTGGAAATCGCAGTTCAGCAGCGACTCCGCTCACCCTCGACGTTCTTAAGAAGTCGTTGTTTGCAAACTTTATTTTTCAAGAACCACTCGGGGACAGCCTGACAGGCGGGAGTTACAAGCGAGACAGCGAACTCGCGAACGTGATCTCTCTCAGTAATTTCATAGTGGACTTAGCACTTCATAACTGGAGCAGCGACACATCGGTCAAGACGGACACGCAACGAAAATTGGAGAGAATTTTTGGCTCGAAATCGATGATGGCTTGGTTTGAACTTTTGCACGGTGCGGTGTGCGCGAGATTGGAGCTCGCTGACGCCGATGATCGATCACGCGTGTTCCTCCGCGATTTAAGTGATAAGGATCTACAACATATCAAGAAGATAGTTGCGCGCTTGGCTGACTGGCAGTTGTGGTCGGCACCCACCGGTCATGAAATCGACCGAATACTATCGGACAAAAAGAGTGCCGTTAAGGACTGGTTGAAGAGCAAGGGGTTAACGACGGGCTGGCTTTTAGGTGCCGCAGAATAAGCCACCAGCAGCCGGTCCGAACACACTCTCATCACAATTCTCTCTACACCGATTCAGTCCGCCTGCGATAAGCTTACGAAAGTCGGCGTCCAATACGCCGAGACCCAATTCGCCGGACTAGCGTCCGCCGCGGCCCGTGGCGAAGAGGTCATGGTCGCGCTGGCCGACGGCCCCACTCTCAGCTCGTGGTTTCGACTGTGCCCCGCTCTAGCGAAGAAGATTGGCAAGGGCATCCTCGCCGCGGATCGGGTGGATCGCGTCAGCCGAAAAGATCAGCTTGAGCGGGCGAGGGACTTCTCCCTGTCCCGACCGACGAGGTAGTGGCTGCGATGGATAAGGAGATCGAGCAACTCACGTTGAATGGTTCCATCTTCCCGGGAAAAGTGAAATTCCCTCTCGACTCGCAGATCTTGTCGGCGATGCCAATTTTCCTCTGTACGACGTGCCGCTCACCTGGAAATAACGCAGACAACCGGCCCGCTGCGGCGTCCCCCAGCTAGACGCCCGGCACAAACGAAAACGCCAGAAACCTTGCGATCTCTGGCGCTTTCATCATTGACAATCTCGCAGTGTGGCCGGACATTGCGTCTTCAGCGTCTGCCGCTGGACAACCTCCGACTCGCGTCGGATATTGCATCCCGTGGCTCTTCCGTTGACTAATATTCGACTCCGTCGGCAATTGATCCTCTGGTGGGTTGGATGACCGGTTTCCGACTCGCGTCGGTCGTCGATCCTCCAAGTCTGCCATCGGTTCGATTGCTGACTTACTGCGCGACATCAGCTAAAAAGTACCTTAGGCGCGCTCCACCTGTGCATGCAACTGCAAATCTATGAACATGTGTGGATTAAAGCGGTCGACATCAAGAGACCCTCCGCCGGACTGTTGCATAAAGAGTGCGGGGGCCACGCACTGGGTGGCGGACACGTTCCGGAATTCTCCCTCACCTTTGTGACACGGAGGAATCCAAGACACATGAGTGCTCTTTACCGTCGTTTTGCTCTCGTCCGTCGGATTCCAATTTCGTGTCTTGTTCTCTCGAGCATGGTTCCATTTGTCGCCGGAGCGCAGGACGGGAAAAATCTGCTCGGCTTCACAATTGGTGGCGAGTTCCTACCCTCCAATGCGCTGGCGGTCGCTTCGGGGAACGGAACGAAGGAGATTGTGAACAGCAGCAGCATGTCGCTCGAACTCAACTATGGCCGGGAAGTTCATTCCTTTCGTCATAGCGAATTGTGGCTGGACGTGCCCGCGCTGGTCGGGCCGAACCATCGACTCACGAACGGAAATGCGCTCCTGCCCACCAGCAACGCGACGTTCTACGTCACTCCATCCGCGCGTCTGGCGTTTCCTCTCGGCCACGCCTTGACACCCTGGATTTCGGCGGGCGGAGGGTACGGCTTGTTTGAGACCAGCGACCGCTTGTTCGGGGGCGCGAGCAATCCGACAAGATGATTATCCATCTTGCTCAGGCGATGAAAAGGCGATATTCTATTGGGCATGAAGAAGAGTGGAATGCTGACGGTGCGGGAGTTTCGGTTGCGGTTTGGCGAGGAGTCTCAGTGCGGTGCACAGTTGTCGCGGCAGCGCTGGCCGGACGGGTTCCGGTGTCCAGGTTGCGATGGCGTGAGCCGGGGCTACATCGCGTCGCGTCGGGTGCATGAATGCGCGCGCTGCGGCTATCAGTGCTCGGTGACGGCGGGAACCGTCTTTCACAAGACGCGCACGCCCTTGTCGAGCTGGTTCTGGGCCATCTACCGCATGAGTCACGGCAAGAAGGGCATCTCGGCGGTGCAGTTGAGCAAGGAGATCGGCGTCTGCTATCAGACCGCGTGGATGATGCAGCACAAGATCCGCAAGGCGATGGCTGACCGCGACCGCGGCTATACCCTGGGCGGCGTGGTCGAAGTCGACGAAGGCTATGTGGGCGGGGTCGAAGAGGGCGGCAGGCGTGGACGCGGCGGCCAGGACAAGGCCGTGGTCGCGGTCGCCGTCGAGCACCGCGCCCAGGGCCAGCCGGGAAGGCCGCCGGTGCCGGGCTTTGCCGCGCTGCGCGTTCTGCCCGACGCCGCCGGCAAGAGCCTGAACGGTTTCTTGAGCGACAAGGTGCGACCCGGAAGCCAGGTGCTGACCGACGGCTGGAGCGGCTACTGGCAGGTCCAGGAACATGGTTTCGAGCACACGGCCATCCCGATTTCTGGCCAGCCGGAACCGGCTCACAAACTGTTTCCCTGGGTCCACATCGCGCTGGCCAACCTCAAACGCTTCCTACTCGGAACCCACCATGCGGTCGAAGCCAAACACCTCGAAGGCTACGTCGCGGAATTCAACTACAGGCTCAATCGCAGAACCATGGAACCGGACCTGCTGGAAAGGCTCATCAGGGCCACCCTAGGCACACAAACCATTACCTACAAACAACTTATCGCTACGCCTGAGCTAACTGGATAATCATCTCCGACAATTCATACGCACACTGGCGTTTTACAATTTGGCGGCGGCGTGGATGTAAAGACCCCGCTTCACCTGTTCGTACCCATCGGATTGCGGGGTGAATTTCGGGATTTCTATGCGCTGAGAGAGCCGATATTTTTCGTTCCGGTGACCGGCCACTCCCAGCACGGCCTAACGGTGAGCGGTGGACTTACCGCGCGCTTCTAGGCCAACTTTGCCCGCAGCAGATGTCACTCCCCGACGCTGATGCCGAGCGCTTTCATCTTGCGATAGAGGTGCGAGCGTTCGAGGCCGAGCGCTTCTGCGGCGCGGGTCACGTTGCCGTGCGAGCGATCGATTTCCTTGAGGATGTAGTCGCGCTCGTAGGCTTCGCGGGCTTGCAGCAGCGTCGTAAACTCTTCGCGGTTCGCGCCGCGCCCGGCGGCGGTTCCGGCAACACCATCCGTGCGCTGCACCAGCATGGGCAGGTGTTTAGGTTCGAGGCGCGTCGCTTTCGGATTGAGGATCAGGACGCGCTCGATGACGTTGCGCAGCTCGCGAACGTTGCCAGGCCAATGATAGGACTTCAGTTGCGTGAGCGCGGCGTCGGAGATTTCGACGCGCGGGCGGCCGTATTGCGTGCCGAGATCGTGCAGGAACTCCTTCACCAGCAGAGGAATATCTTCCTTGCGCTCGCGCAGTGGAGGAACGAAAAACGGAATGACGTTGAGGCGGTAGAAGAGGTCTTCGCGGAAGTTGCCGCGCGCGATTTCTTCTTCGAGGTCTTTGTTGGTGGCGGCGATGACGCGCGCGTCAATGTGGACCGGCGTGGAGGCGCCAACCGGGTAGAAGCGCTGCTCGTCCAACGCCCGCAGCACCTTCGCCTGGGTTTTCAGGCTCATGTCGCCAACCTCATCGAGGAACAATGTGCCGCCGTCGGCGCGCTCAAATGTTCCGCGTTTTTCGGCGGGCTGGCCAGGGCCGCCTGCGCCATGGCGGTAGCCGAAGAGTTCGGTTTCGATAAAGTCTTCGGGGATGGCGGCGCAGTTGAGCTCGACGAAAACCCGCTCGCGGCGCAGCGATTCGGCGTGCATCGCGCGCGCGATGAGTTCCTTGCCCGTGCCCGACTCCCCGTAGATGAGCACGCGACCGTTGGTGGGCGCCATCAATTTGATTTGCTGGCGAAGCGCTTTCATCGGCACCGACTGGCCGGTGACGGGGCCTTTGCCGGCGAGTTGGCGTGCGAACTCCTGATTGTCTTCGCGGAGTTGGTGGGCCTTGATAGCATTGCGCAGAACCAGCAGCGTGCGGTCGAGCGAGAGCGGCTTTTCGAGGAAGTCGTACGCGCCGAGTTTGGTCGCGCGCACCGCTGCTTCGATGGTCCCGTGGCCGGAGATCATGATGACCTCGGGCGAATCGGCGAGAGGCTGAGCAGGGTTTTCACCTTTGATTTTGGCGAGCACGTCGAGGCCGTCGCCGTCGGGCAGCCAGATGTCGAGCAGCACCGCCTCATAGGGCGCATCGCGCAGCAGGGCGAGGGCTTCGGTGGCGCTCCCAGTGGTGGTGACGGCGTAGTCCTCTTCGCGCAGGATACCCTCCAGCGAGTCGCGGATGTCGGCTTCGTCGTCGACGATCAGAACGTGGTTCATGATGGCAGAGTGTAGAGCGTAGCAGGTAGAGGGTTAGAGAGAAGCTGTCATCATCGGACAGCTTCTTCGATGGGGATGAATGCGGTGGCGTTTGCGTCGGGCAAGTCGCCTTCGTTGGATGCGGGGCGGAGTTCCATGATGAACTTCGCGCCTGCGGGTGTGTTTTTCTCGGCGCGGATGGAGCCTTGATGCTCTTGCAAAATCTGCGCGGCAATGGAGAGGCCGAGACCGGTGCCGCGCTGTTTGGTGGAGAAGTAGGGCAGGAAGAGGCGCTCGCGCATCTCGTCGGTGAGGCCGGGGCCGGTGTCCGCGACGCAAAGCTCGACCATGCCGGAGTCGAGCAGGCGTGTAGAAATGTACATCTCTCGCAGCAGGGAATCGTGCATGGCTTCGGCGGCGTTGTCGATCAGGTTGGAGAGCGCTCGCTTGAGAGCTTCGGGATCGGCCAGCACCAGAGGCAGGTTAGGTGCAAGTTTGCGGACGACCCGAATGTTCGTCATTCGGCCAGCGAACAACGCCAGCGAATTTTCGACGATGGTGTTGAGGTCGGCGGGATGCGGGCGGGCGCTTGGAAATTGCGCCAGCGCGGAGAATTGGTCGACCAGCGAGCGCATGGTTTCAACCGAGGCTGTGATGATCTCCGAGCCGCGATGGATGACAGTGGGAGACGTGCTTTCGATCCCGTGTTCGAGGAGCAGAGGGGCCAGGCGGTCGATATGGCGGCGGATTTGTTCAGCGTTGAGTGAAATCGGCGTGAGCGGATTCTTGATCTCGTGGGCAACGCGACGCGCAACTTCTTTCCACGCGCTTTGCTTCTGCGCGCGCAGCAGTTCGGTCACGTTTTCAAGCACGAGGACGTAGCCGAGATGCTGCCGCGCGGCAGACCCTGTGCTTTCGAGCAGCGCGATGGTCGCGGAAAGATGGACGACTCCGGAGCTCGACGACATCTGCATTTCGGCCGACGCGCTGCCCATGCGGTGCGAACGACGCAGCAGGCGATTGAGCGAGTCCGTGACGTCGCGGGGAAAGACATCGCCGAGCGCGGCGCCGCGGAAATGCTTCTGTCCGCCGGGGTCGAGCAGCTCTGAGAACGCGCGGTTGGCGACCACGATGCGCTCATCGGACGAAAGCGTGACGACGCCATTGGGGATGGTTTCGATGATGGTTTCGAGCTCGGTGCGGCGGGCTTGCAGAGCGATGTTGGCTTCGGAAAGTTGTGCCGTGGATTGTTCGGCGAGCGCGCGCGAAGACTCAAGGTCGGTGGCCATGGCGTTGAAGCTGTCCACGAGTTCGCCGAGTTCTTCAGTGGCCGATTCGCCGACGCGGCGGGCGTAATCGCCGGCAGCGATAGCTTCCATGGCGTCGGCGAGCGACTCTACGGGCCGCGTGACTTGCTTGGCGACGTTGAGCGCCAACCAGCAACTGGCGAAGAGCGCGAGGGCGGTCATCAGCAGCAGCAGAAACATGTACAGGTTGCGGATGATGCGGCGCTCGCGAAACAGCGTCCAGTAGGCGTCGGAAGCGGCGCGCAGGCTGAGGGTTGTGGCGGCGATGCCGGGAGAAATGGGCAGGCCGACGACCACAATGCCTCCGCGCTTCATGCCCGCCGTCGCGAGAGTGTAATCGACCGCACCCAGGCTGTAGATCGCGCCGTCGTTGCGCTGCGCAACTTGCAGGATGGCGGCCTCTTGCGGGCCGGGGACCGGAACCGATTCGATGGCCGATTCGCCGGAAGGATTTTCGTCTGTTGCAGTAGAGGCAGGTTTGAGCGCTTTGAGCTGCGCGACGTGGCCCTCGCTCAGCGGCACGTGCAGCGAGGCGATGGACCGTTTATCGCGATAGACGATGGCAAAGCCGCCCTGTAGGGTGATCTCGTGGCGTCGCAGTTCGGCCAGGATCGCATCGTGTTCGGTCGGGGCGGTCTTTTCCTTTCCGTGCGTCTGCCTGCGTGCAGCGCGCACCGGAGCACCGTCCAAACGTGGAGGCATATTGGCCACGCCGACAGCGATGGAGTCGGCTTCGGAGCGGGCGTTGGCGGCGGCGTACCCGGTGAGTTCGGCGGCCATTCTGTTGGAGTTGTCGCGCATCTGCGTAACCGGCTGTGAGAACCAACGGTCGACGGCGCGGTTCATCAGCAGATAGCTGAAGGCGAACATAAAGACCAGCGGAACCACCGAGACCAGCACGGCTCCCCACAACATCCGCGTGCGCAGGCGCGTGCCGAGAACGCGTGAGCGCTGGTCCTGGTAGAGCTTGAGAACGTTGCGAACCAACAGCACAAGCACGCCGACGAAGAGCAGAAACGAGACTGTCGAAAGGGCAATGAAAACCAGCGTCTGCGTCGGCGACGCGGGGTTGAGGAAGTTCAGGTTGAAGGCGTTGAGGGTGGCGAGCGCGAGCCCCAACACCAGCAGCGACACGCCCAGCGCGACCACGAAAACCCGACGCCGGCCTGCCGCTGTACCCATGCGAAGAAGTTTACCTGTTTACGCACGTGGAATCAGCTAGCTGGGACATCCCCGCCAAATCGTAGCTCGTCGGTGATGAGGGCCGTGCCGTCCTGAGCATTTTCCAATGGAAGCGCGACATGCGCATTGAGGTCCACGGTCTTATCTTGCAACGGCGCAGGCGATACTCCTGGGGAAAGCGAATCAAACTGAATGCCCTTGAAGGTTTGCAGAGAAGACAGCGGTGCGAAGTGCAGGTGCACGAGAGGTTGATTCGTAACGCGTTCGACTACCAGGTCGTAACCGAAGTAGAGGCCTCGTGTGCGGTCGACGATGACCCTGTGGAGGGTCACCAGTTTGTGCTCGACCGTCACACTGACCGCCGCTTCGTAGTCGAGTCCAGGCCGCGCATTGGTCTTCCCGGAAACCGGCACGCCGTTCAAGGATGAAATATCGAACGTGGCGTGCCGGGTGTCCATTGCGCCGTGGTCGTCGCTACGGCGCTCGGCCTGCGAGGTGGCAACCGTGGGGAGATAGGATCCCAGGGCAACCACAAGTATTGCGGCAACGATGCGTGGCATTGCATACCTCCTTGGCGGAGTTACAAAACGTCAGCCAGAGCGCGGAACTCGCGCTTCTGGCCTTCGGCGACCGCCTTGTAGGTGAGATGCCCGTTGTACGTGTTCACGCCTTCCGCGATTCCGAAATTGGCTTTGATCGCAGCTGCTGCTCCGAGCTTCGCGAGTTGGCGGACGTAGGGCAGCGTCGCATTGGTAAGCGCAAGTGTGCTGGTGTTGGGCACGGCGGCGGGCATGTTGGTAACGCAGTAGTGGACCACACCGTCAACTTCGTAACTGGGGTCGGAGTGCGTTGTGGGGCGCGCGGTTTCGATGCACCCACCCTGATCGATGGCCACATCGACGATCACCGCGCCCTTCTTCATCTTCGCCACCATGGCGCGGGTGACGATCTTGGGCGCGGCCGCTCCGGGAATCAGCACACCGCCAATCACCAGATCGGCTTCGCAGACCGCGCGCTCGACGTTGTACGCGTTCGAGGCCAGCGTGTAGATGCGGCCCGAAAAAATGTCGTCGAGCTCGCGCAGACGATTTAGATTCAGGTCGACGAGCGTGACTTTCGCGCCCATGCCCAGCGCAATCTTGGCCGCGTTGGTGCCAACGATCCCGCCGCCGATAATGCACACGTTACCGGGCGACACTCCGGGGACGCCGCCCAGCAGAACACCGCGCCCGCCATGCTCTTTTTCAAGATACGCCGCGCCGATCTGCACCGAGAGACGACCGGCGACTTCAGACATCGGGGTCAGCAAGGGAAGCGTGCCTGCGGCGTCCTTCACGGTCTCGTAGGCGATGCCGGTGACCTTCTTCCCGAGCAGCGCATCGGTCAGCGCCTTGAGCGGCGCAAGGTGGAGATAGGTAAAAAGCACGAGGCCGTCGCGAAAATGGACGTACTCCTTTTCGACGGGCTCCTTCACTTTGACGACCATATCGGCGTGGCCCCAGACATTTGAGGCTTCGCCGACGATCTCCGCGCCGACGGCCTGATAGTCGGCGTCGGGGAAAGAGGACAGGCGGCCAGCTTGGGTTTCGACCAGCACTTTGTGGCCGCCGTCGACGAGCGCTTTGACGCCTGCAGGGGTGATGCCGACGCGGCTCTCGTGGTCTTTGACTTCTTTGGGGACTCCGATAATCATTGTTTACCTTCCTCACGTCATTCTAGCTAAGGAAGCGTTCTGTCGCCGGAGCGGATTCTGCGGAAGCAGCGTGAGCCAAGTCGGACATCGTACAGGCCGTACAATGGAGGCGCAGGCATTCTGCCCACATATTCCAATGAATGCAGGAACGATTTCGCCCCATGTCACCCAATAATTTTCAGATGCGCTCGTCGCGTTTCAGCAACATGCGCTCGATTTTCTCGCTCTTTTCAAGCGACCTCGCCATCGATCTCGGGACCGCGAATACGCTGGTCTTCGCGCACGGCAAGGGCATCATCGTCAACGAGCCATCGATCATCGCCGTCAACCGTATCACTGGCGAAGTGGAAGCTGTCGGCAAGGAAGCCAAAGAGATGCTGGGCCGCACGCCCGGTAACATCATCGCGATCAAGCCCATGAAAGACGGTGTCATCGCCGACTTCAAGCAGACCGAGAAGATGCTCAACTACTTCATCCAGAAGGCGCACAATCGCAAGCGCATGGTGCATCCGCGCATCGTCATCGGCGTGCCCTCGGAAATTACGCAGGTCGAAAAGCGCGCCGTCATGGACTCGGCGTACCGCGCCAAGGCCAGCGAGGTTCATCTTGTAGAACAGGCCATGGTGGCGGCCATCGGCGCGGGCCTTCCGATCACCGAACCCGGCGGCAACATGGTCGTCGACATCGGTGGCGGAACGACCGACATCGCCGTCATTTCGCTGGCTGGAATTGTCTACTCGCGTTCTGTGCGCATGGCCGGCAATCAGATGGACGAAGCCGTCACGACCTACCTTAAGCGCAAGTACAATTTGCTGATCGGCGAGCGCACGGCGGAACAAATCAAGATTGAACTGGGTTCGGCGTTCCCGTTGGACAAGCCGATGACGATGGAGATCAAGGGCCGCAACCTGATCGAAGGCGTGCCCAAGACGATCACCATCGAAGACTCCGAAATCCGCGAGGCGCTGGGCGAGTGCATTGCCACAATCATCAACGCGATTCGCGTGGCGCTGGAGCGCACCCCGCCGGAGCTCTCGGCAGACATCTCCGACCGCGGCATCGTGCTCACGGGCGGCGGCGCGCTGATCAAGAATCTCGACCGTCGCATTCGCGAAGAGACCGGCCTGCCCGTCTCAATTGCCGACGATCCGCTGGCCAGCGTTGTGCTCGGCACCGGCAAGATGCTGAGCGACTTCGCGCTGTTGCGGAAGATTTCGATCGACTAAAGAGCCCGCATCTCACAAACAGCCACGACGCAAGCGCGTGAAGCTCTCGGGCATTCTGTTATCCGTCCGTTCCATAAGCCAGTTCGGAAGGGGTTGCTGTTAGGCGTTGTGCGGTGGGCGCTTGATCCACAGCAGCGGCTGGCGGATGGGAAAGCTGGCGCGGAGCGGATCGTCGGGGGCGGGCGCGGTCAGCGAGCGCCACAGGTCGACGTACTCCGGGCGGGTATAGGTTCGGCCTGCGAGCAGCAGCGCCGGGCGGCGGCGCGGGACTTCGCGGAAGCGGAACACGTCCGCCGGGTAGGGCCAGCGGGCAGGTTCCTTCAGCATCGGATACAGGAACGCGGCGACGGCGCGCAAGCCGGGACCGTCCTCGAGTTCGTAGGGCCACAGGCTGGCGAAGGGTGTTGAGAGCAGTTCGCAGGCCCCGGCGAGCAGGTCGAAGTTGAAGAGCGAGTTGCGGTAGGGAAACTCGGTAATGATTTCGTGGTGGAAGACGCCGCTGGCTTGGATCTGATTGCGCAGGGTGGGCGATTTGAAGCGGTGGCGCAATGCGGTCAGCATGGCTTCGTCGCCTAGCAGGCGAGCGCAGGCGGAGGCGATTAGAAGCCATGCCGACGCCGTGTGATCTTTAGTGTCGCGCGCGATCAGCGGAATGCGCGCGGTATTGAGCCAGTCGAGAAATTCGGTGAACCAGGCACGAGTGGCGACGAGGTTAGGCGGGGCCAGCGCCGCGGTATCGACCAGAAACGGGATCGAGCGGGCGACCTCGGCGAGGGGAACGCCATCGACAATTCCGGCGGCAAGTGCGTTGACGGAGGCGGACGTGGCGTAAGCACTTTGCAACCTCGGATTTATGCGCGTCGCTGGATCGACCAACCACGCGAAGAGATGCTGGCCGGCGCGTAGCGCGTAGCGGTCGTCGCGCGTAAGAACATAGGCGGCAGTGAGGGTGGAAACTGTCGCGGAAAAGTCGATCAGCGCTTCCGCATGAGCGCGAAACGGCAGGCCCTTTGCGGGTGCAGGCATTTCTGCATCTGAGTAGAAGTCGTGCGGATCGGCGGCAGGCGAATGCAGACTGTCGAGGGTTTGCACCGGCTGTTTGAACGCCGCGGTGGCGTCGGCGAGGATGCGGTCATGCTCAAACGTCGCGACATCGACTCGCGCAGAGGTTTGCGCGCGCAGCATTCGCGGCGACAGAGTGATAAGAGCGGCGCTGGCGCAGAAGCGGCGTCGTGTGGTCGGCATAGGGCCCTTGCGGGTGAGCGTAACACGCCATGGCGGTCGCCGCGGGCAGGGTAGACAGCACGCTGACGAGCGCGAAAAAGGGATGTTCGGTTTGACAGCATTGCGGTACGATATTTAAGGTACTTTTCGCGCTTGAGGTTTTGGTTGGCATGAGTTTTTTTGATGTCTTGTTTGGTAAGCCGCTCAGCAGTACTGAAGCGCATTCGGAACACATTGGTGTAGCGGCCGGGGTCCCGATTTTCGGGCTGGATGGTTTGACGAGCGCGGCGTATGGGCCGGAAGCCGCAATGGCGCTGCTGATTCCTCTGGGCCTGTTGGGCGTGCGTCATTATCTGCTGCCGATCTTCGGCTTCATCCTGACGCTGCTGACGATTCTGTATTTCAGCTACCGGCAAACTATTGAGGCGTATCCCAACGGCGGCGGGTCGTTTACGGTGGCCAGCGAGAACCTCGGCGACAAGGCCGGACTGCTGGCGGCCGCTGCGCTGATGATCGACTACATTTTGACGGCGGCGGTGGGCATTTCGGCGGGCATAACGGCGCTGGTGAGCGCATTTCCGCGGCTGCATCCGCATCAATTGCTGTGCTGCCTTGTGATACTCTCGGCGATTGCGATTGTGAACATGCGCGGAGTCAAGGAATCGGGCGCGGTGTTCATGCTGCCGACGTTCGTCTTCGTCGGCACTCTTTTGTTGACCATCGGCATTGGCACATATCACGCACTGCTGGCAGGGGGACATCCGGTGGCACTGGCGACCCCGCCGCCGGTGGATGTGACGAAGCTGGAAAAGTTTACGCCGTTTTTGCTGGTGTGGTTGCTGCTGAAGGCCTTCTCCAACGGCTGCGCTGCGATGACCGGCGTGGAGGCGGTATCGAATGGCGTGACGGCTTTCAGGGAGCCGCGCGCGCGGAGAGCCAATCACACCCTGACGATTATTATCGCGATGTTGATTGTGTTGCTTTTTGGGCTTTCGTATGTGGCACGAGCGTATGGCGTGACCGCGATGGACCCCGATGTGCACGGCTATCAAAGCGTACTGAGCATCGAGGTGGCGGCGGTGTTCGGGCGCGGCTGGTTCTACCTTTTGACCATGGGCGGCGTTTTCGCGGCGCTCTCGTTCAGCGCCAACACGGCCTTTACAGGGTTTCCGAATATGGCGCGCGCCGTCGCGGGCAACGACTATCTGCCCCACGTGTTTCTGCTCAAGGGGCGGAGGTTGCTGTTCTCTCACGGTATCTATGCGCTGACGGGCTTTACGGCCCTCATCCTGATCCTGTTCGACGGCGTGACCGACCGGCTGATTCCCCTGTATGCGATCGGCGCGTTCATGGCGTTTACGCTGAGCCAGGCGGGTATGGTGAAGCACTGGAAAAAGACCCTGGACGCCCCGCACCGGCGCCTCAAGATGTTTATCAACGGGTTGGGGGCCATTGCCACAGGCGTCACGTTGGTCATAATTCTGGTGACGAAATTCGTTTCCGGCGCGTGGGTGACGGCGCTGCTGGTGCCGTTCCTGATCGGCGTGATGATGATGGTCAAACGCCACTACACGCGGGTGAAACGGGAGACCGAAGACCCGACGCCGCTGCGGCTGACGGGACTGGAGCAGCCCATCGTCGTGATCCCAATGGCGCGCTGGGACAAGATTACCGAGAAGGCGATGCGCTTCGGGATGACGATGAGCAACGAGGTCAAAGTGGTCCATGTGGACTCGGACGACGCGGACGCGCTGGGTACGGTGTGGGAGACGTTTGTGCTACTGCCGGTACGCGAGCATGGCAGTGTCGAGCCGGAGTTAGTGACGGTGAAGAGCAACTATCGCACCGTCCTGTCGCCTCTGATGGACTACGTGCTGAAGCTGGAAGACGACAATCCGGGACGGAAGATCGCGGTGCTGCTACCGGAGTTAGTGGTGCGGCACTGGTGGGAAAACCTGTTGCACAATCAGCGCGTGCAGTTGCTGAAGTTGCTGCTGCTGTTGAAGGGAAACCAGCGAATAGTGGTGGTCAATATTCCGTGGTATCTGTGAGGCGTTGATGCCCGATTCACCCGAAGCCCGCGCTGGGGAGTGAACGCTGGAACGCTTCACGCGCGAAGCCGCTGAGCTGCGAAAAGCGGCTGAAGACGCGGCTGTACGGTCATCGCTTCCTGACATCGTAGATAAAGAAAAGATTTCTGTTTTGATCGCGGATGCCCATTTGCGGGCATGGTCCGAAGTTCGTTAAGCTCGCGACATCGCACGCAGGTGCGCGACCGTAGCGGGGATGATTTCGAGAGCTCGGGCGACCTCTTCGGCCGTGGTAAGGCGTGAGAGCGATAGACGGACACTGCTGCGGGCTTCGGCTTCGGTGAGACCAAGGGCGGAGAGGACGTGCGAGGAATCTGTGGCCCCGGATTGGCAGGCAGAACCGTAGCTGGCGGAAATTCCTTTCATGTCCAGCGCGATGATGAGCGCTTCCGCATTGACGCCGCTGAAACGCAAGTTGGTGGTGTTGGCTGCGCGGGGCGCGGCGGCCGAGTTGACAGTCGTGCCGGGGATTGCGGCAAGCAGGCCCGATTCGAGGCGGTCGCGGAGTGTGGCGAGGGAGTGGCCGGAAGTGGCCAGCCATTCGCGGGTGAGGTCGGCGGCGCGGCCGAGGGCAACGATTCCAGGAACGTTCTCAGTGCCTGCGCGACGTTGGCGTTCGTGAGGACCGCCGTGGAAGAGCGGGGCGAGCTTCACGCCGTCGCGCACGAAGAGGACGCCCGTCCCCTGTGGCGCATACATTTTGTGGCCGGATATTGAGAGCAGGTCGACGTCCTTCAACTCGCCCGATACGTCGAGCGCGAGCTTGCCTGCACCTTGCACGGCGTCGGTGTGGAAGAGGGCTTTGGAGCTATGTGATTTAGCGATGCGGGCAAGCTTGGCGACAGGTTGGATCGCTCCGGTTTCGTTGTTCGCGAACATGATGGAGACGAGGCGCGTGTGCGGACGGAGTGCGGCTTCGAAGGCCGCGGGGTCGATGACGCCGTCAAGCGTTGACGGCAGATAGGTGACTTCAATGCCGCGTTTTTCGAGCGACTGCGCGGCGTTGAGAACGGCGTGGTGCTCGATGACGGAGGTAATGAGGTGGGCCAGCTCACCGCGATCAAGATACGGTTGCAGGACGCCCGCGAGTGCAAGGTTGTCGCTCTCAGTGCCGCCGGAGGTGAACACGATTTCCTTAGCCTGGGCGTTGAGCAGGGCGGCGACGGCGGTGCGGGCGCACTCCACGGCGGCCCGGGTGCGCTGCCCGGCGTGGTGCGCGGAACTGGGATTGCCAAAGTTTTCCTGCCAGAAGGGGCTCATGGCTTCGACGACTTCCGGAAGCACGGAGGTCGTCGCGTTGGAGTCGAGATAGATGCGTTGCATAGTTCTATCTTATTTGAACGCTGCCCAAACGGGAGCAATGAGCCTGATGCTTTGCGGTGAGAGCTAAGGGGAAAGCGGTTTTGTTGAGGGACAATGAGCGCAGTTTGGAGGGGTGACGAATTGAGTCACGGTCTGGTAAGCTGGAGGCGATTTTAAAACTCTTTACGAGGTGAGTTATGCGATTAAAGATGATGGTTGCAGGTTTGGCGATAGGCATGTGCGGAGTGGCGATGAACGCACAGACGGGCAGTGCTCCTGCAGCGGTAGTCGTAGGCAGCCCGGCGACGGCGCTTGACGTAATGCTGACGCAGTACGAAAAGGATGCGCTTCCGGCGGCGAAGGCGATGCCCGCCGACAAGTACGACTTTGCACCGAGCGGAACGACGTTTGCTGATAAGAGTCCCGCGACGTTCGAGAAGGTGCGGACGTTTGGCGCTCAGGTGGCGCACGTCGCACAGGCGAATTACTACTTCTTCATGCTCGTCAGCGGGCTGAAGCCGGATGTGGACATTCGCACGCTGGACACGATGACCAAGAAGGACGATGCCGTGAAGGCGCTGGAGGGGTCGATCGCGTTTGGGCACAAGGCGATCGCGACAATCACCTCCGCCAATGCGTTTCAGACGATCAAGGGTGCCGATGGGATGAATACGCGCGCTACGCTGGTGGCGTTCGCGGTCGCGCACGGCTATGACCACTACGGCCAGATGGTGGAGTATCTGCGTATGAATGGGATTGTGCCACCGTCGAGCGCGAAGTAAAGCAAGCAAAGAAGGCCGCGGCTAGGGTCGCGGCCTTCTTCCCGCCTTCTGGGGCTATGAGCGCCCGGCGATGGGGACGTAGGGCGCGGGGTAGGCGGGGCCGGTGTAATCCGCGCGCGGGCGGATGAGGCGGTTGTCGTCGTGCTGCTCCATGACGTGCGCGGCCCAGCCGGAGATGCGGCTGATCGCGAAGATCGGCGTGAAGAGGTCCATGTCGATGCCCAGCGTGGTGTAGGTGCTGGCCGAGTAGAAGTCCACGTTTGCGTTGAGCTTCTTTTGCTCCTTGATGAAGATCTCGATTTTGCGCGACATTTCAAACCACTTGGGATTGGCGTCGCGGCCGAGGTCTTCCGACATCTTGCGCAGGTGCGTGGCGCGAGGGTCTTCAGTGGTGTAGACGCGGTGGCCGAAGCCGGAGATTTTCTCCTTGCGCTCGAGCATTTCCCGAACGTGCTCGACCGGATCGTCGCCGGACTTGTCGATGGCGTGGAGCAGGCGCATCACGGCTTCGTTGGCACCGCCGTGCAGTGGGCCTTTGAGCGCGCCGATGGCCCCCGTAACGGCCGAATGCATGTCCGCGAGCGTGGCCGCAATGACGCGCGCGGCGAAGGTGCTGGCGTTGAGTTCGTGGTCGGCGTGTAGAACGAGCGCGACATCGAGCGCACGGGTGGCGGTGTTGGAAGGCTTCTCGCCATTGAGCATCCAGAGGAAGTTGGCGGCGTGCGAGAGAGAACGGTCGGCTTCGACGATGTCCTTACCCTTACGGATGCGGTCGAAGACGGCAATGATCATCGCAATTTGCGCGGTGAGGCGGAAGCTCTTCCGCAGGTTCGCCTCGTGCGTTACGAGCGCTTCGTCGGCGTCGTACATTGAGAGCAACGAGACGGCCGTGCGCAGCACTTCCATCGGTGAAGCTTCCTTCGGGACAGCGCGGAGGAACTTGATCACATCGGGATGCAGGTCGCGCGCGGCGGCGAGTTTTTTCGTGAAAGCCGTGAGCTCGGTCGCGGTGGGGAGTTTCTTGTTCCAGAGCAGGCAAGTCGTTTCTTCAAAGCTGGACTTGTCCGCAAGCTCGTGGATGTCGATGCCGCGATAGGAGAGGATGCCCTTGGCCCCGTCGATGAAGCAGATGGAGGACTCGTTGGCGACGACATCTTGTAGGCCCTTTGGGGCGGGATTAGACATGAAAAGCGCTCTCCGAGCGGTTGCAACAGCATTAACGGTTATAGCTAAATGGGTGAGCGGTTGTCACATGGGACGGGCGTTTATCGGAACGCGCGTGCGATCACGACCTCAGAACCCATGTACGAGAATCGGGACCGTTCGACAGGTTCAGGGCAGGCTGCGGCGACCCGCTTATGTGCTTGTGAGGAGCGAGGAAGCGGTTTGGCGAGAAGGCGTCGAGCGAGAGGGCGGGCGGCTTGCCGTCGATGAGATCAGCCATGACCCGGGCCGTGGCGGGCGCGAGCAGGATGCCGTTGCGAAAGTGCCCGGCGGCGATGAAATACCTGCTTTCAGGAGCTAGCGCGCCGATGAGCGGAAGGTCGTCCGGTGTGCCGGGCCGCAGGCCGGCCCAGGATTCGAGCACTCTTGCAGCGGCCAGACGTGGAAGAAGCGCAGCGGCGCGGGCGTGAAGTGCGGCGATGTCCGTGGGGTAGACCGCATTGTCGAAACCTGTGTCTTCGATGGTTGCGCCGATGAGGGCGCGGCCTGCGCGCGGGCCGAGAGTGCGGGGGACGACGTAGACGTCTTGGGTCCGCAAGACGTGCGAGAGGTTCATTCCTGAAGGGAGTTCAACCGAAAGCATCTGCCCTTTGCGCGGCGCGATGGGTGGGCCACACCACGCGCCTCGGCAGTCTACGAAGATGGCCGCTTCGTGCCACTTCGACGAGGTTTCGACGCGCACGGATTGTTGGTGGGCAAATATGCCTTTTACGGTGCAGTTTTGGTGGAGTTGGATGCTCGTGCTGCGCACTGCGGCGAGCAGCGCATGGGCTAGTTGATGGGGGTCGATGGAGTGCTCGACGAGGAGGTCGAGTTGCAAGTGGTGAAGCGCGTTTCCAGGCAAAAGATCGTCGATGTTCCAAGGCAGGAGGCGGTGCGTCGGGTTGTCGGGTTTGCTCGCTGGTTGCTGGATGGTCGCATTTGTTTGGAACGGGACGAGTTCTCCGGACAATTCGGCGACGCGGGTTAAAAATTCGGGGTAAAGAACACTCGATAACCGACTTAGCGGATAGAGGGCGGGGGGATTGTGGGGGTCATGGACGGCGAGCATGCCGGCGGCGGCCGTTGAGGCGTGGGAGAGGGGCGTATCCCTTTCCAACACAGTGACTTGCGCGCCGCGGGCGTTCAATTCGAGGGCCAGGGAGAGGCCTACAATGCCCGCTCCGACGATCAAAATGTCGGGTTTTAGCAGCCCATTTGAGAGCATTTGCGTCCTACATAGAGCGGTTTAGAGCGGTTTTTGCGCCCTTTGGCGTGCGTGCCCGTACGGTGCGAAATGTGTGTAGTTTACGCGCGTTTGGCGTGGCGGGCTTCCCGAACATAACCCGCAGGAGGTACGAATGAGTGATCCCAATTACGTTGAACGCACGGACGAATCGTATGTCGCAACACCGAAGGCGCCAGGTTGGCTGATAGGTGTGTCTATTGCCAGTTTGTTGATCGCGCTAGCCGCGCTGGGCTGGGCTTACGGTTTGCAAAATCATTTGACGGCCGCACAGCAGGCCTTGACGACTTCGGCGGATCAGCGCAATCAAGCGCTGACCTCGAAGCTGGAAGAAACCAATGACCGCATGAAGGCGCAGGGCGAGATGCTGGGCCAAAGTGTCGGTCTGACGCAGAAACAACTGGAGGCGAAATCTCAACAGTTGATCACGGCGCAACACGCGACCGCGGCTTCCACCGCGCGATTGGCGAAGGCGCAGGACGCGACCAACCAGCAGGTGAGCGCCGTGCAGACCGACGTATCCAGCGTGAAGACGGATGTTGGCGGCGTGAAGACGGACGTTGCGTCGACGCAGGCCGACCTGGCGCAGACCAAAACGCAACTGACGAGAGCGGTCGGAGACGCGGGCGTAATGAGCGGGCTGATTGCCACCAACCACGATCAACTGGAGGAGTTGAAGCACCGCGGCGACCGGAACTACTACGAGTTCACGCTGCACAAGAGCCAACAGCCGACGCTGGTTTCAACGATTAAGTTGCAGTTGAAGAAGGCCGACCAGAAGCGGTCGAAGTTCACTCTCAACGTGAACGCCGACGATAGGACAATCGAGAAAAAGGACCGGAACCTGAATGAGCCTATCCAGTTCTACTCTGGAAAATCTCCGATGTTGTACGAGATCGTCGTTAATACCGAGGACAAGAATGAGATCAAGGGTTATCTGAGTACGCCGAAGAACGCGCCTCAGCCGATCTCTTTGCCGTAAATGTTGTGGCTATGCAATGGGCCCGCGCGATGAACGTCGCGCGGGTCTTCTGTTTAAGATAGGCTCCGATTATGTCCTTCGACATTCTCTCCGGGGCTTTAAGAGTCTGCGTGAGGACTCCGAAAGACTTTTGCAATCTACGGGGTGGCACGGCATAGGAACGCACGAAGATTTCGCTCGCCAGACATACGATGCAGTCGTCGTCGGCTCCGGACCGAACGGTCTGGCGGCCGCCATCACTATCGCGCGGGCGGGCCGCACTGTGTTGGTGCTCGAAGGTCAGCCGGACATTGGTGGCGGCACGCGGTCGGCGGAGTTGACGCTGCCGGGGTTCATGCACGACGTGTGCTCCGCGGTGCATCCGATGGGCCTTATCTCGCCTTTTTTTCGTACGCTGCCGCTGGCCGAGCATGGGCTTGAATGGATCCAGCCGGCCGCCCCGTTGGCCCATCCTCTCGACGATGGCACGGCCGTCCTGCTGGAGATGTCGATCGAGAAGACCGCGCAGGGCATGGGCGAGGACGGTCGCCGTTACGCCGGATTGATGACTCCGATCGTTTCCGACTGGCCGAAACTTGAACCGCTCGTGCTTGGGCCACCGCGCTTTCCGCGCCATCCGATCGCCGCCGCACGATTCGGGCTGAAGGCCATACGCTCGGCGAGGGGTTTTGCCAACAGCACCTTCAAAGACGCGCGGGCGCGCGCCCTCTTCGCGGGCCTGGCAGCGCATTCGATTTTGCCGCTGGAACGGATGCCGAGCGCGGCGTTCGGGCTGGTGCTGGGTGCGGTGGCGCACCGGGTGGGCTGGCCCATCGCGCGGGGCGGGTCGCAGAGTATCGCAAACGCGCTGGCGTCGTACCTGCGGTCGCTGGGTGGAGAGATTGTGACTGGCTTCAACGTGGGATCGCTCGAACAACTTCCGCCCACACAAACGATCCTGTTCGATGTGACACCCCGCCAACTGCTGCACATCGACGGCCTGCGTTTTCCGGCTGGCTTTCGCCGCAGTCTCGAAGCGTATCGCTACGGCCCCGGCGTCTGCAAAGTCGACTGGGCGCTGGATGGGCCCATACCGTGGAAAGCCGAAGAATGCGCGCGCGCCGGTACCGTGCATCTGGGTGGAACGTTGGAGGAAATCGCGGCTTCCGAGCGAGCCCCGTGGGAAGGCACGATTTGCGATAAGCCCTTCGTTTTGCTGGCCCAGCCCACGCTGTTCGATCCCACGCGCGCCCCCAACGGAAAGCATATCGCCTGGGCGTACTGCCACGTTCCGAATGGGTCCGTCGTCGACGCGATGCCGAGGATCGAAGATCAAGTCGAACGTTTCGCTCCGGGGTTCCGCCGTCAAATCCTGAGCAAGAGCGTTCTGCTCACTTCCGATCTTGAGCGCCACAATGCCAACCTGGTCGGTGGAGACATCGGCGGTGGCGTGGCCGACCTGAGTCAACTCTTTTTGCGCCCGACCTGGCGCTTGTACGGCACGCCCGCGAAACACATTTATCTCTGTTCGTCTTCCACTCCGCCTGGAGGCGGCGTGCATGGAATGTGCGGTCACTTCGCGGCCCGCGAAGCGCTTCTCAACTTCAATCCAGCACATGATGGATTCGGTCCTGCCAGATCAGGCAATACGAATTAGAAAACAATGGGACTGTATCCGCTACAGTCCCATTGAGTCAGGCCATTGCATTACATTTTCTTTTGTCCGCCGGAGTTGCTCGATTCCGATTTCCCATGAGCTTGTTTCGAACCCTCATGTGCCTTGACGGAGTGCTCGTGCGCCCGGTTCGATTCCTGGTGGCCTTTATCGTGTTCGCCTTTGTTGTGATGTTCCGCGGCTGTACGGTGAGATTTCGCAGCGTGCTCGTGCATCTCTGCGGCGTTGTTATGAGCGGTTTGTGGCATGTTGGTATTTCTCCTTCAGGAGAAAATCTCCTGTGTGCGAATCGGATGCGTTACGGGTGCGCTGTGTTGCCCTTTCTGCAGCGGGTAAAGACTGTAGCAAGAGTGCGCGGCTGGGATTTTTGGCATCGTAAACTTAAGCCGTGTCCAGCATTGATCCGAACGAAATGGAAGAGCGCGAGGTCCACGAGGTCGACGGCAGATCTGCGTGGCGGCGGTTTCTGAATCGTTTTCGGGAGCCGACTTATCCGACGCGCAAGTTGGCCGTGCGGTCGGCTTTTCTGGCGCTGCTGGGGGCGTCCGCTGTGTTTGGCGTGATGGTCGGGTTGATGCTGGTGTACTCGGTCAACATGCCGCAGATGGACGAGTTGGCGCGGTATCGGCCCAGTACCACGACCGAGCTTTATGACATTCACGGAAAAGTGTTTGGGTCGTTCGCGCTGGAACGGCGGGTGGTGGTGCCGTACAGCGAGTTTCCGGAGCCGTTGAAGCAGGCGATTTATTCGATAGAAGACAAGCACTTCGAGAGCAACGGAGGGATCAACCTGGCGCGCGCGGCGAGCGCAGCGTACCACGACGTGCATTCGAAGGGAAAAGCACAGGGCGCGTCGACGTTGACGATGCAGCTCGCGCGCAATTTGTTTTTATCGTCGGAGAAAACGTATGGGCGCAAACTTCAGGAGATATTTTTGACGCTGCAAATCGAGCGCCGGTTTACGAAGCAACAGATTTTTACACTGTATGCGAATCAGATTTATGTGGGGCGTGGGACGTATGGTTTCGAAGCGGCGTCGGAATATTACTTCTCGAAGCATGTGCATGACCTGACGCTGGCCGAGGCGGCGCTGCTTGCGGCGTTGCCGAAAGGGCCGGAGGAGTATTCGCCGGTACGTCATCCGGAGCGCGCGCTGCGGCGGCGCAACCTGGTGCTGAACGAGATGCTGCAAGACAAGAAGATTACGGGGGCGCAAGCGGCAGAGGCCAAGGCCGCGCCGCTGGGACTGCATATCGAGACGCCTGTGAATACGGAGGCTCCGTATTTTGTGGAAGAAGTCCGGCGTCAACTGGAGAAAGAGTACGGTGTTGAAGAGACGCACGGCGCGGGCTTGCGGGTGTTTACGACGCTCGACATCGATTTGCAGCGGGTGGCGAACAAGGCTGTTCTCGAAGGCACGGCGAGGTATGAACGCAGGCAGGGATGGAAGGGCAAGTTGCAAAATGTGGTAAATGGCAGAAGCGATTTGGAGAGTTACAAGCATCCCGACTGGTCGCAGCCGATTGCCGATGGGGCTTATGTTCATGCGTTGGTGATGCAGGCAACGGCCGCAAAAATTGTCGTCAAGCTGGGGTCGCAGCGGGCGACGATGACCGCGGCGGATTGGGCGTGGACACAGAAGTTCAAAGGCGATGCGTTGGTGCGGCCCGGCGACGTGGTGTACGTGAAGGTGGTGAGCGCGACGGGCGGCGAGGGGCCGAAGGTGGTGTTGGAGCAGGACAGTGGCGCGCAGGCTTCGTTGATGGCCGTCGACAACTCGAACGGCGAAGTGCTGGCGATGGTGGGTGGGCGCGACTTTGCATTATCGCAGTTCAATCGCGCGACCCAGGCGCAGAGGCAGGTGGGGTCGTCGTTCAAGCCCTATGTGTATACGACGGCGATCGAAGCGGGGGAGAAGCCGAGCAGCATTGTGGTTGATGCGCCGACGAGTTTCTACACGCCGAATGGGCCGTATACGCCGCACAACTACGAGGCCGGGTACAAGGGAAACATGACGCTGACCGAGGCCTTTGCGGAGTCGCGCAATATACCGGCGCTGCGGCTGGCGAATAAATACGGCATTACGAAGGTGATTGCGACGGCCAAACGGTTTGGGATTACAAGCAATATGCCGGCGTTTCTTCCGGTGGCGATTGGGGCGGCAGATATTACGCTGGCCGAGCAGGTGGGAGCGTACAGCGTGTTTCCGAACGATGGGATTCGCATCCAGCCACACTACATTCGCAAGGTCGTGCAGACCGACGGATTGCAGGTGCAGGAGCCGACGGCGGAGGTGCGCGAAGTGATTTCTGTGGACACCGCGCGGACCATGATGATCTTGTTGCAGGCTGTGGTGCGGCAGGGGACGGGGGCCGAGGCCGCGTCGATGAAGCACGCGCTGGGCGGAAAAACGGGGACGACGAACAACTATACGGACGCGTGGTTCATCGGGTTCTCTCCATCGGTGACGTGCGGAACGTGGATCGGGTTCGACGATCGCGAGTCGCTGGGCAAGAAGGAGACCGGCGCGAAGGCGGCGCTGCCGATGTGGATGGACTTTATGAAAGCGGCGGTGGCGGGCAAGCCGAATGAGAGCTTCTCGAAACCGAATGCGCCGAAGAAGCAGTTGGACCTTCCCGTTGAACCGACGGATGAGGATGTTCCGAAGCTTCCGAAAGAGGACGGTAGCGATATGAAGGATGAGGTGCCGGAGGGTGATGCGACGCCAAAGGTTCCGGCGGATGCGCCTCCGCTTCCGCCTGCGGAAGCGCCGAGGGACACTGCGCCCGCGCCGATTGTGAGGGTTCCGGCGAGTGCGCCTGCCACTGCACCGTCTGTTGCGCCGAAAGAGTCGCCGAAAGAATAGAACTGCAGCGACTTTGAGAGGGTTGGGCTCAGAGTTGGTGGATGTCAGTTGTTCGATCGCCCGTTTGGAGCGCGTCGCAGAGGGCGAAGTAGCGTTCTGCTTTTCTTATGTCCATCCCGATTTGGGTGCGGAGGGCTTCGGGGGTTGGGAAGCGCGTTTCGTTGCGGAGGCGGTGGAGGAAGGTGAGTTCGAGTGGGGTGGCTTCGGTGAGGGGGAGAGGCTCGAAGTTGAGACAGTACGACTCGACGGCGAAGGAGTCCGCGCCGAAGGTGGGCCGGTTGCCACAGTTGGTGACGGCGCGGAAGCTGCGGCCCCCCACCTCGAGAGTGGTGATGTAGACGCAGTTGGCGGGGAGCAGGTCGGCGTAGGGCGCGAGGTTGATGGTGGGGACGGTGTAGCGTGTGCCGTATCCACGGCCGGGCGCTGGGGTGGAGCAAATGCTGAAGGGGCGGCCCAGGAGCGCGCGGGCCTGATTCATCTCGCCCGTCGCGATGAGGGTGCGGATACGGCTGGAGGAGACGGGGGCGCGGCGCAGGATGAGCGGATCGAAGGTGCGGACTTTGAAGCCAAGGTCGTGGCCGAGTTGGGTGAGGCTGGTGACGTTTCCGGCGGCTTCGTGGCCGAAGCGGAAGGTTTCGCCCTCGTGGACTTCGACGGCGTGGAGGGCGTCGTGGAGGACGCGGGTGGCGAATTGTTGCGCGGTCCAGGCGGCGAACTCGGGCGTGAAGGGGAGGACGAGCGTGGCGTCGAGGCCAGTGGCGGCGAGGAGTTCGAGCTTGCGGGGGAGCGGGGTGATGAGGCGGACTTGATCGGCGAACGGGGCTTCGGGATTGAGGACGCGTGCGGGGTGAGGGTCGAAGGTGACGGCGACGGCTTGAACGGGTTCCACTGTAGCGGCGCTCAATTCGTGGGCGCGGGCGATGACGGCGTCTATGACCATGCGGTGGCCGCGGTGGACGCCGTCGAAGTTGCCGATGGTGACCACCGAGGGACGCGGCGGACTCGTGAGTTCGCTGAGGGAGCGAATAATTTGCATCAGGCGGATTCGCTCGCGATTTCGAATTCAAGTTGCAGGCCGTCGTGGGCGAGGCGGACGTTGGGAGGTAGCGTAGCGTTGATGGTTTCGTGGTCGAGGTCGTGCGAGATGTGGGTGAAGAAGGCGCGGCGCGGCTTGAGTTGTTCGACGAACTCGAGCGAGCGCGCGAGATGAGAGTGGCTGGGATGCGGTTCGCGGCGCAGCGCATCGAGGATGAGGATGTCGAGGCCTTGCAGCAGCGGCACGCTTTCGGGGGGGATGTCGCTCATGTCGGTGAGGTAGGCGGCGGAGCCGAAGCGGAAGCCGCTAATGGTGTGGCGTCCGTGAGTGACGGGGACGCACATGAACTTTGCGCCGAAAAGGGGGATCTCTGCGCCGGGGGCTTCGGGCAGAGGGTGGAGAACGACGCGAGCGCTGGTGGGGTAGCGGTCGATTTTGCGGAAGGTGTATTCGAAGACGCGCTCTATGATTTTGGACGTGGCTTCATCGGCGTAGAGCGGAAGGCCGTCGGGGAGGCGGAAGGTGAGGGGGCGGAGGTCGTCCATGCCGAGGATGTGGTCGGCGTGACCGTGCGTGTAGAGGACGGCGTCGACGTGGTGGATGGCCTCGCGGATGGCCTGAGCGTGGAAGTCGGGGCCAGTGTCGATCAGGACATTATGGCTGTTGAAGTCGATGCGCAGCGATGGCCGGGTGCGGCGGTTGGGCGAGTCGGGTTTAACCGCGTCGGTGCAGACGGCGCATTTGCAGCCGAGCGTGGGTACGCCCATGGAGGTGCCGCTGCCGAGGAAGGTGAGGGTTGCGCGCATCGTTTGAAGTTAGCGGATGAAATTAGCGGACGATGCTGGGGCCGTTGGGGGCGCCGCCGCCGGGCTGTTTGGCTGCGGCCTGGCGGGCTAGGAGTTGCGTGACTTCGAGGAAACCCATGCGAGCCTCAAAAAGCGCGGAGCTGAGGAGGCGGTCTTCGGCTGCGCTGAGGTTGCCTTTGGATTTTTCGGCGAGGATGCCGAGCATGTCGATGGATTGGCGCGCGCCTAGGAGGTCGACCTGGGGCTGCTGGCCGGGTTCAGAGCCGCCGCCAAGCTGCATGATGGCCTGCATATAAACGGATTGGATGAGGCGTTCGAAGCTCATGTCGGGCACGCGCTCCATGCCGGGGTTGGCGGCGCGGATGGCGGTGTCGAGCCGCTCGACGGTGGCGTCGTAGGCGCGGACGGCCTGGTCGTTCTGCTCGGCTGTGGGCGGTGGCGGCAGGTCTTCGCGACCGGATTCGGAGTCGGTTGCGGCCCCGGCTGTGGTTTGAGGTTTGGCGTCGGGGACGGCTTGCGGGCCTTTGGGCTGCGCGTGGGAGGCGGAGGACTCGATGGGCGCGGGCTCGCGGGGTGGGCGCGGCTCGGAAGGCGGGGCGTCGGGACGGGGATCGCCGTCGGCGTTGAACTTGCGGCGGTCGTTGACTACGAAAGGTTTGTCGGCCATGTGGGTTCTCAGTTTCTTTGTGCTGGATGGGGAAAGTAGCAGCAACAGCTTTGTCGCAACGCGCGCAAAGTTCAAACGCGCCGTAAGGCTGCTGATTGTATTGTCGCTCAGGATGGGTGGAATGGGAGCGTCATGGGGGTCGCTGCGCCGCCGTCGAAGGCGAGGGGGGCGTTGCGTTCAATAGCTTCACGGTGAATGTAGCCCAGCGCGAACGGCATTTCACCCTCAGGGAGCGGGAGGATGGACGCGCTGGTGAGTTCGCCCGCAGGTTTGCCATCGAGCGTGAGCGGCGTGGGGAGCGAGACGGGCAGGGCGGAGAGGCGGAAGCCGCTGAAGGTGCGGTGGACCTGGCCGCGCGAGCGGATGCGCTCGACGATTTCCTGGCCGAGGTAACAGCCTTTCGAGAAATGCAAGGCGTGAGTCTGATTGGTTTCCTGGGCAAGATGGCGGTCGCGGATGTCCTGGCCGAAGCGGGGACGGCCTTCGAGGAGGCGCAGATTTTCGAGCGCTTCGGAGGAGACGTGCGTGGCTTGGAGGGCTGTGCGGAGCGTGGCGATGGTTTCAGGCTCTGCCCACACCTCATAGCGCGGAACCAGCGGCGCGGGGGGAGCGAGAATGAGGATGGGCTGGCCGTCGTACATAGCCCGCGCGATGTGGAGCGCGGCGGGCGTTGGAAGCGCGAGCGCTGTGAGGCGGTCGGCGGCGCGCGGGCCGGCGAGCAGGAGAGCGCGCTGGTCGTCCATGATGGGGAGTAATTCAACGTCGTCCATGATGATGAAACGATCAAGGTGTTGCTGGAGGGCGGCGACTTGCGTGCGGTCGGTTTCGAGCAGGAACTCTTCGGTGGCGGTGTCGCGGTAGATGTTGCCGTCTCCCTGGATGCGGCCCTGGGCGTTGAGCAGGAAGTTGTAGTTGCCTTCACCCGGAGTAAGAGACTGAACAGAGTTGGTGACCATGCCGTTGAGCCAGCGGGTCGCGTCGCTTCCGGCGATGCGGAGGAAGGCGCGGTCGTCGAGCGGGACGATAGCTGCGCCGGTGAGGATGGCGGTAAGTTCGGATTGAGGGGTGGTGGGCACGGCTGTGGTGTCCTTTATGCGGGAAAAACTTTGTTTGCGAAGGCAAGCACGGCAGTGTTGAATTGCAATGGCCTTTGCAAAGGAGCGAAGTGGCTGACACCCTTCAGGATGACGAGTTCCGCGTTCGGAATGGTTCCCGCAAGATAGGCGGCGTGTTCGGGGAGGATGAATTCGTCGCGCTCGCTTTGGACGATGGTGACGGGAACGGCGATGTTGGCCAAGTCGTCCGCCGTCCAGTTCGGCTGTGTTTGCTGCATAAGACTGACTGCTTTTACAAAGTCTTCAAAGCGACCGGGCATGGTCGATAGGTCGTCATAATCTTTCGCGTGACGGCTGAAACAGCGGTCCAAGGCTGGCGTGGTTTGGAATGGTTTTACGCCGCTGGGATCCATGTTGCAGGCAAAAAAGAAGACACCTGCGACCCGCGTGGGGGCCTCGGCGGCAAGGATCAGCGCCGTGCATGCGCCATCGCTCCAGCCGACGAGAACGGCTTGATCGAGTTGAAGAGAATCCATAACGGCGAGGACATCGGAAGCCATAAGTTCGTAGGTATACGGGCGCTCATCACGGGTGCTGCGACCATGACCGCGACTGTCTATAAGTATGGCGCGGTATCCACTGGCGAGTAGGGCCGGGACCTGGCTGCCCCAATTTCCGCGATGGCCCAGACCGCCGTGCAACAGGATTATGGGCCGACCGGACCCATACGTGGAGTAATAAATTTTCGCGCCCTTGTGATCGACATACCCCTCGATGTCCGGGATTGGCAAGGGTGTAGCGCCTTCGGCCGCGAACTTCGTGAGGTCGTCATCGAAAACTTCCATTGCTTTGATTCTAATCCGGCAAAGAAGACTCGCGATTGTGTTACTGCGTACACTGGAAGTTGAAGTTTGATTGAGCGTTGGAGGATTGGGTTGAGCGAGCGGTTGTGGGGAATGGGGTTGCGGGCGGCCGTGGTAGCGGTGGGATTGAGCGGGGTCGCGGTGGCGCAGGAGGCCGCTGCCAAACCCGAAATCCTCCTCACCAAAAACCAGCAGAAGGTGCTGCTCAACGATATCGACGCGACCCTGAAGTTTGTCAGCGCAGATACCAGGCTCGCGGTGAAGCGGCCGGTCAAGGGAGTGTTCATTTCGCGCGAGGCGGTGGCTGCGGAGTTGCGCAAAAAGTTCGATGAGGACGAGGGCGCCAAGCGCATGGAGCGCAGCGAGTTGGTGCTGAAGAAGTTTGGGCTGCTGGACCGTGGCTTCCATCTGCGGCCGTTCTTGTTGAGTTTGTTAACCGAGCAGATTGCGGGCTATTACGAGCCTAAGACGCAATTGATGACGCTGCTGAATTGGGTGCCTGAGGACCAGCAGTTGCCGGTGATGGCGCATGAGCTGACGCACGCATTGCAGGACCAGCGACTGGGTCTGGAAAAGTGGACCGACCAGGAAGTGAAGGGCGTAGCGAAAGACGTGGTGGGAGACAATCGCCACATCGCGGTAGACGAGACGGACACAGCACGACAGGCGGTGCTTGAAGGCCAGGCAATGCTCACGTTCGGCGACTATGCGCTCAAGGATTCGGGCAAGACGATGAAGGACGTGCCGGATATGGCGGCGCGGATCGAGGCGGGCGCAGGCGATATGACAGGGTCTCCGGTGATGGCGCGGGCACCGCTTCTGCTGCAACAGGCGCTGGTGTTTCCGTATGTCGAGGGACTGGGATTTGAAGAAACGATCCTGATACGCGCGGGCACGCAACGCGCGTTCGCGGGGACGTTGGATAGGCCGCCGAGTTCCAGCTTCGAGGTGCTGCATCCTGCGGCCTACCTGGCCCACGCGGCGGTCCCCGTGATGCGGATGCCGGACATTCATCCGTTGCTGGATGCAGCGGGGTTTGCGCCTTACGATATCGGCGTGATGGGCGAGTTGGACGTGCGAATTACAACGGAGTTGTTTGGCGGCAAACCGATGGCGGAAGCGCTGGCACCGGAGTGGAATGGCGGGATTTACTATGCGGCGCAAAAGAAGACAGCAGTGGACAAGGACTCGACGGCGTCGCTGGCGTTGATGTACAGCTCGCGATGGAAGAATGTGGAATCGGCGCAAGGGTTCTTTACGGTCTACGAGGGGCAGTTGCCGCGAAAATATTCGGGCCTGAAGCGGCGCACAAAGGATGAAGTGGACGGCGCCGAGCGGGTGTACTCGACCAACGAGGGCGATGTGCTGTTGACGCTGGCGGGGGACAAGGTGTTTATCGGCGAGGGGTTTGATGTGACGCTGGCGCGGAAGCTGCGCGATGCGATCGACGGCGCGCAGGGGACGGGAAAAGTGCAGGAGGCGGGTGTGCGGGTTGGTTCGGAGTTGGTGGGTGGGTTGTCGGGTTGGTTGGGGAGTTTTGGGATGATGAAGGTGGGGCTGCGGTAGGTCGGGCGGCGTGCGATCCCACCCATCGCGCCAGATGCGGCACGATGAATTGGGCACCCGAAATTTGTGCTGGCCGGAATGCAGATTCCTTCGCTTCGCTACGGAATGACAAAAAGAAAAGCAAGAACAAAAGTAAGAGCTAGAGTGAGTGTCAAGGAGAATGAGTTTGCAGAAGGCTGAGATTGGAATTATCGGCGGCAGCGGTTTGTATGGCATAGCCGGGCTGACCGGGGTGCGCGAAGAGCGCGTGGAGACGCCGTTTGGCGAGCCGAGCGAGACGTTTGTTCTGGGTGAGTTGGAGGGGCGGAAGGTCGCTTTTCTGGCGCGGCATGGCAAGGGGCATCGGATATTGCCGAGTGAGTTGAACTTTCGCGCGAATATTTATGCGATGAAGGCGTTGGGCGTGACAAGCATTCTGAGCGTAAGCGCGGTCGGCAGCTTGAAGGAAGAACATCAGCCGACGGACTTTGTGGTGCCCGACCAGTTCATTGATCGCACGTTTGCGCGCCATGCGACGTTCTTTGGCGAGGGCGTGGTGGGGCATGTGGGGTTTGGCGATCCGGTGTGTCCGATTGTCGTCGATACGTTTGTGAAGGCGTGCGAGGAAGTGGGCGTCGTCGGGAAAAAGGGCGGGACTTATGTATGCATGGAAGGGCCGCAGTTTTCGACTCGGGCTGAATCCAACCTGTATAGGTCGTGGAATGCGGACGTGATTGGGATGACCAATCTGCAGGAAGCGAAACTGGCGCGGGAGGCCGAGATCAGTTATGCGACGCTGGCGATGGTGACCGACTACGATTGCTGGCGCGAAGGGCATGACGATGTCACCGTCGAACAGGTGATCGCAGTAATGCATCAAAATTCGGGGAACGCGCAGAAGGTCGTAAAGACCGCAGTCCGGCTGATGCCGAAGGACTTGAGTTCGTCGCCTGCTCAGACGGCCGCACAGTTTGCGATTATGACGGACAAGAGTTTGATTCCGGACGAGACGAAGAAAAAGCTAGATGTGTTGTTCGGGAAGTACTGGTAGCGCGAAATACCGATTCCTTCACCTTCGACTTCGCTCAGGGTGCGGAATGGCAGAAAGAAGAGGGAATCAATAGTGGCAATTTTAGTAGTGGGTTCGGTGGCGTTCGATTCGCTTGAGACGCCGAGTGGCAAGCGGTCGAAAATTGTTGGCGGTGCGGCGACGTATTTTGCACTGACGGCGAGTTTTTTTACCGATGTGCGCGTGATCGGCGTGGTCGGCGAGGATTTTTTACCGGAACATGAAGCAGTGCTGACACGGCGCGGTGTGGATACGCGCGGGATCGAGCGTGCGCCGGGGTTGAGCTTTCATTGGACCGGAAGTTACTTGAAGGATCTTAACCTGGCCGAGACGCTGGCGACGGACTTGAACGTCTTTGCGGAGTTTTCGCCGAAGATTCCAAAATCCTATCTGGATTCGGAGTATCTATTTCTGGCCAACATCGATCCGGTGTTACAGGCCCAGGTTCGCCAGCAGATGCCCGATGTGAAGCTGGTCGCCGGCGACACCATGAACTATTGGATTTCGGCGCATCGCGAGAATCTGCTGAAGGTGCTGGCGGTGTTGGATGTGCTGTTGATCAACGATCAGGAAGCGCGGATGATCAGCGGCGAAAGCAATGCGCTGCGCGCGGCGCAGATGGTGATGGCGCTGGGCCCGAAGTCGTTGGTGGTGAAACATGGCGAGTATGGGGCGACGGTTTATAGCGCGCACGGGCGACCGTTTCGCGCCCCAGGGCTGCCGATGGGCGAAGTCGTCGACCCGACCGGCGCGGGGGATTCGTTTGCGGGCGGCTTCTATGGGTACATCGCGTCGCAGGGCGGGATGATCCCGGAAGTGGTGCGGGCTGCGATGTTTTATGGCAGCGTGATGGGGTCGTTTGCGTGCGAAAAGTTTGGCACGGAGCGGTTGCAGGAAGTGACGCGCGCGGAGATCGATGAGCGGTTTGGGCATCTGCGCGAAATTTCACATTTGTAGTCGGCGGTAATGAAAAAAAAATCAAAAACGAACACGGAGGACGCGAAGGGAGAACGCAATGACCGCGAAGAGAACGTGCGTACTGTCACGTATGAACGGCCGGGGTCGTTGAGACAGCGTGGGCGAGGCGGAAGGGGAACCGCTGGGTTCGATTGGGAGGCGGTGCGGACAGTGGGCGCGGGTGAGGTGCGGATCGTCTTTATGGCCGCGCTGGTGCTCGGTTTTTTTGCGACGTTGGTGTGTTACGCGAAGGGCTATCTACTGCTCTACGGCGATGCGGTTGCACATCTCGCGATTGCGCGCCGGATTCTCGATGCGCGGTGGCCCGGTGTGTCGCAACTGGGCGGGGTGTGGCTGCCGCTGCCGCATTTGTTGATGTTGCCGTTTGTGCAGAAGATGGCGTGGTGGCAGAGCGGGTTGGGCGGCGCTCCGATGTCGGTGCTGAGTTATGCGGCGAGCGTCGCGGGCGTTTGGCGGCTGGCGCGGCGCATGATGGCCGTGCGCTGGGCGCTGGTGGCGGCGACGTTTTACGCGCTCAACGCGAACCTGCTGTTTCTGGCTTCGACGGCGATGACCGAGGCGCTATTTCTGGCCCTGCTGGTGTGGACCGTGGTCGCAGCTGTGGAGACGGTCGCAGCGTTGCGAGATGGCAACGAGCGAAGCGCGGAACGGTGGATGATGGGCGCTGGCTTGCTGATTCTGGCGCAGGTCTTTACGCGCTACGACGGCTGGGTGGTGGGCGCGGTAGTGTGGTGCTGTTTCGCCTGGAAGTTGTGGCGCGGCGATACGGCGCTGCGGCGGCGAATGCTGCGCGCATTCGCTGTGTTTACGCTGCTGTGTGTTATTGGGCCGGTGGTGTGGTTCGGGTTCAATCACCACTTCATGGGGGACTGGCTGGACTTTATGCGCGGACCCTATTCGGCCAAGGCGATCGAGCATAGGACGGCGCCGCCGGGGCAGAACTATCGCGGGTGGATGAATCCGGGATGGGCATTGCTGTTCTATATGCGGACCGCGCAGGTAGACGCTTCGGTTTGGGAGACCGGGTGGGCGGTGATGATTGCGGCGTTGGTGGGGCTTTGGGTGTCCTGGCGAAAACCCATGTCCGCGACTGCAGACCCGATTCCTGCTGCTGCGGAAGAAAGCAGATTCCCTGCGGGAATGACAAAAAGAAAAACAACAACACTGCGACACGAAATAAGTACACGCAGTACGGCGCGATTGGCGTGGTTGTTGTGGTTGCCGCTGCCGTTTTATGTGTACTCGGTCGCGTATGGGTCAGTGCCGATTTTTATTCCGCAGTTGTGGCCACACTCGTATTACAACTCCCGCTATGGGATGGAACTGTTGCCCGCGCTAAGTGTGTATGCGGCGCTGGCAGCGTGGCGAGGCGATGCGTGGCTGCGCGCGCGGTCTGCGGGCTGGGCACGGGTCGCGGCCAGACTGGCTCAGCCCGTAGCGATGCTGCTGTGCGTCGTTAACTGTTTGGGGATGATGTACCGCGTGCCTCTGGTACTGAAGGAAGGCATGGTGAATGCCACGACGCGGGTGGCGTTTGAACACGGGATTGCGGAGGCGATGCAGCGCATGCCCTCGGACGCTCCTGTGATGATGTACACGTCGGCGCACGTGGGCGCGGTGCAGGTGGCGGGGCGGACGTTGCGCAGCATGGTGAGCGAGCAGGATTGGGACTCGTGGCACAAGGCGCTGGAGGCTCCGGCGGCCAACGCGGACTACGTGATTGCGATTGCCGGTGATCCGGTGGCGGACGCGGTGAGGGCGCATCCCGAGGGGTTGACCGAACTTGAGGTGATATGCACAACCGGGCAGCCGTGTGCGCGGGTTTATAAAGCGGATCGGGTTGGCGTGAGGCCCTAGAAGGGTCGCCGTCAAGGTACCCCTAAGCGACGAAAAGATGTCGCGAAGCTGGGCCCACCCGGTCGATGACTTGTGGCTGGGAGACGGCATCTTACCCCAGTTGAAGCGGTTGAAGCCCCGGCTGTTTGCTGGCCGGAAGAACGCAACACCTAACGATGTTTTAAAGTTCGCATCGCACTCGCAGGCCTCATGGCCGGGACGAGTCGTGTGCGAAGGAGAATGGTCATGGGCCTGTTTTCAGCGGATATCAATGATTTGCGGACACTGTACGTGGAGGGTCTGCGCACGGCTTTAGATAGCGAAAAGCAGATTGTCGAAACAGGGTTGCCGGCGATGATCGAGGCGTCCACCAACCCTCAGCTTGCGGACGCGTTTCGCACGCACCTGGAGGAGTCGAAGGAACATGTGTCGCGTCTGGAACGGATCCTCGATGCCGATCAAGGAGAGGTTGACGGATTGAAGTGCAAAGTGACGGCAACACTGATTTCCGGAGCGAGCAGCGAGGCGGACGATGCGAAAAATCCCGCGCTGCGCGATGTCAGTTTGATCGCTTCGGGCAACAAAGTGGAGCACCACGAAATCGCCGTGTATGGCACGCTGCGGACCTGGGCGAGCGTGCTCGGCGAGAGCGACCATGCGGCGTTACTGGAGAAGACGCTGGAGGAAGAAAAACATGCCGACGCAGCGCTGACAATACTGTCGGCGCGAATCAACGTAAAGGCCCCACTGTCGATGGCAGCCTGAAGAGAAAGTTGCTTGGCTAAAGTGGGCGTCGTCGCAACCGATGACGCCCCTTTATTTTCCCAGGCGCAAGCAACTTTTCATATTGCGTACCCGGAAGCGGGTCGTGGCTGCTATTCTGCTGCGACGATGTTTTTGCAGAGTCACCTCTCTTTCAGTTCGCTGCAGCAAATGATCTTGTCCGAAGCCGCGCTCAAGCGCCTGCTGATGGCGTCGGCTCTGGGCGGCCTGGTGGGCATCGAGCGCGAGTACAGGCACAAGGATTCGGGACTGCGCACCAACATGTTGATTTGTATGGGATCGGCATTGTTTACGCTGCTGAGCCCGGTGCTAGCCGGCGACATCGGGCAAAACAAGGGACAGGTGGCCTCGAACATCGTGCAAGGAATTGGCTTCCTGGGCGCGGGGCTGATATTGCATACCAAGAGCCGCGTGGTTGGCCTGACCAGCGCCGCGACGGTGTGGGTGGTGGCCTCGGTGGGAATGGCGTGCGGCGCGGGGCTATATGCGGTAGCAGCGTTTGCGACGGCGATTCTGCTGATTGCGTTGCAGGCCGTGGGAGCGCTGGAGGGTAAGTTGGGATGGAAGCGTTTCCCGATGTTGTATGAGGTGCGCGCGGATGTGGGTAGCGCGCTGGGTCAGGACATTGTCGGCGCGGCTCGCGCGGAGGCGCTGGCGGAGGTGCGCGAAGAGGCGCGGCACAGGATGTTTGTGTCGGTGCTCAAGGTGCTCGATGCCTCGGCGTTACGATTGAATGTGGTGGATCGAGACAATGTCGCGGGAATGGAGCGCATTTCGTTTTCAGTACTGGCTACCGGAAAGCTCCACAAAAAGCTGTTAAGTGAATTGCGGGCCAACGACGGCACGGACCAAGTGGCCGTGTTCCGCGACCTGGAGGACGAGTGAGCAGCATTGGATTTGTGAAGGTACATGCGTGCGGGAATGACTTTCTGGTGATCGAAGAAGCGGCCGCCGCTGGACGCCATCAGGCGTTGGCGAAGAAGCTCTGTGCGCGGAACACGGGCATTGGCGCGGACGGGATTGAGTTTCTGGAGCGGCGCGCGGACGGGTCGTTGTTCCTGAGGCTGTTCAACGCGGACGGTGGTGAGGCGGAGTTGAGCGGCAATGGGACGCGCTGCGTTGCGGCGTGGCTGGCGGAGAGCGAGGGACGCGAAGAGGTCGCGTTGGGCACACAGGGCGGGGTGCGGACGTGTCGCGTGGTACGAGATAAAGCGCAGCGCGAAGGAACGGAGTGGTGGATTGAGAGTGCGATGGGCGTGCCGCGCGTGATGCAGCGGAACATCGAGATTGAAGGGCTGATGCGCGTGGTGGAAGGGGCGGTGGTCGATGTTGGAAACCCGCACTTTGTGGTTTTTACCGAGCGTGAAGATTTCGGCGCGTACGGGATGGGTTGGCAAGAGTTGGGCGAGAAGATCAGTACCAGCAAACTGTTTCCGCGAGGGACGAATGTAGAGTTTGTGAAGGTGCTCGGCGAGGGTGAGATTGCGTTTCGGATTTATGAGCGCGGATGTGGGCCGACGATGTCGTCGGGCACGGGGGCTTGTGCCGCGAGCGCTGCGGCGATGAGTCTGCGCGGCGCGGCGCGTGCATTGACGGCGCTGGCTCCGGGTGGCCCGCAGAGCGTGACGTGGACCGACGCGCAAAGCGAGATGATGCTGACCGGGCCTGCGGAGATTATTTGTCGGGGGACGGTGGAGTTCTTGGGCTGATTTAGCAGGGGTTTCACAGAGATTAGTTGCGAATTTCCCGCATAGCGTGCTCTACCCGCGTGCGCGCTGCGCCGTCGAGCGGAAGCCGCGGCAGTCGCGGTGATCCTCCGTAATAGCCGTTCAGGTCGCACGCATACTTCAAGCCTGCGATGCCGAGATCCTCATTTAGCAACTTAGTCGCTGCGGCGATTCGTAACGATTTCTGAGCGGCAAGATCCGGATCACCATCTTTCCACGCCGCGTAGACCTCATGGCACGCTTGCGGAGCGCACGCAGCCAGCGCAGGAACAGCGCCGGTAGCGCCCGCCAGCAGCAAGGGAAGCATGTCCACGCTCCCCGCCGCAAGCATCTGAAATCCGACCTTCTTCAAGCGCGTCTTCAACGCAGGTTGCGGTGGAGCGACTGCAACAGCGCTGCCGCCGGATCCCAACGTGTCCGCGGAAACAAAAGTAGCTGGCCCCGTGCTTTCCGCAGTCCGCATCCGCCCCGTCACCGCGCCGAAAATCTGTGTCACTGTCACTTCGCGCGCGACGTCCGCCGTCGAATTAATGAGAGCTTTATACCTCGCCACAGAAAGCGCCGTGTCGACCATACTGATCACATTCGGATGTCTCGCCAACTCCGCGACCCACGCTTCAGTAATCGCCATTGCGCCAACCCCGCTGCTCAAAATAATTGGCAGAGGCGACGCGTCCGCCAGCGCACGAAAGTACACCAACTTCTCCTCCGCGCTACAACTCGAAGGCGCATGAGTCAGCACCGCATCGAAGCCTTCCGTAGCTGCTGTTTCGGCAATCGCCAGCGACAACCGCACGCTGTCGCGCGACACGCCTGCGATCAGCACCTTATCTCGGGCTGCAGTCTGCGCGACCGCGTGCAGCGTCTCGCGAGTCTCGTCGTCGGAAATCCCGCGCGCTTCGCCGTTGCTGCCGAGCGCGATCACCCCCGCCGCCGGAGTCTTCGAAAAACGATCGACGTTATGTTCGACCTTCCGAACATAAAGCCGCCCGTCGCGGTAGAAAGGTGTTGTCAGAGGTACAAAGATTCCATCAAGCAACATAAGTTTCCTGCATTTTCTTCCGTTATACCGAAGCGATTCTCCGAGCATGCAAAGTCTGTAACGCTTCCACGCGACGCGTTCCATTTTGTAGCGACTCAATGCCTTCGACGGCCGCGCGCGCCGCGGCCATTGTGGTGATCGTGGGCACACGTGCCAATACGGCCGCGCCACGAATCGCCTGGTCGTCGAACACCCGCTCCTTGCCCTGTGGCGTATTTACGATCAATTGAATGCGGTCGCCCTTGATAAGGTCCACTACGTTCGGACGGCCTTCATTCACTTTGTAAACCCGCTCCACCTGCAAGCCCGCGTTCTCCATCACCGCAGCCGACCCATGCGTTGCGACCAACCTGAAACCGAGATCGACGAACCTGCGGGCCAGCGGCAACAGCATTTCCTTATCGCGGTCGTTCACGCTCAGGAACACCGTGCCTTCAAGTGGAAGGTGCAGCCCTGCCGCCGTTTGAGCCTTTGCAAACGCTTCACCGAAATTGTCGGCCACGCCCATCACTTCGCCGGTCGATTTCATCTCTGGCCCCAGCACCGGGTCGACGCCCTGGAACTTGCCCCACGGAAACACCGGCGACTTCACAAAGAAGTGGTCGCCCGTACCCAGATCCTTGCCGCTCGCAAGCTCTATTGGCAGCAACTCTTTCAAGGTGCGCCCGATCATCAAGCGCGCCGCGACCTTCGCCAACTGCACCCCTGTTGCCTTTGAAACATACGGCACAGTTCGTGACGCGCGCGGATTCACTTCGATCACAAACACCTTGCCACGCTGAATCGCAAACTGCAGATTGCATAGCCCAATCACATTCAATGCCAGTGCCAGCTTGCGTGTGTAGACGCGAATCGTGTCGAGCACCTCGGGCGCAAGATCGACCGCGGGCAGCACACACGACGAGTCGCCGGAATGCACGCCCGCCTCTTCGATGTGCTGCATGATGCCCGCGATGACGACGTCCTTTCCATCGCACAACGCATCCACATCGACTTCCTGCGCGTCCTCCAGAAAATGGTCGATCAGTACCGGCCGCTCCTGCGAATATTCAATGGCCGTGCTCATATAACGCACGACTTCGGCGTCGTCATACGCAATCACCATCGCGCGCCCGCCCAGCACATACGACGGCCGCACCAGCACCGGATACTGCACGCGCCGCGCGCCCGCGAGGGCTTCTTCAACGTTTGTCGCCATCGCTCCCGGAGGCTGCGGAATATCGAGCTCGGTGATCAGCTTGCCGAAGCGCTTGCGATCTTCGGCGAGATCGATCGACTCCGGCGACGTCCCGATAATTGGCACGCCCGCGGCCTTCAACGGCAGCGAAAGATTCAGCGGCGTCTGTCCGCCGAACTGCACAATCATTCCAATCTCCGCACCGCCGGACGATTCATGTTCATAGACAGCCAACACATCTTCGAGCGTCAGCGGCTCGAAGTACAGCCGGTCGCTGGTGTCGTAATCGGTCGAGACCGTCTCTGGATTGCAGTTGACCATGATGGTCTCGTAGCCATCCTCGCGCAGTGCAAATGCCGCATGGCAACAGCAATAATCGAACTCGATCCCTTGTCCGATACGGTTCGGTCCCGAGCCGAGAATGATGACCTTCTTGTTCGCGGTCGGCGCGGCTTCGTCCTCTTCGTCGAAGCAGGAATAAAGGTAGGGCGTAAAGCTCTCGAACTCCGCCGCGCACGTGTCGACGAGTTTGAAAACGGGCCGCACATCAAGCTTTTTGCGCAGCGCGCGTACGCGCCCAGCAGCGTCTTTGCCTTCGAGCTTCCATGCCGCCGCAAGACGCTCATCGGATATGCCCATGCGCTTGGCGTGTTCCAGCGTGTCCGCATCCATTGTTTCCAGTGTCAATTCGCCGAGTGACTTCAGCTCATCGGAAATCTGCTTCATCTGGTGCAAAAACCACGGATCGATGCCCGTAAGCTGAGACACTTCGCGCACCGTCTTGCCGATGTCGAACGCATAGCGCACATAGGCCAGCCGCTCTGGATGTGGCGTCACCAGCCGCTGCGTCAAGCGGCGCGGGTCGATGGTGTCGCCAGTCCCCACCTTGCCGCTTTCGAGCGAACGCACGGCCTTCATCAGCGCTTCTTTGAAGGTGCGCCCAATCGCCATCACTTCGCCGACCGACTTCATCTGCGGCCCCAACGTCTCGTTCGATCCCGGAAACTTTTCAAACTGCCACTTAGGAATTTTCACGACGACGTAATCGATGGTCGGCTCGAAACACGCTGGCGTTGCTTTCGTGATGTCATTTTGCAACTCGTCGAGTGTGTACCCAACCGCCAGTCGCGCCGCAATCTTCGCAATCGGAAATCCCGTCGCCTTCGACGCCAGCGCCGAACTCCGGGACACGCGCGGGTTCATCTCGATCACGGTCATGCGCCCATTCTGCGGGTTCACCGCGAACTGCACATTGCTTCCGCCGGTCTCGACGCCAATCTCGCGAATCACCGCAATCGCCGCGTCGCGCATGGCTTGATACTCGCGGTCAGTCAGCGTCTGCGCGGGTGCAACGGTGATTGAGTCGCCGGTATGCACGCCCATCGGATCGAAATTTTCAATCGAGCAGATGATGACGACGTTGTCCTTCAGGTCGCGCACCACCTCAAGCTCGTACTCCTTCCAACCCAGCACGGATTCTTCGAGCAGGCACTCATGAACCGGCGAAAGATCGAGCCCGCGCGACAAAATCTCCATCAACTCCTCGCGATTGTACGCAATGCCGCCGCCCGATCCGCCCAGCGTAAACGATGGACGAATTACCACCGGAAAACCCAGCTTGGCCGCATACTCCATGCCGTCGCGAATGTTGGTCGCCAACGCCGACTTCGGCATATCAAGCCCGATACGGCTCATCGCATCCTTGAACAGCAGCCTGTCCTCGGCCTTCTTGATGGCCTCCAGCTTCGCGCCAATCAACTCGATCCCAAACCGATCCAACACACCGGCATCCGCGAGTTCAACCGCCAGATTCAACGCCGTTTGGCCGCCCACCGTCGGCAAAACCGCAAACTTCTTTCCTTTTTGTCTGTCATTCCGCAGCGTAGCGGAGGAATCTGCATTTCGCTCGACCTCCAACATCTCCGCCTCAACCCGCAAAATTTCCTCGACGTACTCCTTCGTCAATGGCTCAATATAAGTCCGATCCGCAACGTCGGGATCGGTCATAATGCTGGCCGGGTTCGAGTTGACCAGCACCACCTCATAACCCTCAGCCTTCAGCGCCTTGCACGCCTGCGTCCCGGAGTAGTCGAACTCCGCCGACTGCCCAATCACAATGGGGCCAGAGCCGATGACCAAAATTTTGGCGATGTCATCCCTGCGCGGCATCTATTTTTTTCCTGGTTCTTTCAATTTTCTGATGACTTCTCGAAGCGTCGATTGCTCCGGAATCCAGTCATAAGATTTCTCCTCATCGGAATCCAAATGCGGCTTAGGTATCGCTTTATTCAATCCAACGTCCATGAAAGAGCCTTTCCGTTGAATAGTCTTGCCACCCACATTCAGCGAACGAGATTGAACGTAACTCCAACCCGAGCTTCCCGGCTCCACTGGCAGGCTCCAAGTCGTGACCTGCATACCAGACGGACGGCCATCTTTATCGAGGCACACAACGGCATTCGTTTCGACAATTACAGAATCATCAACTGACCAAAAGTCCAATAGCAACGGACGACCATTTTTAGACCATAGCGCCGCTGTCCAGAAGAAATCGCTCTCAAGGTTGTAAACCGCTTTTGGAAAGTCGGGAGTCCTCAAAAGAGCGTCACCTACAGCCGCCCCATAAACCGCTCGACCTCGATTCGGATCGAGGCCACACGCAAGAGCGGCTCGCATAAATCTTTGTTCAGGTCGATGCGTCGCCACGGATCCCACATAACGACTAAAGGGAGTTTGGACTTGACCGATTCCGCTGATCGTCCATAAGAATGGAAGAATCCACGACCCATTCATCACTTCTTCCACCCTTCCATCATCTTCCGAAAATCCTTGAAAAGATAATGCGAATCATGCGGCCCTGGGCTCGCCTCCGGATGGTACTGCACGCTGAACATCGGGTCGGTCTTGTGCCTCAATCCCGCCAGCGTATCGTCGTTCAAATTCACATGAGTCACCGCAACATCATCGGGCAGTGACGCCGGATCGACGTTGAAGTTGTGGTTCTGCGCAGTAATTTCAACTTTTCCGGTCGCAAGATTCTTGATCGGGTGGTTCCCGCCGTGGTGTCCAAACTTCAGCTTGTACGTCTTCCCACCCAGCGCCAGCCCGAATATTTGATGCCCGAGGCAAATCCCAAACAGCGGCCTCTTCCCCTGCAACTCCCTCACACTAGCAATCGCATAATCGAGGGGTTCGGGGTCGCCGGGGCCGTTGGAAAAGAACACTCCATCCGGCTCCATCGCTAGTATGTCGCTGGCGGGCGTGCGCGCGGGTACAACCGTCACGCGGCAATTCTCACGCGACAACATCCTCAAAATGTTCCGCTTGATCCCGAAGTCATAGGCCACAACGTGGAGAGTGTCCATCGCATTCGCATCGGCGAGCGGAAGCAGCTTGTCCCCAGTCTGATTGCGTGCTTCCGATGCGTCCCACGTATAAATCTCTTTCGTGGTCACGGTCGAAGCGAGATCGGTGCCGTCCATTTTCTTGTGCGCGAGCGCCTTCGCAACCAGCGCGTCTGTATCTGCGACCGCCGTCGAGAGGACGCCCCGCATCACGCCGTTCGCGCGCAAATGCCGCACCACGGCGCGCGTATCGATCTCTGCGATCACGGGCACGCCGCTGCGTTCAAGGTACTCGTCCACAACCTCGGTCGAACGCCAGTTGGAACTCACCGGCGAGAACTCCCGCGTGACCAGACCTTCGATGTAAGGCCGCGAGGCCTCAGCGTCCGAAGGGCTCGTACCGTAATTCCCAATGTGGGGGTTGGTCAAAACGACGATCTGCCCGGCGTACGAGGGATCGGTAAAGATCTCCTGATAGCCGGTGAGCGAAGTATTGAACACAACTTCGCCGACACGTTCAGCCGCTGCGCCAAACGCTTTTCCTCGAAAAATGCGCCCGTCTTCGAGCGCCAGAACTGCTTGCATTGTCTCTCCGGAATACGAATCGGGAGCCGATTTCTTCGATTCTATCAGGCGAGATAGAGGACCAAAAACAAGCCCAGCCTAAGCCGGGCTTATCGCGTGCGCGCCACGCAACTAATACACGCGGCAATGACGACGTCCGTTCCGATACCAGCAATGGCGGTGAAGACGACGATGATGACGGTAATAATGACGGTTGCCGCGATACCTCTGTTCGACGTGCCGGCCGTCCCGGTCCTGGGCCGTTATCGGTGTCACCGTTCCAACCAGGGTTACGGCCGCGACAAGAAGCATAAGCAAGCGCTTAAATGTCATGATTTCTCCTTTTCGGCCCGACCCTTCAAGCCAACTGCATACTAGCATGCGCTGACCGGGCAATTGGCGTTCCGAAGGCCTTCTTCAGCGTTTCCGTAGACATGAGATGCTGGAGGTTAAGCATGGCAAAACGCGCGCCCCAACCCTCTCCTCCACGCCCACAGGGTCAATTCGAAATCGTCGATCCACGCTGGCTCCTGAAAGCCGGCGCGGCCACATTAGGCGTCGCGCTCCTATGCGCCTACGCGACCTTGTGCTTCCTCTTCTACCAGGGCCAATGGCAATTCGTGCTGCACCCTTCGCGCGCGGTCACGCAAACGCCCGCAGCCCTCGGAATGCAGTTTGAAAGCGTCCGCTTCGGAGTCGATGCCACGGGCACGCCCCAACTGAGTGGTTGGTTGATCCCCTCCGATTCACCCGGTGCCCGCACCGCGCTCATGCTGCACAGCGGCGACGGCAGCATCTCCGACGCA